>NZ_JBHWAQ010000080.1:0-12051 GCF_042743475.1 Streptomyces sp. NPDC059534
GTGACCCGGGCGGTCGGTGAGGTGCGTCGGCTGCTGGCGGGGCGGGGGTTCGCGGTCCCGGACCGGCCCTGCGTGCGGCTGCGAACGCTGGAGGACGTGTTCGCCTACGCCCAGGCCGAGGATGTCCGACTGCGGCTGGATGCCACCGAGGTCCAGGTCCGCCGGCCCCCCGCGGGCCAGGGCGGACGCAGGGCGTTCGTATCGGGCAAGAAGAAGCAGAACACGATGAAAGCCACCGTCATCGCTGACGAACAGGGCCGAACCTTGTGGACCGACGCCCTACGGCCAGGGCGCATGCACGATGTCACCGCCGCCCGCACGGCCGGCATCGGCAGATGCTTTGACCATTTCGAGCTGGTCCAAATCCTCCTCGATGACGGCTACCTCGGCCTCGGCCGAGACCATCGGGGCAAGGCCCTCACCCCACCACGCAAACTACGGCCAGGAGCAATAGCGCCCTTCGTCGAACACCGAGAACGCCAGCGACACGATCACTCCTCGCAACGGATCACCGTCGAACATGCCCTTGCCGACCACAAACGCTGGAAGCAGCTCCAGCGCTGGACCCACCGCCGCGACCGCCTCCCCGATACCTACCGAGCCATCGCCACCCTGGTCTCCGACCGCAACACCACCACCTGACCAACGCCACAAGCAGGGCAACCACGACTCACCCGCTATCACGCACCAACTCGTAAGCGAAGTAGGTAGCTATTACCCGCGTGCTGGGAGCGGAGCGAGCGTTTGGTGGTAGGGAGCGTTGTTCCCGCTGCGGGAGGAGGTCGACAAATATGTCCCCGTCATGGCATGCGGAAGATCTGGTCTGGCCCCTGCCTCCGGTGTGCGGGGTTCACGGTCCTGCTTTTGTCTGGCATCTGCCTGACCCGGCAGCCGCCCAATCCGGCCCGGCCGCCCAGACGGCTCTTCGCTGCCGGCTGGAACTGTGGACCATCGCTGAGACAGTCATCCGCACAGCGGAGCAAGTGGTCGCAGAGCTCCTTGCCAGTGCTGTCCGGTATGGCAGCGGACCTCTCTTCCTAGGACTCGCCCGCTCCCGCCCCTTCCTGCATCAGCGACCGCGATCTCCACACCGCGGTCACCCTTCGCGTGCAGCGCCTTCCCGACAACACCGGCTACGCCTTCGTCACCCTGCTCCAGCACATCCCCCACTCCCCGACGGAGAGACATCATGAGCCCCTCTCTGACCGCCCAGGACCGCTGCGACCGCTGCGGAGCCCAGGCATACATCCGCGCCCGCTTCAGCCACAACCGCGAACTCCTCTTCTGCGCCCACCACGGCCGCCGTTACCAGGCAGCGCTGGAACACCGGATCACCGAACTCCACGACGAAACCCACCGCCTCACCAGCACGGCCCAGCACTGAAGTGTTCGGTCCAGTTTCCTCCAGGCCACGCGCTGTCCGGATCGCCGTCCTCGAGACGCTGTACGGCGATCTGGGCCCTGTGCGTGTAGCGACCGCCAAGGAGGCGAGGCCGGCGGGCGTGTCAGCGATTTTGTGTAAGTCGCCTGGTGTCATTGGATGCTGAGCCGGTCCTCGAAAAGAGTGAGAACTGGTTCAGCACCTCTTTCCAGTGTGCGGCGACGTGGTTCACGTCGCGCGCTTTGGGGTGATCTGCTCGCGGACCGCGAGGTAGAGGACCTTTAACGCGGCCTGTTCCGAGGGGAAGTGGCCGCGGTTGCGGGTGGCCTTGCGCAGGCGGGCGTTCATTGAGCTCTTTCAGTAGTCACTCCGCAGGGCGAACGCTCTTCTGGGGTTGACCGGTTTCCGACCTGCGGCTGGGATTTCCCACCTGCAGACGTAGCCGTCACCCGATCGGTGGCCACTCTGAAAGAGCTCATTGATTCGACCATGCTCGTGGAGTAGACGACCGTCCTTATGGCCGGGGGGAACGCCAGGTAGGGCGTGAACTCCGGCCAGGCCGACCGCCAGGTCCGGACGATTGCCGGGTAGCGTTCGCCCAGGTCAGAGGCCGCGATCAGGTCGAGGGCCTGTTCGGCGGTCGGCTCGGTGGGGGCCGTATAGATGGCCTTCAGGGCTGGCACCAGCTTCGGGTGGTCCCGTACTGAGGACACTCTGAGCGAGGCTTTGGTCAGGTGGATCACGCAGGTCTGGACGGTGGCCTTGGGCCAGGTCGCGGTGACAGCGTCGGGCAGGCCCTTCAGGCCGTCGCAGGCGACGATGCAGACGTCCTCGATGTCCCGGCTCCGCAACTCGGACAGGACCGCCATCCAGGTGGTGGCACCCTCGCCCTCGGCGCCGACCATGTCGACCCCGACAGCCAGATAGACGGGCTTCGAAGTCACCGAGCCCGAGCGGATCTTCACCCACAGGGCGTCGATGTAGATGATCGGTCAGACCGCGTCAAGGGGCCGGTTCTGCCAGGCCACGAGCTCGTCGATCACAGCGTCGGTGACCTTGCTGATCAAGTCCGGGCTGACGTCGACTCCGTAGATCTGGGCCAGGTGGGAGCGGATGTCCCGCACGCTCATCCCGCGCGCGTAGAGCGAGAGGATCCGGTCGTTGAACCCCGCAAGGCGGCGGGCGTTCTTCGGCACCAGCCGCGGTTCGAACTCACCAGCTGCGGTCCCGCGGCACCGCCAGAGTGACCACGCCGGCATCGGTCAGGACCGTTTCGCGCGAGGTCCCGTTGCGGGAGTTCCCCGACCCGTGACCTGTGAGATCTCCGCGTTCGTAGCCGAGGTGTTCACTCATCTCAGCTTCCAGAGCCCGTTCCAGAACGGCCTTGGTGATCTCCGTCAGCAGCCCGCCCTCACCGAGCAGGGCCGCCCCTGAGACGTCAGCTTTGTCGAGCAACCGCTCGACGACCTCATCCACCACTTCGGCGCCGGCCACGGACCTGGCCACTTCTTCTTCGTCTGCCATGACTCGTCCGATCCGACCGGCCCAAGGGCCCCGAGGCCGAGCCCCAGACCAGGCTTCCACATCACGGACTTACACGATCTTTCAGACACGCTCGGCGCCACCCGCAGGATGGGGGCAAGCGCGGTGGTGCACTGGTTGAGGAGCCCGCGCATCGGAGTATGGGTGGTGGCGGTGGCCATCGCGAGGGCGGCCAGGGCTGCACGCAGGCGGCCTTGACCGGTCGGTGAGCGGCAGGGCGGCCCGTTGCCCGTCCTTGTCATTCAGCCCATTCCAGCTGGGTGAGGATCTTTTCAGCCGTGGCGGCGTCCGCGCCGATCGGTATCCAGGCGCCTGTTTGGCGTAGCCACTGGGCCTGTAACGTGGCCGCTTCGGCTGCCGCCTGCATGCTGATCAGCACAATCTACGTAAGACCGTTCTGCGGCGTCATACCCCTTGCAGGGGGTTTGCGCCGCCGGTGGCGTCCTTTGGCAGTGTGGTGCAGTCCCGGGCCGGGCCTCGTCTCTCGGTCCGGGACTGCACGTCGGTGGCGCGGCTTGCGCGGGAGCAGCCTGGCCGGCTCGAGTCAGGCGCGGCTGTGGTGGGTGCGACGGCGGCTGAGGAGGAAGGCTCCAATACCGGCGGCCAGCGCGGTCATGGTTCCGCCGAGGGCCATCTCCGTCGTGCTGGGGGTCTGGGTGCCGCCCAGGCCGCCTTGGGCCGGGGTGCCGGTCAGGACGGTGAAGGAGGCGTTCGTGCTGGCGCCGCGGCACTGCACGGTCAGGGTGTGCGCGCCCAGGGTGGCGGTGTTGTACACCCGGGCGGTGACCGTGGCGGTGGTCGTAGTCCCGGCCGGCAGGGTCACCGCCGGAAACGCGGCCGAGGTGACCGTATCCGTACCACCGCTGGCGCAGCCGGACGCGGTGATGGTCAGCAGCGCGCCCTGATGCACCTGGGAGGGGCTGACCCTCACGTTCGACGGCCCCGTCTGTGCCGCTGGGGCGCCGTCCGCCCGCGCCGTGGACGGCGCCCCGCACAGGAGGAGGGCAGCCCCGGCCAGGCCGGCCCAGGCCCGTGATGTCCCACGCATAATTCTCCCTTTCGCGAAGGTGCACCGCTTGGAGCAGACCGGCACGTGCCGCACCGGCGCTGGCCGTGACGGCCGCCGCTCGGTCTGATGTCAGCCTCAGCGTCACTGTGGGCGGCCGCCTGCCACCTATTGCTTGCCGGACGCAGCGAGCGCGGTAAAAGCGCAGTTCAGAGCGATGCTCCGTTTCCATGTATATATCTGTGCCGACTGGTCCGAACGAGTCTTCAGCGGTTGCGGGGCGGACCTGACCGTACGGCCGGGGGTCTGGTGATCCGGCCGTGCGTGACGCCGGGGCGGGTGGCTCGTTGAGGATGCCGGACGCGGGAAGTGCATCTCTGTCACCGCGAAGACGCGGCCCTCGTGCGGGGGCTCTGGCCAACGCCTCGACCAGAGTCCCTGCCTCCTTGTGTCAACCCCGGTGCGGTGACGGATACCAGGCCCGGCCACCGCTCCACCGGACCCAGCGCGGGTCGTCCAGGACCTCCTCCGGATCGCTCAGTCCGGCCACTTCCAGGAAGACGGTCACGTCCTGTTCGTTGAACGCCGTCCCCAGCCAGTCCTCGTATCCCTGGCGCATCACACTCACCCGCCAGCCACCGTTCTGGGACGGCGCTCCCACCATGATCAGTGCTGCCATTCCTCCACCATCACGCCGCCCGTCCCGCGCCGCCACGCCGGGCCGCGAGACCCCCGTGTTCCTGCGGGAGAAGCCGTCACACCGGGGGAGGTGTCCAGGATGCGGCAGCCCACTGGGGATGTTTCGACTGCTTCGTCCGCTCTTCCTATCGCACCTGGAGTCAATCGTGAGCATGACCGGTGAGCCCGGCGGCAAAGCCGAGCAGATGCGTGCCAAGGCCGAGGAGATGAAGGACTTGGCAGAGCGCACCAGCGACCCGGATGAGCGCGAGCGCCTGACCGATCAGGCCCGCCGGCTGAGGGAGCAGAGCGGGAAGGAATCCGGGCAGGACATGGGCGGGCAAGGCATGACCTCCCGATAGCAAGCTCCGCGCCCCTATCGCGGGTGGGATTTCCGGCTGGCGGCAGCGTGGGCGTTCCCGAGGCGCCCTCTGAGATCGCCGGCCGGATCCGTAGGCCCGCACCCCACACCGCGGCCGCCACTTCGTCAAGGCACAGGCACCGCCTGGTCACGGCGGATTCCTCAAGAGGTGCGAAGAACGCCAGATGGACACGCCCCCACGCGCGGCTGCCGGTGCCAGATGCCCGCGCCACGGCATTTAGCGATCCGGGTGCCCCGGATCGGACCTGGACGACCCCGGATCCGGCCCGATCACGTCTTGGGTGACAAGGGCTACAGCTCGAAGGCGATCCGCACCTGGCTCCGCCGGCGGGGCATAGCCCACACGATTCCCGAGCGGGCCGACCAGGTCCGCAACCGGGCCCGGCGGGGCAGCCGCGGAGGCCGCCCGCCCGCCTTCGACCGCGAGGCATACAAGCACCGCAACGTCGTCGAACGCTGCTTCAACCGGCTGAAGCAGTGGCGCGGGATCGCCACCAGGTACGACAAGACCGCCCAGTCCTATGAAGCAGCCGTCACCCTCGCCTCACTCCTGATGTGGGCGTGACATTTGACGACAGAACCTACTGATCTTTTCGTTAGTTCTGTGGGGTTGGTGGGTGGATGGTGAGGCCGGTGTGGGCAAGGAAGGACCAGGGCAGTCGGGGGTTGTCGTTGATCCGGCGGATGCCTTGTTCGGTGGCGTCGGCGACATCGGCAAGGTGGTCGCCGGCGAGGTTGGCAAGTTCACGCTTCTTGAGCGAGGACCACAGCAGTTCCACCGGGTTGAGCTCGGGTGCGTAGGCGGGTAATCGCTCCAGGGTGAGCCAGTCCTGCTCGGCGACCCAGGCCCGCATCGCCCGGCTCCAGTGGGCGGACAGTCCGTCCCAGACCAGGACCACCCGCTCGCCGCGGTAGAACGCCTTCATCTGTTCCAGGACCTCGATGAGTCCGGTGGTGTCGTAGCTGCCGGGTTTGAGGTGGAAGCACAGACGGGCCCCGCGATCGGGGTCGGTGGAGTGGTAGCCCAGGGCCCCGGCCATCGAGGCCCGTTTCCAGTTCAGCCGGTGCCGCAGGAGCGGGGTGCGGCCGCGGGGCGCGTAGGTGCGGCGGACCTGCGGCAGCAAAGAGACGCCTGATTCGTCGAGGAACACGATCCAGGCACGTGTGTTCACGGCCCCTTTTTGATGCGTGGCCATTCGTGGGCGATCCAGCGGGCGATCTCGGACTCGTCACGCTCGACCGCCCGCCGTTCGGGCCGCTGCAGACTCCATCCGAGTCGGCCGGTCAGCAGCCGCCACACCGAGGCTTTCGACAGCGTCACCCCTGTCACCCGCGTGACGACCGCACCGACTCGTTCCAGGGTCCACAGATCGGCCTCGAAGCCATGCTCCTGGGCGCCCTGCTCCAACGCGGCCCGTACCCGCTCGACCTGTGCATCATCCAGCTTGGGTGGACGCCCGGTGGCAGGGCGCCGGCGCAAGGCGTTGGCGCCGTCCTTCTCCCAGACCCGTTTCCACCGCCGCACACTCTCGTCACTGACCCCCAGCATCCGCGCGATCTCGGCACCCGAACGTCCCTGATCGAACAACTCAGCCGCCCGCACACGCCGGGCCTCGGCCAACTGCGGACGCGTCAAAGGAGGAACAACGAGCGAAGGCTTGAAAGACACCGCATCAGGATTCCACCAACGACTCCACCACATCCACAGAACTAACGAAAAGATCAGTAGTGCTGTGTTCCTCAAAGGTAGTAGATGTAGTGGCGGCGTAGGTGTCGGGTGGGTGGGGCGGGTCTGCCCCAGATCCATGGCCGTGCCCGCTGGTTGAGCTGGGCGGTGGCGAGGGCGGTGGCCTGGGTGATCTCCGCGGGGTCGGCGAAGCTCTGGCCGGCCAGGGCGGCCTTGCGGAAGATCCGCCATCAGGCTTCCTGGAGATTGAGCCAGCACGCGCCGACCGGAATGAAGACGTGTTTGATCCGGGGGCGGTCCTCGAGCCAGGTTCGGGTGGAGAGACTGTTGTGTGAGGACAGGTTGTCGGTGATCACGTAGATGTCCCCGGCCGGGTTCGCTTCCTCCAGTTTCTGTAGGAATTGCTGGTAGAAGACGCTGTTGCGGGAGGTCGCGGTCATGGTGACTTGTTGTCCGTCCCTCACGCGCAGGCCGCCGTAGACCCAGGTCTTCTCCGGCCCGCGACTGTAGTCGAGCTCCGCTTTGATGCGGCGGCCGTCAGGTGACCAGCCCGGTGCCGGAGGGAATGTACGCGGGATCACCGGCCCGAGCTCGTCGGCACAGACGACCGTCGCGCCGTCGGGCGGGTCGGTGTAGAGGCCGATGATCCGCGTCCTTTTCCCTCGAAGTCACGGTCCTTCGATCGCACCCAGGAACGGGTGCGGCGCCAGCGGACACCCTCGGCCAGCAGAATCCGGCGGACCTGGGACCGGCCCACCGAGATCCCGGCCTTCCGGGCGGCCTCAGCCAGGGACTCCAGCGTCCACTCAGGCGTGCCCGCCTCGTCGTCTGCGGCCAGTTCACCGTCTTCACCCCTGGTCAGACGGCCCGGAGGGGCTCGTCTGACCAGGGCGACGATTCTCGACCGCTCGGCTTCGGTGATCCGCCGGGGCCGGCCGCTGATCAGCCGGTCCTCCAGCCCCTCCAACCCGGACTCGTTGAACCGATGCAGCCACCACCGCACTGTCTTCGCGTGACAACCCAACTCCGTCGCGATCGCCGCGACTCGCATGCCTTCCCAGCTCAGAGCGATGATCCGCGCCCTCATCACGAGATCGGCCGGCGCCTTGCGGGCACTCGCCAGCCTGGTAACCGCCCTCTCCTCCTCCGGCCCCCAAGCATCCCGGGCACACAGCAACGTCGGCACAACCCACCCCCTGCCACCACCCCAACAAGGGTTTAATACCCACCACTTGAGGAAGCAAGCACTAGCGGCAGATCACCGGAGATCAGGTAGCGAGCCGGGTCCAGACCCCTGACAAGTCGCCGACCTGCGCATCGAGATTGACGTACTCCATCGACCTTCACCCATTCATCGCTTCCCACTAGCCGACGAATCGTCGCACAGACTCACCAAATGAAATGATGTCTTACGGTTTACTGCTCCGAGGCTGCGAAGAGGGACCCAGGATTCCCTGTCCAGCGGCCGCCAAAGTTTACCGCAGAGCAGGGCTCCGGTTCATCCAGATAAGCCTGCTGCTCAGCCGATCCCAGGTTCGCGAGAATCTCCGCCTTCGCCCTGATCAGGAACCGGCATCACAGTGATGCGTACCATCAGCGTTAGAGGCCAAGCCTCAGACTCAAAGGAGTCATTGCGGGAGCCATTCGGAAAAGGTGATTCACCGGGAGGTGTGGACAGCACGAGATTGTAGTGTATTATCCGTTCATGGCCCAGAAATATGTAACTATCTACACTGATGACCTCACCGGCGAAGAGAGCAGCGAGGCAACCACGCATTCATTTTCACTCAATGGTGTAGAGTATGAGATCGACCTTTCCCCCGAGAGCTATGATAGGCTGGCAGAAGCCCTTAATGTGTTCATCAAGGGCGGCCGAAAGGTCGGGCGGCGTAAGGCGCAGTCCCGGAAGAGTGCCGCAGGCGACGGTAACGTCACGGCGGAAATTCGTTCGTGGGCCAAGGAGAACGGATATAGCGTCAACGATCGCGGCCGGGTTCCTGCTGAAATCCGCGAAGCATACACCAAGGCGCACTGACCACCAGGAGCTATGCTACTGATATCGGGGGCTCCTGTGGCAAGGCGATTCTGCCTCGCGAGATGGAGGCCGCTCTCGGTTAGTTAAGGGCCTGCCGATCATCAAGGTGTTGCTTTCAGAGTTGGGGCTCGTTGGTGTCGTATACGCATCCCGGACGAGACTCGTGATCAACTTGCCGTGAAGTTCGCGGTGTTGTTCCAACACCTGGACGAACGACAGCGGCGGCGGCTGATGGCCTCGGAGGCACAAGGGCTAGGACATGGCGGCAGTCGGGCCGTGGCTCGAGCGGCCGGGGTGAGCGGGACAACCGTTCGCAAGGGCATGGCCGACCTGGAGGCAGGCCAGTTTGTGACCAGACGGGTGCGGCAGTCGGGCGGCGGACGCAAACGCGTCGCGGACCTCGACCCTGAACTGCGGGGTGCCCTGCTGAGTCTGGTCGAGCCGGGCGAACGTGGTGATCCGATGTCGCCGTTGAAGTTCCCCCGTTGATGTGGACACCTGGACACTGGGACGAGTTCCCTGCCAAGTTATCCCTGGTACCGACGTGCCACCCACGCGGAACGCTCACATCTCATGGCTGTCGGCATGTTCCTCCACAGCCCCTTGGCCGAGAAAGGTCCTGAAGGAAGCCAGGTACGCGATCTTGCTCCCCGCTGCCGGTGCGCGCGACCCCCATGAGAGCCCCCATGCCCCCTTTCAGCACCTCGCCATCACCCTCTTCCCTGAAGATGTCCGGCTGGGACTGAACCTTGGCCTCCTCAGAACCTTCGCGATCTCGCAGATCGCGAAGGTTCTGGCCGGCACGGAGAAGATGACGCAGTTCCCGCGCGCCCACCTCTACAGCCTGGGCTGCGTGCTGTATGAACTGCTGACCGGCCAGCCGCCGTTCGGCCGCGGAACACCCTGGAGGGAAGGTAATACGCCACGGCCCGTGCGCCGTCTACGGCCCGAGGTCCCCGTCGATCTGGAGGACCTGGTGCTGGAGCTGCTGAGCTCCGGCCCAGCCGCCCGGCCGGATGCCGAGCAGGTGGAGCGACGCCTTGGCGCCCTCAAGGTCCGGCCTGCCGCGGCGTGGGACGCACAGGCCATGACGGCACGACGTCAGCCGAGCAGCGCGGCTCCCCAACCCGCCTCCTTCCCCCAGAGCAGCCAGTTCGCCCGTCCGCTCCGAGTGCGGATCCGCATCATCCTGGGAATGGCCAGAGCGTCACCGCATCCGCACAGGCCGGCACGGCCGGACTGTGGACACAACTGGCTCTCTTCACTGGCCTGCCCGGGTGGGCGGCCCCGGTCCTTGCCGCGGCAGCTGGCCTCGCCCTGGCGTTGCTGTGCGCGCCGTCGCTTGTGCCGGACGCAGGCTCCGGTACAGACGCGCTTGCCTGCGTTACCACGACGATCACGGTCAGCGTCTACCTGGCCGGATGGTCACCGGCCCCATGGTGGGGGGTGCTGGCTGTTCTCATCTTCCTCTCCCCCCCCTCCTTATCGGTGGCTCTGTGCTGGTCAGCATGACCGTGTCCCGGGTAACAGGTGGCGCCCGGGACCGGGACCGGACTGGTGCTGCTGCAGGTCGTGCACGGTCGGTGCCGTGGGCTTCTGGACGCGATGGCCAGGCTGCTGGGAGGACCAGCCAGGCCCGCGACCTGCGTGTATATGAAGTCCAGCAGCAGGTCGGAGGTGACTTTGCCGGTAGTGGTGCGGAAGACCAGCCGGGGCTGGCCGCCATCGGTGCGTAAGGCGCCGAGCGCATTGACCCGACGTCCGGACGTGCCTTCCTGGTAGACCACAGCGCGGGTTCCGCGGCGGGCCCAGGTGTATCCGGTGGGCAGGGTCGAGGCGAATCCCGCCTCGTCCAGGTAGTAGAGGTCCAGCTCGCCGGCCTCGGCCCTCAGCCGTACAGCCGCAGGCCCTCCAGCTGATCCTTCGTGATCCGCTGGAGGGCTTCGTCGGCCTTGTGTCGCACGGTGGTACGGGTCCGTTTGTAGCGGAAGCCATCCCGTCTGAGCAGCGCAGACAGTCGTGCGGAGTGAATCTCGACCCCGCGCTCGCGCTCCAGCCAGGCCGCGAGCCGGGGCAGGGTCCAGGACGGGCCGCCGTCCTCGGCAGCCGTGTCGAGCATCTCCTCCATCGCGTCCAGGTCCGCCCGGGTGACCTTCGGCGGACGCCCGCAACGCGGTGCGTCCGCCAGCGCCGCCAGCCCACCGGCGGTGAAGCGGTGCAGGGCTCGACGAACCGTGACGGGGTGGATCTCCAGGATCCCGGCGATCTCGGACACCGTCCGGCCTTGCCCAGACAGCCGCACACACTCCACTCGCATCCGGGGATGCCGCGACGATTCCCGTTGCCGCAGCAGCCCCTCGACATCACTCTTCTGATCCGGCGTAGGCTCGAGTGTCAGCAGTATCGGCATGGCGAGACCCCCTCCCACCAGCCGGTATGCCCATCCCGCACCGGACTTACGCAAGACCGCTTAGCGACTTGGGGGTCACTTGTCGCCCCCTGGCTTGTGTGAGGGACACACTCTCCGCCAGGTACCTGACCTGCACTTTCACAAACGCACATTCTATGTGCGGGGAGACGCAACGGCATCTGCAACGTATCCTGCATGCCCAATCGAATTGGGTATTGAACGAGAACATGCACGGCGCTCTGAACGTCGAGGAGCATTGGGACATGCACGTGGGCATGCACTAGGTCTCGCAACGGCCAGCGCATGCCTAGCTGTACACAGACTTGCAACGCTCTACGTACGGCACCTTGTGCGGTATATTGCAACGGAACATAGACGTCAACATGCATGGCTGAATGTGCGGCAGCGCGTGCGATGCGCTGCTCAAGCGCGCGGCGGAACGCATCACCGGCGGCGTGACTGGGCATGCGCGCCTGAGACTGTTGCCGCGTTCCCCGCTCTGACGGTTGAGGTACACCGATCCGCACATCTATCCAGGCGCGCGCCTTGGCTCTAGCGAGCACGCGCCCAACAGTGCGCGCGACACCCTCTCTGCTCTCGCCCCTGTGCCGCACTACAAATGGAGGATCGCCCCTTCGGGCCTCTGCACCTCACGCTTAGCGCGCTAAGTCGCGCGCCGCCGATCGCCCGAGTCACTCCTCTAAGGGAGGTCGCGCACCATTCCTGCATTGGTGGCAAGTTGGCTGATGCGCACGACTCGCGTGATCGCGTCCCCCCAAGACGATGCACATCTCTTCAGTGCGAACTACGCTTTGGTAGGCGAAACTATTGAGCTTCCTACTGAGGTTTTCAGGGTGGGGTCGGTGGTACGAGGGTCAGACCGGTGGCGGTGAGGCAGCCGTCGATCAGGTGGGGCCGGAGCTGGATCCT
>NZ_JBHWAQ010000081.1:0-11453 GCF_042743475.1 Streptomyces sp. NPDC059534
CCACCGAACCAGGCTCCACCATCCCCGCAACGACCCGAGCCGAACATCGAATCGCTCTTGACTCCCGGACGGGGGAAGTCGTGCGACAGCCTCGTGAGTATCCGCTGGGCGCGCCGGTTGCCCAGGCCGAGGCGTTTGAGGGCCTGGGCTTTGCTGAGGCCGAGGCGGGCGAGGAAACGCAGCTCGTGATCGAGCAGGTCGGGGTTCCAGGGTGGCTGGTGGTGGGGGTTGCGGATGCCGCTGGGTGAGACGGCGGGGTCGTCGATGGTTTCGTCGTCCCAGGCCAGCGGGGGTGCCCAGCCCTTGGATTGGGCGCGCCGTCGGGCGGCGGGGGAGGGGCCGGGCTGGTGGGACAGCTGCTCCCAGGCAGCCAGGACCGCACCGCGCAGGGCGGGTGTGCTGCGCGGGCGGGGGGTGGTGGCGAAGGCGGTGAGCGTCTTGGCGCTGATGCCGCCGGCCTCACCGATTTCTCCCAGGGTCCAGCCGGCCGCGCACAGGGCGTACAGGCGCCGCAACAGCCCGGTATCGGTGACCTGGGTACGGCGCGGGCAGGCGGGCGGGGGAAGCTCGTCCAGGGCAAGGATCCGCCGGCCCACAGCGGTGTGGATGCCGCGCCTAGGGTCGCGGCTGTGGTCCAGCAGGGCGGAGGCCAGGGTGCTGGGATTGACGCCCGCGGTGCGGGCGATGAAGGCACAGCTGGCGCGGTCGTAGCGCAGCTGCAGGGCCCGCAGGTGATCGATGACCGGCCGCAGATCCATCGTGTCGCTGCGGCGCGCAGCGGCCGCGGGCAGGATGAGGTCCGGGTCCAGGGCCAGGAGTTGTCGGGCGGCGGCTTGCTGGATGCGTCGGGGCCGGCCGGCTGCGACATCGTGCAGTGCGGCCGCCAGCGTGCTGGGCGACATGCCGGCCGCCCGGGCGACAGCGGCCTGCGACAGGGCGGGATGCGCGGCCAGCAGCGCCCGCACATGATGCATGGCCGGGGCTGCGTCGGTGGACTGGCCGCCGTAGCCGCGCTCACGGCACGGCAGGTCGGCCAGCTGGAGCGACAGCAGGCGCCGGGCGACTGCCGGGCTGACGGTGCGCTCTTCACCTGGGCCGTGCCGGGCGTCGGACAGCAGGGACTTCAGCGTGGAGGAGGTGACACCGGCGTGCCGGGCGAGGGCCGCCACCGGCAGATCCGGGCGCTCAGCGATCAGATACCGCACGTGCTGGATGACGGGGGCGGCGGCGGTACGGTCGGCTCGCATACAGAGGTTTCCCGAAGATTCAGGCAGGACGGTCAGGCAGACATGCTGACCGAACCCTACGAGCCGATGCGGCAGATGAGGCAATCCGGCGGCCCTGGCACAACACCGCCCAGTCAGCCGCCTCACGGACCGGCCGCCGCGCCCCTTTCGCGGTCCCAGCTGTTTGCGCCGGATGCTGCCGGCAGGCGAAGAGGCACCGCCCGCATGAGCGGCTCGGCTGGTTCCGGGGTGTCCTTGACGGCGTGTTGCCTGGGGTGAGGGTGCGCCGAAGGCCGACGACGAGTGGGTGGGTGTGGGGTGGGTGGGACTTGAACCCACGGCCGGCGGATTATGAGTCCGCTGCTCTGACCAGCTGAGCTACCACCCCACCGCACCTCGAGTAGAACACGTGACCGGTTCTGGTGTCCCGCCAGGGCTGAGCATGGGATAGAGCCGCTGGCCGGGACAGCCGGGAACGTGCCCCGCTGTGCGTGTGCGGGGAGCCTGGTGCGGGGTGACGATGAGGGCATGTCCGCTCCGGCAGGCGGGGGTGACGAGGGCGCGGCGCGCCGGGTACGGGTGCTGCGTCTGGAGACGCTGCGTGACATCGAGGCGCTGGTGCGCGAGCTTGAGGAGCTGCGCGGTGAGCTGCTGGTGTGCGAGGACGGTGACGGGGAGCGGGTGCGGGACCTTTTGCACGCGGCGGGGGTGATGGGTGGGGTGTGGCTGGACGACATCGCCTGCCGCTTCGCCGAGACCGACCATGACGCCGATGAGCTGTTCGCCCGGGCGTGGCAGTTCGTCGAGGATCTGGAACTGGCCCCGGAGGGCTTTTTGACCAGGGACGATCCTGCCTTGTTCACGACGTTGCGCGGCTCGGCCGCGGGCATGCTGGCCCGGCTGTGGATCACCGGCTACCTCCTGGGTCCCGTCCCCGAAGACGCCTGGCCCGACGAAGAACTGGCCGTCCTGCTGCTGCGAGCGCTCGAGCACCACGCCGACGCCCGCGCACTGACCGAAACCCTCGACCACCACAGCCCGAGCCGTGACGCATCACTCCCGGCCGGGAAGCCCGGAAATGATGAGGAACCGGGCGGAACGCAGGCGGAGCCACCCTGACCGTCGGCCTCCCCGGCATACAGGCAGACCGTTCTCGACGCGATCCAGCCACGGCTATAGCCGCTTCAGCGGAGAAGGCACGCTTCACGCGTGGGTCACGTCCCCTCATGTGGTGTAGCAGCGATCAAGCGCAAAGCCGCAGGTCATGACAGGAATGAGAGGTGTCAGCCGCCCCCGTTCCCCTGACGGCTCGTCAGCCTGTGTCATCGGCACAAATGACCACCAGCTTCCACCTGAGAGAGGCTATGGAGGTCGCTACCGCGAAGATCGCGGCTACACCACTCGGCGGGACACCATCCACGCGTGATGCGGCGCCGCTGTGACTCGTTGACGATGACGGACGCGTGACGTGTTCCCCTGTCACATGGAGAAGCGGCCCCCTGGGGGCTCTGGATACCACCCCCGGCCAGAGCCCCCACCCCACCCTCCAGCCGCCACCTGGGCCACCTGCCCGTGGTGGTGAAAGGCATGGCCGAACACACCAGCGAACCCGGCCGCACGTGCTCCGTGACTTCCAACTGGCGGCCTCCCCTCCCGGGGCGCCCGTCGCAGCCACGGCCGGACCTCCGCCCCAGGGCATCAGCCTCCTGGGAGGAGCAGGGGGACTCGGGGCCGCTATCCCGCAGCGCCGTATGCAGCGCGGGCACCGTCGTTCCACAGCACCGACCGGGTGGGGGAAGGGCGGGCGAACAGGCCCACGGCGTGGTGCCATGAGGTGCGGTGCATCGCCGCGGCCAGGGCCTCGGAGGCTTCCTGCGCCTCGCCCAGGCTGCGGTGGGCGCGGTGGTGCGGCAGCAGAACCAGCCAGGCGCCCTCCCCGACGGGGGCGAAGAACGCCAGATGGACGCGCCACTGCGGGCGTGAGGGTAGCGGCCGGGCGAGGAACAGCAGCCCCCGGCCGGCGAACACGGTCCGGGTGTAGGACTCGTCGACCAGGGCGCGGTCGAAGAACGGGTTTTCGGCCCGCCGGGCGGCCAGCCGGACGTGGGAGAGATCATCCAGCCGGAACGGCTGCTGCACGCGCACGGACCCTCGTATCGGTAAAGGGTGGCGGTGCCGCCGCCCCGGTCTTGTATTGCTCACATCCCGCCTCAACGCTCGCTCACGCTGTCAGGTGCCCGCCCCGGGCAGCGGGTGTCGGTTTGGGCTGGTATGCGGCAGGGAGGGTCGGCACACTGAAGGGCAGTATCACCCTGCACAACCCTGTATGGAGGTGGTGGCGATGCCGCACACCAGCGTGTCCGTCCAGCTGACCCCCGACGGTTACACCGTCACCTGCCCCGGCACCCACATCACCGGACACGGCCCCACCGAAACGGCCGCGTGGAACGACTTCTGGACCGCCTACCACGCCCAGTGGAAACCCCCCACCCCCCTCACGGCCCCCGAAAGTCTCAACGGCCCCCAGCGCCGACGCACCATCCGCACCCTGCGCGTCCGCGACCTCTTCGGCTGACACAGCCCCCCGCTGGGGCACCACCCCGCCCCCACGGGGCAGCCAGCCGCCCCCGCAGGGAGACCTGGAATGAGCGCTCATGTCCTCGTGATCCACGACAACCGCCAGGCGGTTGCGTACGTGACCGGCGAACTCGATATCGCCACCGCGCCCCGCATCCGCCAGGCACTCCTCGACACCATCCACCGGCACGAGCAGGTCATCATAGACCTGGGCCGGCTCGAGTTCTGCGACTGCGCCGGCCTCAGCGCCCTGATCACCGCGCACAAGACCGCCCGCGCGCACGGCACCGCCCTGGCCATCCGCAACATTCCGCCCCAACTCACGCGGCTGCTGCGCTGTGTTCCTCACCCCCTGCCCCTAGAACCAACCGATCCACGTGGCGTGCCCGCCCGCGAGTTCCCTGCCCGCAGCAGGTGAGCGCTGCGGACCAGCGTTCTCACGGCAGTCCGCCGAAGCAATTCGGCGGACTGCGCGGGGACTGTTCACGACGACGAACAGCACCGCCCGCTGGCAAGGCCCTCTGCCGAAGGCGCCGCGATCGGTCGGCGGGCGGCCGGGGATCGACCGGCCCGCCGGGTCAGTGCGGGGTCAGGTGTTTGATTTTGATCCAGTCGCGGGTGCGGCGGCCGGGCCGGTAGGGGCTGGAGAGGTGTTTGGCGACCACGCCGTCGTAGCCGTCGGCGCGGGTCTGCTCGAGTGCCTGGGCGGCGGGTGCGAGCCAGGCCGCGGGTGCGGCGATGTGGGGGCCGGTGGGGGCGAGGTCGTCGAGGAGGTCTCGCCGGGAGGTGTAGGGCAGCTGGATGACCGGCTGGCCCAGGTGCAGGATGTCGAAGATCATCAGCTGGACGGGTAGGTCTTCCAGGGCGTGGGTGACCGCGTCGGGGTGGTGCAGGTTCATCCGCTGCTGCAGTCGTTCCATCGACGGCTGGCCGTCGTCGCCGGGGGTGATGATCTCCCCGTCGAGTATCGCTTCCGGCGCGGGCAGCATGCCGGGCAGTACCTGGAGCTCGGGGTATTGGGCGGTGACGTCCATGCCGGTGGCCGACCACAGGCGCACGCTGCCGTCACCAGGCAGATGGGCAAGAACACGGGCACCGTTCCACAGGGTCTCGTAGGCGTACTCGGCTTCCGTGTCCGGCCCCGGCGGCGGGCCGATCACGGCGAGCATCGGCGACAGCAGCACCGGCACAGCGCCAGACATGGCTGCTGAGGACAGATGCCCGCTCATCCCTCCAGTCTGGCCCCGGCGACACGCTCCGGCCACCCCCACCCCCGGCCCCCACCGGGAGAGAGAGCGGGGAGCGTCTGGGGTGTGGACTGGACGGCCGTGGCGTATGTGTCGTCAGCAGTGCCGCAACCGTGCTCCGCCGCTTGGCGGTATGTCCCGGAATGTGTTCTTGGCCGGTTGGTGGTTTGCTCTGCACGTCGGCAGACCCGGTGTCCGGTGATGCCGTTCACCCGTCTGTTCCCCGCAAGGCTCAAGGAGGAGTCCCGCATGTCCGTCTACACCCCCCCAGCAGATCAGCCAGCCCCAGACCCAGCAGCCCTACGGCCAGCAGATGTCCCCGCAGCAGCCCTGGGGCCTCCAGGCCCAGAACCAGCAGCCCTGGGCCCAGCAGGGCCAGGGACAGTTCGGCCAGCAGCAGCCGTTCGGCATGCAGGGCATGCAGCAGCTGCCGCTGCTGGTGACGGAGCTGGCGCTGCGCTGTTCGGCGAGTGCGGTGTCCGCGGTGGTGGAGCAGCTGCGGATGGACCCGCAGATCCTGATGGGCATCCAGGCGCAGGGGCAGATCCCGCCGCACGCCTTTGGCCAGGTGCTGACCGAGTGCGCCCGCCGCATCGCCCCCCTCGTGCACACCGCGCTCACCCAGATCACCGGCCAGGGCCAGCAGGGCCAGACGGGGCAGTTCCCCGGGCAGGGGCAGTCCGGCCGGTTCCCCGGCATGCAGCCGCAGTACGACCAGATGCCCGGCATACAGCCGCAGGCTCAGTTCGGCGGCCAGCTGCAGGGCCAGGCCAGGGCCAGGGCCAGTTCCCGGGCTTCCCGCAGTACGGCCAGATGCCCGGCCTGGGCATGTGAGCGGCGGCCGGGCCGGGCCGCTGCCTCTTCCCCGCAGCGGTCCGCCCGGCCAGGCTTGGCCTCTCCGCGTGGGTGACCAATCCGGGCGGGGACGGCCGTGGCGTGGGTGGGAGCGGTGGCACGTCCGCTCCCACCGGCCAGGTTTTCAGGCGTGCGCTGGGTGTCGGATTCTTCGAGACGGCGGTTGGGTGATGAGTGAGCAGGGCGGCGGCGTGAAGCCGGGCAACGGCGACAAGGGCACGAAGCCCCACGATGTGCGGGGTGCGGCGGCCACGCCGTCCGGCGAGCCGGCGAGCAGATCCGGCCAGCGGGGAGAGCCGTCAGAGCCCCGTGCTGCCGGGTCCGGTGGCCGGCGGGTGGGGTGGGGACGGTATCTGGTGGCGCTGCGTCCGCTGGGCCTGCTCGCGGGTGGGGTGCCGCCGATCGAGGCGTCGGCGCTGTTCACGCTGTTGGAAGAGGACCCGGACGTGGAGCCGGTCGCGCAGGTGCGGCCGTCGCGCTCCCGGGGGCTGGGGGCGATCGCGGAACCGTATCCGGCGTGTCCGCCGGTCGCGGTGGTGCTGATGCCCGAGGAACGGGCCCGCGCGCTGGCGGCGAACCAGCAGGTCGTCGTGGAGATCGACCAGCCCCTGACCTACACGCCCGCCTCCTGGGCATCGGCCAGCCTGGGCACGGCCGCACCGGTGAGCGATCCGGCACTCAGCGTCCCACTGGCCGAGCCCGCGCGGCTCGGCGTGCAGGTCCAGGGTAGTGAGGGCGCAGCCGTGGCGGGTGCGCATGTGTGGGCGATCGGGACCGGCGCCACCGCCCACGCCATCACCGGCCCGGACGGCCGGGCCGAGCTCATCCTGGCCGCGGACACCCCGGCCACGGTCAAGGCCGTGTACGTCCGCCCCGCCAGCGACTACTGGCCGCTACGCCTGGATGATCCCCGCCTGCGCGACGGCGCAGAGACCACGACGGTCAAGCTCACGGCACTGACGGAGACGTTCGAGGGCTTTCCGGACCGGGCGGTGACCGGCTGGGGGTGGCAGGCGATGCGGCTGCACCAGATCCCGCCCACCTACCGTGGCCACGGCATCAAGATCGCCCTGATCGACTCCGGCGTCGACATCACCCATCCGGATCTGAAGGACACGGTCCACACCGGGTACGACTTCACCCGCCTCAGTGGTGAGAGGAGCTGGCACACGGATGCCACCGGGCACGGCACCTGGTGCGCCGGGATCATCGCGGCGGCCGACAACCGCACCGGGATTACCGGCATCGCCGCCGAGGCCGAACTCCACGCCCTCAAACTGTTCCCCGGCGGACACGTCAGCGATCTGCTGGAAGCCGTCGACTACTGCCTCACCCATAGCGTCGACATCGCCCAGCTCAACCTCGCCTACCCGCTCCCCTCCCAGTTGGTGGCCTGGAAGCTCCTCGACGCGCACACGGCCGGGACCGCCCTGATCGCCCCGGCCGGCGACACCGCCGGCCCCCTGACCCAGCCCGCCGCCCTGCCCCACGTCCTGGCCGTCGGCGCCCTCGCCCACACCGGCACCCAGCCCGCGGACAACAACACCCTGCTGCAGCCGACCTGGCCCGGCCCCTACCCGACCCCGTTCACCGCCACCGGCCCCGGCGTCGACCTCGCCGCGCCAGGCGTCGCTGTGATCACCACCGCGCCCGGCGGCGGCTACACCCCCGCCGACGGCACCGCGATCGCCGCCGCCCACGTCACCGGCCTCGCCGCCCTCCTCCTCGCCCACCACGACCACCTGCGCACCCACGCCACGCCACACACTCCCGCCCGGACCAGCCAGCTCTACACCCTGCTGCGCACCGCCTGCCGCCCGGTTTTCGCCGCCGATCCCGCGCGCACCGGCGCCGGCATCACCGACGCCCCCACCGCACTCGGCACCACCACCTGGCAATACAGCCCCACCATCGAACAACCGTTCACAACCGCCGGCCACCCGCATGCCTGAAAACCGGCGGTACCGCCACCGTCCGCAAGACTCCGTGCCCGGCGCGCCGACTACCTCCCGCGCCGGGCACGGAACCCTGACGGCCCATGCCTGTTGCCCGGCGCTGAAAATGCCGACGGGTGCGGCGTTGAAGATGCCGATGGGTGAGGACGGGGACGCCCCGCTGGGGTGGTCCCAGCGGGGCGGTTGTCGGTGAGGTGCCGGTTTGGTCGGCAAGGTGTCGGTGGGTTCAGTCGAGGATTTCGGTGACGGCGGACTGGGCGGCTTTCTCGTCGACGATGGACTTGCCGCCGGCGAATGTGGCGACGAGGGATTGCAGGCAGAGGTTGTTGACCGCGCGGGGGAAGCCGCGGGCGGTGGTGTGGATGAGGGTGATGGCGTCCTCGGTGAACAGCTGATCGGCCCGGCCGGCGAGGCCGAGGTGGTGCTTGATGTAGCTGGCGGTCTCGGTCGCGGTCATGCCCGGCATCGTGTAGCGCAGGGCCGTGCGCTGTTCGAGGGCGGCCAGGACGGCGAGTTTCATGGTGCGGCGGAGGGTGGGCTGGCCCACGAGCAGGCAGGACAAGGGTGAGTCCTGGTCCATGGCGGTGTTGGTGAGCATGCGGATGGCTTCGAGCTGTTCGTAGCTGAGTAGGTGGGCCTCGTCCAGGACGAGGACGGGGGTTCGTCCGCGTTCCTCGCGTTCGGCGGTGAGCGCGTGGCCGGTCTGGGCGGTGAGCCGGGAGCCGAGGTGGGCGGGTGGCTGGCCGAACGCGGTGACGATCGCTTCGTGGATGCCGCGGACCCCGATCATCGGGTTGGGCAGGTAGATCACGGTGTGTTTCGATGGGTCGAGGCTGTGCAGGACGGTGCGGACGGAGACGGTTTTGCCTGCTCCGACCTCGCCGGTGACGACTCCGATCGAGCGTTCGGCGATGCACCAGCCGATGCGGGCGACGGCCTCGTTGTGGGACGCGTGGCGGTGGAGCATGCCCGGGGCGAGGTCGCGGCCAAACGGCATGCGGTTGAACCCGTAGTGGGCCTGGAGTTTTTCAATCACGATGTTTCTCCTGGTCTTGTGTCCTGAACATGAAAGGGAGTTGGTTGTAGGGCAACTTCTGGACGTGATGCTGTGTGGAAGATGAAGGTTTTGGCCCTTCGGAGCCGCCCTGTGGGGGGAGGCTTCAAACCGCCTCATGCTGCGTTGGCTGAAGACCGTCGTGGTGAGCGATGAGGAAAAGGCGTCGTAAGAGGCGTCAGGTGGGGACCGGGAAGACGAACGCAAGTGAATCGCTGCTGACGTGTCGCAAGGAAAACAGACGACATCAAAACCGGGGTGTGACCAGAACTCCGGGATGAGCCTGGCGGGTGCCCGCTTATTGGCCAGGTGGTGTCCGGCATGTAGGCGACGTGAGTCCGGTCTGCGGCTTCCGCATGGAACAGGAGAAGGCAGGACCCGATACCGCCCGCCGCTCAGCGGTGGGTGAGAGGGAGTGCCCCAAGCAGCAGATACTGCAAGGGGGCGAGTACCGACGCGGGTCCTGCTGGCGGACCGGCTCGTAGTAGTGATGAAGCCCCTGTGACAGGGGTGGAGCGAAGGAGCCGGGCCGTTCGTGACTGAGTTGATCGCATCAACCGGACAATGTCCGGGAGGAGTCCGATGGGCCAGTTGAAGTCATCGACCAAGCCGTTTGAGATTTCGAAGTGGGAAGTCAAGGAGGCATGGGAGGAAGTCAGGGCTAACAAGGGTGCACCCGGCGTGGACGGACAGAGTATCGCCGACTTCGAGAAGGACCTGAGGAACAATCTTTACAAGGTCTGGAACCGAATGTCTTCGGGCTCATACTTTCCACCTCCGGTGCGCGCGGTGGCCATTCCCAAGCCGCAGGGCGGGGGCGAGAGAATGCTTGGCATTCCCGCTGTCGCTGACCGTGTGGCTCAGACCGTGGTGGCACGGCATCTGATGCGAAGGGTGGAGCCTGTTTTCCACCCGGACAGTTTCGGATACCGGCCTGGACGGTCCGCTTTGGACGCGGTAGGAAAATGCCGGGAGCGTTGTTGGAAGCGGGACTGGGTGGTGGAGTTCGACATCGCCAAGTTCTTCGACAGCGTGCCCTGGGACCTGCTGGTCAACGCGGTGGAGGCGCACACCGACGCCGTTTGGGTGAAGCTGTACGTGCGGCGGTGGCTTGCCGCCCCGCTCGTCATGCCCGACGGCTCCCTGCTGGAACGGGAACGCGGGACCCCGCAAGGGGCCCCAGCGTCTCCCGTCCTGGCGAACCTGTTCCTGCATTACGCGTTCGACGTCTGGATGGCGCGGGAGTTCCCGTCGATCTGGTTCGAACGCTATGCGGATGATGCGGTGCTGCACTGCGTCACCGAGCGCCAGGCCCGCCAGGTCCTGGCCGCGCTCACGGACAGGATGGTCGAAGTCGGGTTGCAGCTGCACCCGGACAAGACCCGGATCGTCTACTGCAAGGACGGCAGCCGCCGCGGCTCCTACGAGCACACGGCGTTCACCTTCCTCGGGTACACGTTCCGCGCCAGGAAGAACCGGACTCGGCACGGGAACCTGTTCCTGTCCTTCGAGCCGGCGATCAGCAGGGACGCTCTGACGAAGATGGGGCGGGAGCTGCGGTCCTGGCACCTGCACACTCGCTCGGAACTCTTTTTCCATGAGCTCGCCCGCAGGATCAACCCTGTGGTGGCGGGCTGGCTCAACTACTACAGCCGTTTCAGGCCGTGGGAGCTGATCCCCTTCGTGATGCGCATCAACGCCTACCTGGTGCGCTGGATCCGCCAGAAGTACAAACGACTCGCGGCCAAGCGGAAGGCCCTCGCGAAGATGCAGGAGATCGCCCGGCGATACCCCCGCATGTTTACGCATTGGCGCCTGACCACGGGTGCCGTATCAGCTTGATGATCAGAACGGCAAGAGCCGTGTAACGGGAGACTGTTACGCACGGTTCTGTGAGAGCCGAGGGGTGAGATTCCCCTCGGCTACTCGGCAGCGAGACGACCAAGGGGGTGCCGTGCCGGTCGACGATCAGGTGGTGCTTGCTGCCCGGACGCGCGCGGTCGACCGGCGAAGGTCCGGTGTGAGCCCCCCTTTGAGGGCCCGGACGTGGGAGCCGTCGATGGCCGCGTCGTTCATGTCCAGCAGACCCGCGGCCCGCAGCTCGGCCAGCAGTACCGCGTGCAGCTGCGGCCAGACGCCAGCTTCCGTCCAGTCCCGCAGACGCCGCCAGGCCGTCACGCCACTGCAGCCAACCTGTCCAGCTGGAACATCCCGCCAGCTCACGCTCTTGCACAGCACGTAAACGATGCCCCGCAAGGCGGCCCGGTCATCCGCCGGCAACCGGCCGGGATACCGATGCCGCCGAGGCGGACGAGCAGGCAACAGCGGGGCCACACGTTCCCACAGGTCATCAGGCACAAGATCAGCAGACACCCAACAGATCCTGCCGATACAACACCCAACTGCCAACCCTCACAACGAACTTCATTCTGAAACGATCAGTTACGAGCTGGTGCGTGATTGCGGGTGAGCGTCCGTGCTGGTGGGTGGCATGATCCGGGCTGTGACGATCATGGCCAGTCGGACGGTTCTCGCGCAT
>NZ_JBHWAQ010000082.1:0-10825 GCF_042743475.1 Streptomyces sp. NPDC059534
ACTACGGCGGCTCCGCCCCGTCCCCAACCGATCAGCGGTCGATGCGCCCAGCCCCGGCAGCCTGATGGAGACAGGCGACGGGGCGAGGTTCGGGACGGTTCCCGTGTTCACTGTGGTTCGCTCGACGAAGGAGGAGCCCGACTGTGTCCCTGCGGCATCGCCACGAGTACGCCGCAGGATTTCTTCGTGGCCTCCCGGCCAGCTTTCGTAGACCAGCCCAGGATTTGTCAGACCACCCGAAAGGACGACCCGAGTACGCACCGCTACCGGCCCTGATCCACCAGGTTCGAGCCGGAGGCACTTTAAGAGACGTAAAACGCCGGTTCCTCGCGTACTCCTCTCCATCACGCTCGCCGGACCCGCCCCATCTGGCAGTACTGGACACGTCCCGGCTTTGTCAGGGCCGCTCTCACCCTCACCGGCATCACCCGGATCAGGCTGCCCTCAGCTTCAACCCGACTGCTGCGACAGCGGGTTGGTGCAGGTCTTCCACCTCCACTCGAACCAACAGCGCCTCACGGCGCAAGCGAAAATCTTGCCAGAGCCACTGATCTGCAGAGGCGGGTACAGGCTCATGTACACACTCGCTCGGGTTGATCTTGGGAGTGTCCCCGGCATCATGCCGCCCCACCTGTTCCTGCAGCGAACCGGCAACCGCCAGGGTGACAAGCCCTACCCCTCGGGCACCTACAGCTGGATGCTTCGCGAGTTCAGCAAGACCGTGAAGATCACCGACAGCAAGGGCAAGCCCGTCGACCTCAGCCACACGCATCGGTTCCGCCAC
Source organism: Streptomyces sp. NPDC059534 (assembly GCF_042743475.1). Taxonomy (NCBI): domain Bacteria; kingdom Bacillati; phylum Actinomycetota; class Actinomycetes; order Kitasatosporales; family Streptomycetaceae; genus Streptomyces; species Streptomyces sp. NPDC059534. Next base: position 785 of record NZ_JBHWAQ010000082.1, read on the forward strand.
ACCAAGCTGACCCGGCTCGCTGAACTCGGCCTGCCCGTCCATGTGTTGATGCGCTATGCCGGGCATGCCACCCCGTCGATGACGATGCACTACGTCGCCGCCCGCCAGGAACACGCCGAGCAGGCGTTCCTGGCCACATCGAAACTCCGGGCGGACGGCACCCACGTGGTCTTCTCCCGCGACGACCACGACAGTCTTCACCTGTTCAACCGGGCCGACCGGTTCCTGCCCCACGGCTGGTGCCTGCTGCCGCCCCTGCAGACCTGCGACAAGGGAAATGCCTGCCTGACCTGCTCTGTCTTCGTCACCGACGCCTCTCATCAGAGTGTTCTGGAACGGCAGCTGGCCGAGACCGAGGCCCTGATCAACCGCAGCACCACCGCATTCCAGGAACGGCACGGCCGCCCGATACCCGAGGACAACGTCTGGCTAGTGCAACGGCGGGCCGAACACGCGGCTCTCACCAAGCTGCTGGACACCATCCGCTCCAAGCCCGGATGCGCCGTCCAGGGCGCCGGCTGCGGCGCCGCCCCCACCGGCCCCGTCCCTCTCACCCTCGACCGTCACCGAAGGACCCGGCCATGACCGACGACGCTCGCGCCAAGCGCACCCAGACACCCGCCACCGCCGCGAAGGCCAAGTCCCAGGCCAAGACCGTCGCGGCAGAGAAGGCGATTCGCACCCTGGTCAAGTGCGGTGAGCCGATCACCTTCCAGGCCGTCTAGCGCGAGGCCGCAGTCTCCCACGCGTTCCTCTATAATCACCCCGACCTGCGAGGACGCATCGAACGACTCCGGGCCCAAGCCCGGCCGGTTCCAGCGCAGGTGTCGGCGTACACGTGAACGTGGCTCTGGCAAGAATTTCGTAGCCGAAGATCATCTCGGTGACATGGTCAGCCGGTCCGCGTAGCGGGCAGCCTGTGGTTGTGCTCTGTTGAACTGGTCAGCTTGCTACCGCAGTTGGCTGACGTGCTGGTCGTTTCGGTTGATGTCTCTGATGCCGCTGTGGCTATTCACGCCCGTACAAGGTCCGGTGTTCCCGCAGGATGTACGGGATGCGGCCAGCTCAGTGAGTGGTGTCACAGCCGCTACATACGCCGCCTCGCCGACGTCACTCTCGGACATGGAAGACATCGGCCCGCTCGAGCTCGGTCCGCCAGCTTTTCGAGTAGCCGTAGCCGGCGTCCGCGGTCACCCATCCGAATGGGATCTTCTCCTCGATCGCCCGGCGGGCCATCGCCCTGGCCATCGCGACCTTGGTCTCGAAAGCGAGCGTGTCGTCGATGCCGGCCCGTCGGCACCGTTCACGATCGTCCGTCCAGGACGCCGGCAGGTAAAGGCGGCGGTCGATCAGCGTCCGACCCAGCGGAGCCGCATAGGCAAGGAAGACTCCGACCTGGGAGTTCTCCGTCCGCCCCGGGGCGTGTGTCTGAATAACTGTCAGAGTTGATCTGTGCAGGTGTCGTCGTGTCGTGACGGTAGGCGGGCTTGTAGTTGGGCAAGGGTGCGGGCCGGGGTCCCGGGCAGCGGAGTGACCGCGACGCGGTGCAGGTCCAGGAGGCGGTGGCCGTCTTGGAACTGGTTGGACAGGTTGGTCCGGCCAACATTCAGGAGCTGGGCCAGAAGAGTGCTGGTGACGGCCCTGCGGCGGCGTAACAGGGCGGTCAGCAGGCGGTGGTAGTGGTCGAGGCTGCTGGTCTGCGGGTGAAGGTAGCTGCGCGGGCGGTGGAAGCGTCGTTGGAATGCCGCCTCGGCCAGGGCGTCCCAATACGGTTCCGAGATGGCGACCAGACGGTCGAAGGCGGAGCGTGACATGCCGGTCAGGGCCGGGTCGGTGAGCATCACGGTCAGGGCGGGATCGATCCGATGCCGGCTCGGTGCCTGCTTAGGAAGCCGGGGTGCGACCGGTGCCAGGGTGTAGTTCCAGTCCACGTGGAAGGCGTGGGGTGTGATCGGCAGGGCATGGAACTCGGCGGCCGTGATTGTGGTGCCCGGGTCATATAGGCCGGTGTCGAGTTCGGCTCCGATTCTGAGCCCGGTGCGAGTGGTCGTGGCGGCGATCGTCTCGATGACGACCCCGTAGCTGGTCGGGGGCCTGCCGCGCCAGTTCGCGGTGATGTGGCAGAACATCCGGTGTTCGATCTTGTTCCACTTCGATGTTCCGGGTGGGAAGTGGCAGACGGTGATCTCGAGTCCGCTTTCCAGGGCGAAGGCGGCGAGGTGCTTCTTCCATGTCCAGCGGCGAGGGTCGTTGGAACCACCGCAGTCGGCGGTGATCAGCAGCCGGCCGGCGTCCGGGTGGTCGTCCCGTCCGCGCTGCTGCCACCACCGGCGGATGGATTCCACCGCGAACTCGCCCGTGTCGTGGTCGGTCCCGACATTGACCCAGCCAGTGTTGCGAGCGATGTCGTAGATCCCGTAGGGGATGACCACGGGCTGGTCACTGGTGGTGAACGTGTGGCAGTCCACACGGATGGGGTTCTTGCCCGGCCGCCAGGTGCGTCCGGGCCGGTCGCGGTTGCCGAGCCACTTCCTTGGCCTTGGTGTCCACGCTGATCACCGGCTGGTCGTCGTCGAGGAAGGCCGCGGCGGTGGCGTTGATGTGCGTGAACTGAGCATCCCGGTCCGGATGACTGGCGCCTTCCGTGGTCTTGGCGGTTCCCTGCAGGCTGTATCCCAGGGCATGCAGCAGGCGTCCGACGGTCGCCGCGCTGACCGGGTGGCCCTGACTGGTCAGCGCCGAGGCCAGAGACCTCAGCGAGAGCGTGGTCCAGCGCAACGGCGAGACCGGATCGCCCCGGGTGTGCGGCTCGATCAGAGCTTCAAGCGCGGGCATCAGACCGGGGTCGGTGACCGTCACCGGCTTACGGCCGGCTCCTGGAGCCCGGATCCGCCCGGCACGCAAAGGACGCCCGGACAGCTCGGCGATCCCGCGTGCGACGGTGGCCGCACTGGCGCCAGAAGCGGCCGCCACCAGCGTGATCCCCCCGTGGCCAAGCGCGGCGGCCTCGCTGGCCAGGTAGATCCGACGGCGCCGCTCATCGAGATGGGGAAGGAACCGATCGAACTTCGCCCTCAAAGCCACAACCGAAGCCCGAGCGGCCGTACCCGCAGTCACACCTCATTGTCCCGCCAACACCCGTACACCGAGCAGTGAGCTCTTTCAGAGTGGCCACCGATCGGGTGACGGCTACGTCCGCAGGAGGGAATCCCAGCCGCAGGTCGGAAGCCGGTCAACCTCAGAAGAGCGTTCACTCTGCGGAGTGGCTGCTGAAAAAGCTCAGTAATTGAAATACAGGCCCCCGGGCAGGATCGAGAACGCGCAGGTCGCCGTCTATCTCGCCTATGCCACCGGCCGCGGCCGCACCCTCATCGACCGGCGCCTCTACCTGCCGCCGACGACCGCGACCGGTGTCAGCGGGCCGGCATCGAGGACACGACCGGATTCGAGACCAAGGTCGCGATGGCCAGGGCGATGGTCCGCCGGGCGATCGAGGAGAAGATCCCGTTCGGATGGGTGACCGCGGACGCGGGCTACGGCTACTCGAAAAGCTGGCGGACCGAGCTGGAACGGGCCGATGTCTTCCATGTCATGGCCACCACCCGGCACGACACCGTCGTCACCCGCTGGGCCATCGACCATCCGGTTCACGACCTGTTCCACAGCCTGCCCAGGCGGAAGTGGAAGCGCCGGTCCTGCGGGGCGGGGCGCACGGCCACCGCGTCTTTGACTGGGCCAGGGTCGAGGTCAGGCCCTGGCACCGGGAAGACCGCCGCCACCGGGTCATCGCCCGCAGAAGCGTCGGCCGGCCCGAGGAAATCTCCTACTACATTGCCTACTGTCCCGCCGGAACCACCCTGGACGAGCTGATCCACGTCGCCGGGGCCCGCTGGGCGGTCGGGGAATGCTTCCAGACCGCCAAGCAGGAATGCGGCCTGGACGACTACCAGGTCCGCCGCTACCCCGGCTGGCACCGCCACATGACCCTCGCCATGGCCGCCCACGCCTGCCTCACCGTCCTGCGAGCCCGCGAACTCGACACCGACAAAGCAGAAACGGATCCTCCGGCCTCGTCCCCCTCAGCCTGGCTGAACTCCGACGCCTGATCCACCGCCTCACCCACCGGAGACCAGCCTCGATCGACCACATCCTGCACTGGTCCCACTGGCGACGCCGACGACAACACCAAGCCCGCATCAGCCACCACAAACAACGCGGCCACACACCACCCAAACCTGCCCAAACCGTCACGACAAGGACTGTTGCAGTACTAGACGGCAGCTTTTGCCTGAATGAGTAGCGGCTACTCAGTCGGGGGGATACGGGTGCGGTGAGTGTGATGGTGAGGGGCCTGGCTCTGGTCTGTCGGAGCGGCGTCCGGTCCGTTCTTCTTGCCAGACACAGGGGCACCACCGGTGCCAGCCGGGTTAGATCATGATGGATGGATAACATGCCCATTATTCGAAAAATCGCGTACATAACACATAATGTCGACAATCCTGGGAGCCCTCCATGGGTGGACCACGACCAGGAGGGTGTTCTGACTGCACTGCGGAAGTACGGGGTACACGGAGAACTGGTCAACTGGGATGATCCTGCGATCAACTGGAGCAAGTACGATCTGGCGGTGGTGCGCAGCACCTGGGACTACGTACAGCGACACACTGAGTTCCTTCGGTGGGTGGACCAGGTGGATCGGGATACCCGTCTATGCAATCCCCGGTCGGTGCTGCAGCGCTATACAGACAAGGCATATCTGAAGGATCTGGCTGCAGCGGGGATCGCCACGGTGCCTACTGTGTGGATCGGCCCGGGTGAAACGCTCGCTGCAGAGGCGGCACCATGGCCGGAGCTGGTGATCAAACCCAGCGTCTCCTGCGCGGGGCAAGACACCCTCCGCACGCGTGACAGGTCAGCGGCCGTTGCCCATATCGCCGGGCTCACCGAGATCGGTCGGACCGCTTTGGTCCAGCCATGTTTGCCCATGGTGCAGGAAGAGGGCGAGGTTTCCTTGGTCTTTCTCGGCGGCAAGTTCAGCCATGCCGTCCGGCGTTATCCTCGCCTCGTCGGCCAAGCAGCAGACTTCCACGAGGACCCTTGCATTGGCATGGTGTTGCCGCAGCCGACCGCGGACCATTTGGATCTGGCGCAGGAAGCGTTGTCGGTACTGCCTGAGCGTGACGAACTGCTGTACGCCCGGGTCGACCTTGTCCGCGACGAGACCGGCCATCCCATGCTTCTCGAGCTGGAGTTGGTAGAACCCTTTCTCTACCTGGGATTCGGGCCCGGCGCCACCGACCGCTTCGCCGCCGCGCTCGTTGCCGCAGTCGGATGATGACGCTGGAAGGGGGGTTTGTTGGTGTACGGGGTGCTGGCTGACCTGGTGTGTTGCTGGTTCGCTGAGAGGCAGGATTGGCGGTTCGATCGGGGTATTGACGCCCACCACAGGCGGCACAGACAGGTATTCGATACTCAATTTTTCTACGGAACGGATGAGCGATACGCGGGAATAGAGAATATCCCCCGCCTTCTGAGGCACCGCCGCGCGGGAACCCCGGACCTCGGGCCCACCAACGGGCATTGTCAGGTTGAGCGGGGGTCTTCCTCGGGGCATGATCGTCGGTCTGCCGGATTGCCGGAGGGGCTGCTTGTGGACACGGTGTCGTACCGGGGTTTCCGCTTCCCGCCGGAAGTCATCTCGCACTGCGTGTGGCTGTATCACCGCTTCAGCCTGAGCCTGCGGGATGTCGAGGAGCTGATGTTCGAGCGCGGTATCGAGGTCAGTCACGAGACGGTCCATTATTGGACTCGCCGGTTCGGCCCCGCCTATGCCAACGCGCTGCGCAGGTACCGCCCGCGGCCGGGCGACAAATGGCACCTCGGCGAGGTCTTCGTCAAGGTCCAAGGTGTGCAGAAGTATCTGTGGCGGGCCGTCGACCAGGACGGGAACGTGCTCGACATCCTGCTGCAGAACCACCGCGACGGGACCCGCCGTCAGGCGCTTCTTCCGGAAACTGCTGGACAAGACCCGGACAGTTCCTCGGGTCATCGTCACCGACAAGCTCCGTTCCTACGGGCCGCCCACCGCACGGTGATGCCGTCGGTGGAGCACCGTTCGCACAAAGGGCTGAACAACCGGGCTGAGAACTCCCACCAGCCGACCAGACAACGCGAGCGGGCGATGAAAGGCTTCCCAGTCGGCCGGCGCGGCCCAAAGGTTCCTGTCCGCGTTCAGCGGCATCTCACCCACTCCCGGCCCCGACGCCACCCGCCCACTGCCAGCCGCTACCGCCTCGAGATGCTCATCCGTTTCGCCGTCTGGAACCACATCACCGGCACCGCGGTCCCACCCAACGCGGCCTGAACCAGCCACCACCGCAGGCCGACACGCCTCGAATCGGATCACCCCGCTGGCGGCTCACTCAACCTGACAACGCCCAATACCGCGCTCGAACATCAGCTCCTCGACATCCCGCAGGCTCAGGCTGAAGCGGTGATACAGCCACACGCAGTGCGAGATGACTTCCGGCGGGAAGCGGAAACCCCGGTACGACACCGTGTCCACAAGCAGCCCCTCCGGCAATCCGGCAGACCGACGATCATGCCCCGAGGAAGACCCCCGCTCAACCTGACAATGCCCAGGATCAGACGAAGGCCGCCTACACGTCCGCCGAACTGCGAAAACGCTGATCAAGTTCGAGCCGCGTTCGACGCCGGACGTTAAAAGACAAGCTGAGACGATGTTTGAGAAATCGGTTGATCTTGCTTTTTTGGGCTTGGGCGACTGGGAGCGTCGGCCGGCCTGGGGTGCTGAGCAGCGGTTCTGCGGAGAGGTGGTGTCCCTTGTCGGCCCTGGAGTCGCTAGTCAGACGGTTCCCAAACGCGGTCTTCAGGCGCCATTCAAACGGGAGGTGATATTATTGTCGGCAACGTGTGCCCAGCGTGCACACTCGTTAGCTTTGCTAAGCAGCTTGGCGGCTGCACTGCAAGGAGGTGTGTCCTTTGAAGATGGACGACAGAAAGCTACATTGGCCACTGGTTGGCCGAGAGAGAGAACTCGCTCTCTTTGTGAATTCTTTGACAGACCGCAGGGCGCGAGGCGTTGTAATATACGGTGCTTCCGGGGTGGGAAAGTCAAGGCTGGCCGAGGAATTTCTAACCCAAGCTGCGCGCGCCGGATTTAGTCACGGACTTGCTACGGCGAGTGCACTTGCCGGTGCCGTTCCGCTGGGAGCAATCGCTCACCTGCTGCCAATGGGAGTCGACTTCTCTGACCCGGTAGCAGGCTTCGCTGCAGCGGTGCGCACGCTTTCCGGGCCGGAACGCCGTCGTTGGGTCCTAATGATCGACGATCTTCAGTTTCTTGACGCGACATCTGCAATGCTCTTGAGGCAGCTAATGGATGCCGGTGTGGTCCGGCTGGTCGGAACTGTCCGTAGCGGTGAATCAATCAGTGATGCAGTGCAAACTTTGACGCATGGCGATCAAGTCCAGCGAGTCGATCTAGCCGAGCTTAACAAGGAACAGGTCGAAGAAGTACTACAGGAAGCCTTGAGTGGTCTCGTCGGGCGACGGACACTGCATGAGCTATTCAGTTCATCCGGCGGAAATGCCCTTTACCTTCGCGAGCTTGTCACAGGAGCTCTCGATTGCGGTGCTCTGGAAAAAAGCGAAGGAGTTTGGGAGCTGACGGGGTCGCTACCTGTGGGTAGTGCACGACTGACTGAGTTGGTCCGGAAGCGACTGGAATCCGCACCACTGGGTGGGCGATCGGTGCTTGATCTTCTCGCTCTATGCGGGTCGCTATCTCTGGCTGACGCCCAGGGCCTGACCAATTTCGACATCTTGGTCGACTTGGAAGAATCAGGACTGATTCGCATTGACCAGGTAGGCCGACGAACTTCCTTGAATTTGTCCCACCCTCTTTACGGGGAGGTACTGAGGGCTGAGATATCACCCCTTCGCCGCCGTGCGATGTTGTTGGCACAGGCTGAACGTGTGGTGACCTATGGTGCCCGGCGCCCTGAAGACACTCTTCATATTGCTTCATGGCAGCTCGCGGCCAGCGGGACTGCGGACCCTGCTCTCCTGATTCAGGCAGCGACCCTCGCCCGGCATTCCCACGACTATCCGCGGGTGGTTTCATTGCTTAATGCCATCCCCAGAGAGTTTCACACCTCGAGTACGCTTCTGCTTCTCGGTGAATCGCTGTCATCGCTGGGGAAGTTTGATGAAGCCGAGGAAACCCTTGCAACTGCTACAAGCCAGTCCGTCGAGCATACTGAGCAGCTGAATATCGTAAGGGCGAGAACCTTCAACCTGTACATGGCGGATCGGATCACGGAAGCGGTCGAGCTTAATGAGGCTATCGCCAGGGAAGTCACCCGTCCCTCTTGCGCCAGAATGATGAAGATTAATGAGGGATCTATTCGCACTATCTCTGGAAGCCCTATTGAGGGGATGGCCCTCATGGGTCGATACTTGGAGGAAGGAGAATTTGATACCACCATAGACTCAGACGTATGGCTTTTCGGGGCCTCCTCCAAGGCGCTAGGATTGGCTTCCATGGGTCGCACTTCGGAAGCTTTGAATCTTGCAGAGGCCGCATACAAAAAGCATATTACCGTAGATGACGCAACCATTCACCTTCATCCATCGGCCCAGCTGATCGCTATGGTGGTTTCCCTAACAGAGGCGGGGAGACTGCCTGATGCCCAAAAGCTAGGGGAGGATGGGATATCGCTTTCGGTTGCATGTCAGGCCCCTATTCCTCAACTATGGCTGACCCTATTTCTCGGCCGCAACGAGCTAATTGCAGGGCATGCCAAGGTGGCCAATGGGCTATTTCGGGAGGCAGTGTCACTGGCACGGGCTCACCATGCCGAGCTGGCGATTTCACTGGGGGAGTCGGGAATCGCTGCCTCGGCGGCATTGCTGGGCGATGCGACCTCCCTTTCAGCGGCCTCGCGTAGTATTTATGTCGCTGGAGGGTTGCATAAGTGGGAGTTTGGACTCGGTCGAGCATGGGTGGCCGCCTTGCAGGGGCGCACCGCTAAGGCACGGCAAATTCTTACAGACTCTGCCGATGGAGCTCGGCGTGACGGTCATATAGCCAGTGAGGCTTTGCTGTTGACCGATCTCGCGCGTCTGGGCGGTGCGAAAAATGTAGCCGCGCGGTTGGGTGAAATTGCTGAACAGTGCGATGGGCACCTTGCCCCAGCTCGCGCGCATTTTGCATTCGCTCTGGCTAATGACGACCCTAAGGCTCTTATGGTTGCAGCTGAGAAACTTGGGTCGATTGGTGTCGACCTAGTTGCCGCTGAGGCTGCAGGTGCGGCAGCAGCTGCCTGGGCGAGGGCAGGAGAAAAGCGGTTGGCCATGGCCGCAACTCAGCAGGCAAGAGATTATAGCGCTAGATGCGGGGATGCCGCTACGCCGGCCATGCTCATTGCTAGGTCTGCGCCTACGCTCACCAACCGGGAACGTGAGATTGCCCTACTGGCGGCCAAAAACTCCCCAAGCAAGGATATTGCCAAGGATCTTGTACTGTCGGTACGCACCGTCGATAATCACCTTCAGCGGATATATAATAAACTCGGTATTACTACTCGAAATGAACTTGCTGATGCCCTAGGAACGAGGCGTTCCAGCTGATTGAAGGAAGGATGTATATTCGCGGGGGTTTCACCAGCCTTTCTTGTAGAAGGCAAGGCGATGACGGCCTTGGCGACGAGGGTGAAGCGGGTGAGGGGGCCGCGGTAGCGGGTGGCGAAGATCTTCCAGTCCTTCAGGCGGCGACTGGCCGCTTGGAACGACGTCGGCGTGTGGGACCAACTGCATCCGGTGCTGCTGAAGAAGCTGCGGGTCGCGAAGAAGCTGGACTGGTCGCGGGCGGTGATCGGCTCCTCCCACGTCAGGGCCGCTCGACGGGGCCCAAAAGCGGGCCTTAGTACTGCAACGGTCCTTGTCGTGACGGTTGGGCAGGTTCGGGTGGTGTGTGGCCGCGTCGTTTGTGGTGGCTGACGCGGGCTTGGTGTTGGC
>NZ_JBHWAQ010000083.1:0-10087 GCF_042743475.1 Streptomyces sp. NPDC059534
GACCCGGAAGGATCCGCATCCAGCGGGACGACCGGGTCTCCCGCCCCCCGTACCGTTCCTGGTGTGACCGATACCCGGACCTCCGAGACGAGCCGCAGCCCCGAGCTCCACCTGGTGCAGGTGGCGCTCGGCGGGCTGCGCGAAGAACTCTTCCACGACGCCTTCGCCTACCGGCCGCTGCCGCGCATGGACGTGGACAGCGGGCCGACCAGGTTCCTGCCGAAGCGGATACGCGTCTACGCGGGGTTGCTCCCGCATGCTTTCGTCGCGTTCTGCGCGGTGATCGTCTTCGCGCTGGGATACGACCGGATCTACTACGGCTTCGGTGTGACGGCGCTGGTGGCCACCTGTGCGCCGGCCGTGATCGTGCTGCTCACACTGGTCCGGCCGGTCCTCGCCTTCTGGGCGTCGCTCGGCGCGGCACCGTTCGTCGGGTACCTCGGTGGCTTCGGGGGTGGTTGGCCGTGGTCGGCGGCCTGCCTGGTCGGGCATCTGGTGGTCCTGGCGGTGGTAGCGGCCCGCATGCGGCCCCGTACCGCCGTGTGGATGTGGCTGGTGACGGCCGGGTACTGCCTCTTCGCCGAGATGTTCCTCGGCAGGGGGGTCAGCTCGGACTCGATCCCGCTGCTCTTCGTCTCGGCCCTCGTCCTGCTCACCGTCTCGATGATCCAGGTCCGGCGTCAGGCGGATCTGGAGGTCACCGCGCAGCAGACCGTCACCGCGCAGGAGATCTCCAAGCGGACGGTCCTGGAGGAGCGGACGACGATCGCCCGCGAGCTGCACGACGTCGTCGCCCACCACATGTCGGTGGTCGCCATCCAGGCGGAGGCCGCGCCCTACCGGGTCGAGAACCCGCCGCCGGAGCTGGAGCAGGCGTTCCTCACCATCCGCGAGAACGCCGTCGCCGCGCTCACCGAGCTGCGCCGCATCCTCGGGGTCGTGCGGGCGGAGGACTACGAGGCGCCCGACGCCCCGCAGCCGACCCTCGGCGACCTGGACGTACTGATCCGCAATGTCACCGAGGCCGGTCTCGACGTCGAGAAGACGGTGACCGGCGCCGTACGGGAGCTGCCGCAGGGCGTGGAGCTGTCCGCGTACCGGATCGTCCAGGAAGCCCTGTCGAACGTGCTGCGGCACGCGCCGGGCGCGGCGGCGAAGGTCGAGGTCAGCTATGTCCTCGGCGGCCTGGGCCTGCGGATCGCCAACGGCCCCGCGCGCGGTCTGGTGAAGCCCTCGCCGGGCGCCGGGCACGGCATCACCGGCATGCGGGAGCGGGTGACGATGCTGGGTGGGGAGATGACGGCCGAGGCGACCGAGGACGGTGGCTACGAGGTGACCGCCTTCGTCCCCGTGAGCCGCGAGGAGGCCGAGCAGTGATCCGTGTACTGATCGTCGACGACCAGATGATGGTCCGCGAGGGCTTCTCGGTGCTGCTGGGCGCGATGCCCGACATCGAGGTCGTCGGGGAGGCCGTCAACGGCCGGGAGGCGATCGCGCAGGTCGCCGCCCTCCACCCCGACGTGGTCCTCATGGACATCCGGATGCCCGAGCTGAACGGCATCGACGCCACCCGGGAGATCGTCGCCGCCGACGCGGACGCGAAGGTGCTGGTCCTGACCACGTTCGACCTGGACGAGTACGTGTACCAGGCGCTGCGCGCCGGGGCCTCCGGCTTCCTCCTCAAGGACGCCTCGGCCCGGCAGCTCGCCGACGGGGTGCGGGTGGTCGCGGCCGGCGAGGCGCTGCTCGCGCCGACCGTCACCAGGCGGCTCATCACCGAGTTCGCGAAGGCGCCGGGGAGCACGCCGCGCCCGCCGGCGATGGCGCAGATCGGGGAGCTGACCGAGCGGGAGACGGAGGTCCTCGTCCTGATCGCGCAGGGCCTGTCGAACGCCGAGATCGCCGAGCACCTCGTCGTCGCCGAGTCCACGATCAAGACCCATGTGAGCCGGATCCTGGTGAAGCTCGGCCTGCGCGACCGCACGCAGGCGGCGGTCTTCGCGTACGAGGCGGGTCTGGTGCGGGTCGGCGGCTGAACGGCCGGCGGGCCCGCTGCCGGGCCCGGCAGCCAGGACTGCTGCCAGGACCGCTGCCGGGCTCGCCGCGGGGCGAGTACAGGAGCGGTGTCGGCGATCGGCGCGGGTAGCGTCCGCTCATGGACGCTGCCTACGACCCCTGGTCGCCCGAGTTCGTCGCCGATCCCTACCCCGCCTACGCGGAGCTGCGCGCCGCCGGCCGCGCCCACTGGTACGCGCCGACGCGGCAGTGGCTGATCCCGCACTACGAGGACGTGTCGGCGCTTCTGCGGGACCGGCGGCTGGGCCGGACGTACACCCACCGCTTCACGCACGAGGAGTTCGGCCGGGAGGCCCCGGACGCCGCGTACGAGCCGTTCCACACGCTCAACGACCACGGGCTGCTCGATCTGGAGGGGGCCGACCACAGCCGGATCCGGCGGCTCGTCTCGAAGGCGTTCACGCCGAGGACGGTGGAGGACCTGGCCCCGACGGTACGGCGGCTGGCCGCCGGGCTCGTGGCGGATCTGGTCGCGGCGGGCGGCGGGGACCTGCAGTCCGCGGTCGCCGAACCCCTGCCGGTCGCGGTGATCGCGGAGATGCTGGGCGTCCCGGAGGACGACGAGGAGCGGGGCAGGCTGCGGCCCTGGTCGGCGGCGATCTGCGGGATGTTCGAGCTGAACCCCTCGCAGGAGACGGCCCGGCGGGCGGTCGAGGCGTCGATCGAGTTCTCCGACTACCTGCGGGAGCTGATCGCGCGGCGGCGGAGGGAACCGGGCACGGACCTGGTCTCGTCCCTGATCGCGGTCGAGGAGCTGACGGAGCAGGAGATGATCTCGACCTGCGTACTCCTCCTGAACGCGGGCCACGAGGCCACCGTGAACACCACCGTCAACGGCTGGTGGACGCTGCTTCGGGAGGGCGTCCGTCCGGATCCCGAAAAGTTGTCCACAGCTGTGGAAGAACTTCTGCGGTACGACACCCCGCTCCAGATGTTCGAGCGCTGGGTCCTCGACGACATCGACCTCGGCGGCCAGGTGATCCCGCGCGGCTCCGAGGTCGCCCTGCTCTTCGGCTCCGCCAACCGCGACCCCGCCCGCTTCGGCCCCACCGCCGACACCCTCGACCTCGACCGGGCCGACAACCCCCACATCACCTTCGGCGCCGGCATCCACTACTGCCTCGGCGCCCCCCTCGCCCGCCTCGAACTCACCGCCGTCTTCGGTGAGCTGCTGAGGCAGGCGCCGGGCCTGCGGCTCGCGGCCGAGCCGGCGCGGAAGCCCGGGTACGTCATCCGGGGCTTCGAGGAGCTGCTCGTCGAGGTGTGAACCCGGACCTCAGCCCGCCAGGTCCCGGCGGCGCAGCCCCGCAAGGCCGGCGGCGGTCAGCGCCGCCGCCAGTGCCGTGAGGGCCAGGACCGGGGTCCAGGCCATGTCCTGGCCCGGGAGCTTCGGCAGGTGGCCGAAGGGGGACAGGTCGAGGACGGCCTGCGGCAGGTCGAGCGCCGGCCCGATCCAGCCGAGGGCCAGGCAGAGCCCGGCGATGCCCCAGGCGGCGGCCGCGGCCCTTGGGGCGGCGCCCCAGAGCAGGACCGCCAGGCCCGCGAGGGTCCACACCGCGGGGAGCTGCACGAGCGAGGCGCCCAGGACGGGGCCGGGGTCGTGCCCGTACGAGAGGGCCAGGCCGAGGCCGCCGAGGACGAGGATCAGGGCGGAGCCGCCGAAGGCGATCACGAGGTGGCCGGCGGCCCAGCGAACCCGGCCGAGGGCGCAGCCGAGGAGCGGTTCGGCCCGGCCCGAGGTCTCCTCGCCGTGCGGCCGCAGCACCGAGCCGACCGCGAACAGCGCCGCGACCATCCCGAAGAGGGAGACCATGGTGGCGAGGAAGGCGTCGGTGAGCGCGCTCTGCCCGCCCATCCGCTCGAAGATCTCCCGGGCCCGCTCGTTGTCGCCGACGATGTCCGCCGCGCCCTCGACCATCCCGCCGAAGACGAGCCCGCCGAGCAGGAAGCCGAGCGACCAGCCGAGGAGCGAGCCGCGCTGGAGCCGCCAGGCGAGCGCGCCCGCCGTGCCGAGCCGTCCCTCCGCCGGTCCGGGCCGGGTCGCCAGGAAGCCGCCGCCGACGTCGCGGCGGCCGGCCAGCGCGTACGCCGCCGCCGTCTGGAGCAGGACGGCCCCGGCGATCAGGAGCAGCACCCACCAGCGTTCGCCGGCGAAGGCGCGGACGTTCTCGCTCCAGCCGATGGGCGAGAGCCAGGTGAGGACGGAGTCCCCGTCGCTCGTACCGGCGTCGCCGGCCGCCCGCAGGACGAACGCGAGGCCGAGGGCGGCCGCGACCATGCCCTTGGCCAGGCGGGCGCTCTCCGTCAGCTGGGCGGCGAGCGCGGCCGTGGTCGCGAAGACCATGCCGGTGGCGCCGATCGCCAGGCCGAGGGCGAGTGCCCCCGCCGCGCCCTGCCCGGCGAGGCCGGCGGTGACGAGCAGGGCGACGGCGGTGTTGACGGTGAGGGCGGCGAGGAGCGCTGCGGTGAGCGGGGCCCGGCGGCCGACCGCCCCGGCGGAGAGCATCTCCTGACGGCCCGTCTCCTCCTCCTCGCGGGTGTGCCTGACGACCACGATCAGGCTCGCGACGGCGGCGAGTACGGCGGCGAAGGTGCCGAACCGCCAGGCCACGAGGCCGCCGAGGGAGTCGTCGAAGACCGGTCCGTAGAGCGAGCGCATCGAGCTGTTCGCCGTCATGGAGGCGGCGACCTCGGCCCGCTCGGCGGGCGTGCCGTAGAGCCCTTCGAGCGAACCGGTGCCGCTCGCGACCATGCCTCCGGTGACGAGCGCCCAGACGGGGATCATCAGCCGGTCGCGGCGCAGGGCGAGCCGGGTGAGGGTTCCGGTGCCGGCGAGGCTCATGACGCGGCCTCGGCCGCGTAGTGCCGGAGGAAGAGCTCCTCCAGGGTGGGCGGGGTGCAAGTGAGGCTCCGTACGCCCGACGCGGTCAGGGAGCGCAGGACGGCGTCGAGTTTGTCCGTGTCGACCTGGAGTCCGACCCGCAGGCCCGTGACGGTGAGGTCGTGGACGCCGGGGAGGTGGGCGAGTCCGTTCGGCGGCGCGGCGAGTTCGGCGGTGACGCTGGTACGGGTCAGGTGCCGCAGTTCCGTGAGGGAACCGGACTCGACGGTCCGGCCCTTGCGGACGATGCTGACCCGGTCGCAGAGCGTCTCGACCTCGCTGAGGATGTGGCTCGACAGGAGGACGGTCCGGCCCCGGTCGCGGGCCTCCTCGACGCAGCCGCGGAAGACCTCCTCCATCAGCGGGTCGAGGCCGCTGGTCGGTTCGTCGAGGACGAGCAGGTCGACGTCGGCGGCGAAGGCGGCGACGAGGGCGACCTTCTGCCGGTTGCCCTTGGAGTAGGTGCGGCCCTTCTTGGTGGGGTCGAGCTCGAAGCGCTCGACGAGCTCCGCGCGCCGGGCCTTGTCGAGGGGCGCGCCCCGCAGCCGGCCGTACAGGTCGATGACCTCGCCGCCGGAGAGGTTGCGCCAGAGGGTCACGTCCCCGGGGACGTACGCGATCCGCCGGTGCAGCTCGACGGCGTCCTCCCAGGGGTCCCTGCCGAGCACCCGGGCGCCGCCGGAGCCGGCCCGCAGCAGGCCCAGGAGGACCCGGATGGTGGTGGACTTCCCGGCGCCGTTGGGGCCGAGGAAGCCGTGGACCTCGCCGGTCTCGACGGCGAGGTCGAGGCCGTCGAGCGCCTGGGTGCGCCCGAAGGACTTGTGCAGTCCGACGACGCTGATTGCCTTCGCCATGATTCTGAACGTACGGTAGTTTCACAAACTTGTGAAGTTAAGGAAGCGTATAAAGTCGGGGGATGGGTGAGAGCGAGATGACGACGAGCACCGACGGGACCGGCGGGACCGGCGAAGAGGCGGTCTCCCGCTTCGTCGAGCGCTTCGCGGCCGAGATGACCGCCGCCGGCATGCAGCGCATGGCGAGCCGCGTCTTCGCGGCCCTCCTCGCCTCCGAGACCGCCTCCATGACCTCGGCCGAACTCGCCGAACGCCTCCGGATCAGCCCGGCCGCCGTCTCCGGCGCGATCGGCTACCTCACCCAGGTCGGCATGGTCAGCCGCGAACGCGACCCCGGCACCCGCCGCGACCGCTACGTCCTCCACAACGAGCTCTGGTACGAGACCTTCACCCGCCGCGACCAGGTCCTGGTCCGCTGGGAGAAGGTCCTGAAGGAGGGCGCGGAGACCCTGGGCCCCGACAGCGCGGCCGGCCGCCGCACGACGGAGACGGCGGAGTTCTTCGCCTTCCTGCACGGCGAGATGTCCGGAATCATGGACCGCTGGCGCGTCCACAAGGAGGCTCAGGGAGCCGGGACCCCCGAAGCCTCCTGAGGCGGCGCGAGCCGCTCCAGGTACTCCCGCGCCGCCGGATCACCCGGTCGCAGCTCCTCGTACGGACCGGCGGGCCACACCGGCCGCCCCTCGATCCAGGGGACCACCGGCTCGCCGCGGTCGGTGCCGTCCGGCCGGCCCCGCAGCTCCACCGGACCGGACGGGGCCGAGGGCAGCCCCTTGCGGGGGTCCTTCAGCGTGCCCGGCGGGTACAGCCGGAGCACCGCCTCCGGCAGGTCCTCCGGCCCACCGCCGTGCGGGAAGAGGACGAGGACCGGAGCACCGCCGACCGGGTCGAACAGCAGGGTGTACCGCTTCGGTACGGGCCCGGGGGCCTGCGCGGACCGGGCGAGCAGCCGGGCGGCGGCGCGGCCGGAGGCGAGGAAGCGCCGGCCTGTGTGCAGGAAGAGGCCCACGCCGAACGCGATGACGGCGTACGCCACGACGGCGGGGTAGTCCTGCGGACGGCCCAGCATCAACAGGCCGGTCACGACGGGGACCGGCGAGATCAGCAGCCGCGGCAGGCCCGCCACGTGCCGCAGCGAGCGCACCCGCCACCACGGCACGGCCCGCACGTCCGCCTCGCGGCGCGCGCGGCCGGTCCCGGGCAGGGCCTGCCGCCGGGCGGCGGCGGCGAGGACCGCGTACGTCAGGGGATGACGGTCCTGGGCTTCGGTACGGGCCTGGGTACCGGCTTCGGTACGGGCCCCGGTGTCGCTGTCGCCCTCGCCCTCGGGGAATCCGATGCGTGAGCCCCGCGGCTGGACGGGCGTCGGCCGGTCGAACAGCCCCTCGGCCGCCGCGAGCCCGATGGTCCGGTTCCGGGTGTGGTAGCCCCGTACCGCCCGCGCCCAGATCAGCTCCTCGCCGCCGGGCGGGGCGATCACGCCGCCGCGGTCCGGGTCGCCGCACCACCACAGGACGGCGTCGGGACCCGGCAGCACCCGCTCGTACCGCTGCTTCGTCGCCGCCATCGTGAGCGGCCACGCCTGTCCGCCGACCCGGTCGCCCAGGACGATCGAAGGGGGCACCATGCCACCGCGGACGACGGCCACGGCGGGGTGGGCCGACCACGGTCCCGCCGCCAGCGCCCGCCGCATCCGCCCGGCGCTCCGCAAAGCGCTGAGGGCGATGCCCAGCACGATCAGACCCGTGGTGCCGAGGCCGGCGGCCACGTCCGACGCCCAGGAGGCGTCGACGGGCAGGAGGACGAAGACGAGGCCGAGGCCCACGAGGGCCGCTCCCGCGCCCGTGCCCCGCACCGCCTGCCTCCGGTAGCGCCCGAGCCCCCGCCGGGTCGCCTCCCGGTCCAGCGCGCACTCCACCACGAACCCCCCGTTGCCCCGCGTGATCACGTACCCCTCGGGGAGGCTAGACCGCTCCCGCCTCCCGGGGAAGCGTCAGCCCCCAGGCCCCTGCCCGGACCGTCCACTCCCGCCGCCGCACCGGCCCCGAGACCGTGGCGTCGGCGCGGTAGCGGAAGTCGGGTCCGGTCACCCTCAGGGTCTGGGCGGTGGCGTGCACGGGCGGGGCGCCGGCCGGGGCGAGGGTCAGGGCGGCCGAGCCGCCCAGGGCGCGCACGGTCAGGCCCTCCAGCAGGGTGTCCACGTCGCTGAGCAGCACTCCGTCCGCCTCCACCCGCAGCCGGTGGGCCCGCGCCATGACCGGCGCGGGCGCCGGGCGGGCCAGGGTGCGGACCAGGGAGCGGCAGGTGTCCCAGACGGTGGGCGCCGCCGCGGCGAGCAGGTGGGAGGCCGGGACGTCCAGGCGCTGCAGGACGACCCCGCCGCTGTCGTCCACGAGCAGGTCCAGGCGGCGCGCCACACCGTCCAGGACCGTCCGGGCGGCCGCCACGGTGCCCGGCGGCACGCCGAGCGCGCGAGCGACCTGGAGCCGGTCGGGAGCGCCGATCGGGACGAGCGCGAGGGGCGCGTGGGAGGGGGCGCGGTCCCGGTGGAGCAGGGTCACCGCACGCAGCAGCGCACGGTCGTCGCCGAGCACCACGGGGCGCCTGGAACCGCGCCGTGCCAGGGCACGGGAGAATTCCTCCGGGCCGTCCGGCAGGCAGATCTTCGCCTCCGCGCCCGCGGACAGGACATCCTTCGCGATCCGTACGGACTCGCCGTCACATCGGCGGGCGACCGGGTCGACGATGACCAGCAGCTGGTCGTGATCCGACACCTCGGTCCTTCCTCGGGTAGCATCTTTGTGCAAGAGCCCCTTGCGCTATTGCGCCAGGGGCTTCGTCTATTCCGGGGCACACCGGTGAGGCGGCGTATGCCCCCTGACCTTGGACATGCCCCACCCGGAAGGGGTGTACGCCTGTGCCCGCACTTGTGCTGCTCGGTGCTCAGTGGGGTGACGAGGGCAAGGGAAAGGCCACCGACCTCCTCGGTGGATCCGTTGATTATGTAGTGCGCTACCAGGGCGGCAACAACGCCGGCCACACCGTCGTCGTCGGCGACCAGAAGTACGCGCTGCATCTTCTCCCTTCCGGAATCCTCTCGCCGGGGTGTACCCCGGTGATCGGAAACGGAGTCGTCGTCGACCCGGCGGTCCTGCTCTCCGAGCTGAGCGGGCTCAACGAGCGTGGCGTCGACACGTCGAAGCTCCTGATCAGCGGTAACGCTCACCTGATCACTCCGTACAACGTCACCCTCGACAAGGTGACGGAACGGTTCCTCGGCAAGCGCAAGATCGGCACCACGGGTCGCGGCATCGGCCCGACCTACGCCGACAAGATCAACCGCGTCGGCATCCGGGTCCAGGACCTGTACGACGAGTCGATCCTCGTCCAGAAGGTCGAGGCGGCGCTGGAGGGCAAGAACCAGCTGCTCGCCAAGCTCTACAACCGCCGCTCGATCGACGCCGCCCAGATCGTCGAGGAGATGCTCCAGTACGCGGAGCAGATCAAGCCGTTCGTCGCGGACACCACCCTGATCCTCAACAACGCGCTCGACGAGGACAAGGTCGTCCTGTTCGAGGGCGGCCAGGGCACCCTCCTGGACGTGGACCACGGCACGTACCCCTTCGTCACCTCCTCGAACCCGACCGCGGGCGGCGCCTGCACCGGCGCCGGCGTGGGCCCGACGAAGATCAGCCGGGTCATCGGCATCCTCAAGGCGTACACGACCCGTGTCGGCGCCGGCCCGTTCCCGACGGAGCTGTTCGACGCGGACGGCGAGGCCCTGCGCCGCATCGGCGGCGAGCGCGGTGTCACCACCGGCCGTGACCGTCGCTGCGGCTGGTTCGACGCGGTCATCGCCCGCTACGCCACCCGCGTCAACGGCCTGACCGACTTCTTCCTCACCAAGCTGGACGTGCTGACCGGCTGGGAGGAGATCCCGGTCTGCGTCGCGTACGAGATCGACGGCAAGCGCGTCGAGGAGCTGCCCTACTCGCAGACCGACTTCCACCACGCGAAGCCGATCTACGAAATGCTGCCGGGCTGGTCCGAGGACATCACCAAGGCCAAGACCTTCGCCGACCTGCCGAAGAACGCGCAGGCGTACGTGAAGGCCCTGGAGGAGATGTCGGGTGCGCCGATCTCCGCGATCGGCGTCGGCCCCGGCCGCACCGAGACGATCGAGATCAACTCGTTCCTGTAGGACACGCCTCACGCCCCACGCATCGTGCTCCCGCCCCCGGATCGCTCCGGGGACGGGAGCACGCTGTCGTTCGGG
>NZ_JBHWAQ010000084.1:0-9891 GCF_042743475.1 Streptomyces sp. NPDC059534
TCTACCGCCTCGCCTATCTGGGCCTCGGCCACGTTCTCACTGGTCATCGATGCATCCTCCATGATCGGGAGTTACACCGAACGATTTACAGTCCCTCGGGTGCACGTTCGTCGGCGCTGCTCTCCTGCGGGTCCTCCGAGGATGCCTCTGGGTCTGGTCCCGGCTGGGCTTCCTCTTCCGGCTTCTCGTCCGGGTCGAGGATGCCTTCCAGCCGCTCGTTGCCTGCGGGGACGTCGGGGGTGCTGGCGGACAGAGTGAGCAGCTCAATGTCGTTGGCGAAGTGTGGGTCGGTCAGGCCCTGGAGTTTGATGGGCAGGCCGGAGCCGGGCAGGACGCTGGTCTTGTCCGGTCCCGCGCAGAGGAGTTTCCAGCCCTGGTCCGGGGCTAGGCCAGCGTTCTCGGTTGACGTCACCACCGCGCCAGCCACCCTCGGCTGGGCTGTGATCAGGTCGTACAGCGCCTCGGTGTCGGTCCCTGCTGGCAGTTCGGTGGCGAGGAGGACGTGGGGTGTCCACGAACCGCCAGCGTCTTCCTGCAGGCGTGCCGTACCGAAGGTGGGTGCGCCGAGCGCGGCCAGGGCGCGGCGCTGGTCAGCTGTGTGGCAGGTCAGGTCGGTGACCGCGTCGGCGAGCTTACTTGTGTGGGCGACGCGTTCGGGTGCTGCGTCGTCGAGGCCGGGGGCGGTGTCGGCCAGTGCGGTGACCTCCAGGTGGCCGGGCAGGGGGGTGCTGGCGAGTTCGACCGCGATGACGGAACAAGTGGATCGCCTGACGACGCCGTACGGGCGACGGACCGTGGCAGTTGTCAAAATGGTCAGGCAATCGGGCTGGTTGTCGGTGGCCGGGGCGGTCTCGTGCCAGCACTGCGCAGCTGCGGCATGTGCAGCGCCCATGCTGCCGCATTGCTGCCCCTTAGCAATATTCATGCCCGAGCTTCAGTCGCTTCAGTCGCTCCAGTCGCTTGGGGGCTCTGCCGCGACCCAGGTCACAGAGGAAGGCTTATGCCGAGTTCGCGCATGGCTGTGGACGGAGGGCCACCTTCGCTGCGCTCTGTTTTGCGACCTTTGACCGTGGGTTGAAGGGTGCTGGGGTCGACGGCTTCAGCCGGTGCGGAGCTGGCGTAGAGGCCGTCGGGCGCGGTGTCGCGGTCGTGCGGTAGGAGCCAGAAGACGCGACGTCGGAAGGTGCCGGAAGCCCGTGATGCCTTGGCGGTGCCAGCAAGGACTGCGTAGCCGATCATTCGGCCGTCGCGATGGTAGGTGGGTTTGCCACCGCGGGTGGGTAGGCGGTCGAGGCTCTGGCGGACGTAGTCGAGGCTGGAGATGTCCTCGAGCCAGACGAGGTCGTTCTCGTGCTTGAGATCGTTCTCGCTGATCAGGGAACTCATGCCGTCTCCTCCTGGGCGAGCAGTCCGATGCCAGGGTAGTACTTCCTCGAATTCGACAAGATCATCTCTTTGGGGGAAGAAAGTCCGAGAAGCTCACGGGCTCGGGCGGCGAAGGTGCGGTTGCTCATGGCAAGGCAGCCTTCGCTGCTGCACCAGGCGCGGTATGCCTCGTAGAGGGTCTTCTGCTCGGTACGGCAGTCGGGGCCCAGGATGCATGCCTCGTCGAAGAAGCGACCTGTGTGATCCTCGGTCTCGGCGTAGGCCGTGGTGGCGATGCGGACCTTGTCAGGGCCAGTGAGGTCTTTCTCGCCGGCAAGGTAGCGGCGCGCTCCGTCGATGAGCCAGTTCAGGATTCCGGAGCCTTCCTCCGCGACGAGGATGTCGGCGAGGTTGTCGATCTTGCGGTCGTCGGAGACGGTGCGTTCGAAGGGGATCAGCCGCATGCGTCGCCAGAAGGCGAAGCCGCCCGTGCCAACTTCGGGGCGGTGGTTGCCGAGGAGCCAGAGCTTGTGGGTGGGGTTGAAGGAGAAGAAGTCTTGGCGCATGCGGCGGGCTTTGATGCGGTCTCCGCCTGTGAGGAGCTTGACTCGCGCCTCGTCAAACTTGTCGCCTGGCTTGACTTCGGAGCAGACGACGACACGGCGCCCGTGGAGTTCGGCAAGGTCGGTGGGGTGGCCTTCGTAGGGGCGGGCCATCAGGAAGCCGGGCGGGGCAGCGTCGGCGTAGTCGCCGAGAAGCTTCATGAGGACGTCGAGGAGGACTGACTTGCCGTTCTTGCCGGCGCCGAAGAGGAACGGCATCACCTGCCCTCCGACGTCCCCGGTAATGGAGTAGCCGAGCAGCAGCTGCAGGAAGGCGATCATTCCGGCGCCTTCGGTGTCGTCGCCGAAGGTGTCGGCCAGGAAGCGCTGGAATCTGGGGATCGGTACTACGGCTGGGCCTACGGTCGTGGAGCGGGAGTGAAAGTCTTTGTTCGGGTCAGGCATGCGGACGAGCCCGGTGCGCAGGTCCACGATGCCAGCGGGAGTGCACAGGGCGTACGGGTCGGCGTCTAGGTGCTCGGCCCTGAGGACCATGCCGGGCGCGGACTTGGCCTGGGCGAGCAGGGCGTTGAGCCCGGCTGTGCTCAGGGATCGGCGGCGGTGCTTGCGCAGGGCTTCAGCGGCATGCTCGCCGGTGGGGTCGGTAGTGGCGAGGTGTTCGCCGATCTCGCCGGCGGCCCACAGGACGGAGTCGTCTTCGTCGACTTGCCAGCGGGTGGTGTCCCAGCGGTACCAGCCGAGGCCTGGGACGTGCCTGAAGTCGGTTTGGTAGAGCCGGATGAAGAGTTTGGCGTTGCCGCGGTCGCTGAGGCTGTCGGGCAGGAGACCGTGTGCGGTCGCCTGGCCGACCGGGTTGGCACTGGAAGCGCCACTCTGTTGGGGCGGCAGAACGGGAGCCGACTTGGCAATGATCTGCGCGGCGAGGTCATGGGGGTTGAAGTCGAAGAGCATGTTCGACTCACCGCCTGCGGGGCTGGTCACGGGCGGCTCCCAGGGTGGAGGGGGCGTCGGGCGCCGGCTGTCATGCCGCTGCGGATGATGGCTTCGGCGCGACGTTCCTGGCCTGGGCGGGCATGGCTAGCGGTCTGCATGAGCGCGTCCTGGGCGTCGTTCTCGGCGAGGTGTCCGCCGGCCACGAGGCCGCCGAGGGTGTAGGCGGCCCGGTTGAGTTTCTCTGAGAAGCCAGTGTTCTCGGTACCGCTGGCGCAGTCCGCAACTTCGGTCAGAACTGTGGCCAGGGTGGCGACGACAGGGTCGCCGCTCTGCCGAGCGGCTGCGACGGCCTGGCGAGCACGGCCGGGCACCGGGCGGGGAGCAGGGACGTGGGCGGCGGGCAGGTGGTGGGTGCGCTGGAGTTCCTGGGCTAGCCAGGACGGGAGTGGCGCTGGGGTCCTGGTAGTGCCGATCGGGGTGTAGACGCCTACGTCGGTGACGGTGCCGGGCGCGATGATGTAGCCGCCGTCGGCTCGGACGTCGACCTCCCAGGCGAGTGCGCGGGTCTTGCTGGAGCCTGAGGAGCACTGCCAGCGGCGGGCGTCGGTGTTGCGGTACCAGACGTGCATTCCGCCGGAGGGGGTTCGGACGCGGAGGGTGTTGGTGTCGTCGGCAGGGCTGGCCTGGCCTCGGAGAGCTGCGAGGACGGCGAGGGTGTGGAAGCCCGTGGTCATCGCGGAGACGTCGATGTCTTCGGCAATGTCGATCCCGGGCAAGAGTCGGTTCCTGTCGGGGAGCAGGGAAGCGTGGGCGTCAATGTCGATGACGACGATGTCGGCTGGCCCGCAGGCGACTGCGACACCCATCTGTGGGCGGGGGCCCCACCACTGTTGGATGCGGTGCATGTCCAGGGTCGCTGCGTGGAACCCGTGGCACCAGCGGCCTTCTCCACGGCAAGAACAGGTGCGACGGTCGTGGCCAGCCTCGCGGCATGTGGGGCAGTTCGCGGCAGGTGTCTTCTTGCCGGGGGCCAGTGGGTGGACAGGCCAGCCGTGGCTAGCGCACCAGCGGGCAAGACTCAGCATGTCGGATCCTGCGGAGGCAGGGGTGGCAGCGACTGTTGAGTCGCTGGAGGAAACCCGCAGGTCAGCAGGCATTTCGTTCCCCCAATAGCGACTGAAGCGACTCAACAACGGAGACAGCCTAGCGAAAACGCCCGTTCGGGCAGACCACCTGGAGTTAGGCGAGTCGTCCCGGTTCCAGGACTCCAGCGACTGAAGACTTGGAGGAGCGATTGAGTCGCTTCAGTCGCTGCCTCTAGTCGCTGGGGAAAATACCAGGTCAGGGGCTACGAGGCATGCAGATCAGCGACTGAAGCGACTGTAGACACCTATATATGACACGCACACGCACGATCTGCACGGCTGATATATAGAACTTTAGTCGCTTCAGTCGCTCTTTGCCTGACCAATAGCGCTCTGACCTGCAGTTTTTCCCCAGCGACCGAGCGACGCAACAGTCGCTCCCCTTCAGTCGCTGCTGCCAGAGCACAGCGACTGAAGGGGATCCCCACCGTCAGTTCAGGCAGAAGGCAGCACCAAGGCCGCGGCACCGTGTTGCCCCTAGGCCAGACAGAAGGCAAATTTCTTGCCGCTCAGGCTGCCGCCGCAACGGGGCTGCGGAGCCAGGCATCGACCGGTTCAGCTGCTCCGAGGACGGGAGTGAAGATCCGCTGGAAAGGACCATGAGTGCGGAGCTGCTCGAGGGTGGTGACGCCGGCTCGGAGTGTGGTGGTGGCGAGCGCTGGGTCGCTGGCGGTGAGGCTGCGCAGGTCGGCGATCCTGCGGGCGAGCCGGTCTTCGGCGGCGCCGGTCAGCGCGAGTAGAAGGCGAGGGAAGACCGGGTAGCGGCTGCGCCACGCTTGCATTGCGCCTTGGCGGCGGGGTCCTCGGGCGCCCTTGGCGGATAGGAGCTGAGGTGTATATGCATGGTAGGAGGCATAGGCGTGGATCTTCTGGGCCATGCGGGCGATCGTCATCTGGGTGCGGTCGACCTCGACGAAGAAGGTGAGCAGGGTGTGCTGTTTGCCCTCGATGTGGACGTAGTTGAGGACGGTGTCCGGGACGAGGCTCAGCTCCTCGCCCGGTCGGGCTTCGTCGCGGTAGTAGTGGGCGATCTCGGGTGACCAGTCCAGGGGGCCGCACTCGTGGCCGAGTCGGCGGGCGTGCTCGACGAAGGCCGCTCCGGCTTCGACCACCGCGAGGGTGTGCTCCTGGAGCGGGCCCAGAGCGGCTTCCGGGCTCATCCGGTACGCGCGCTGCTGGAGCAGGCCGACGGCCTCGACGGCCTGGGCCCCCTTGTCCGTCAGCCACCACAGCAGCTCGGTCTGACCGGTGCTGCGCCGGCCTACCGCCTCGGCGAAGCCGGCCTGGCGGAGGGTGTGGAGCTGGCGGCGCAGGTACTCGGTGCGGGTGTGGTGCGGGGTGACGAGTCGGTGGAGCTGCCGGGTGGAGACCAGGCGGTGCTGGTAGAGGACCTGGGCGGCCTGCTGGGCGATCTGGCCCAGCCCGGTGGGGGTGGACTGTGGGTAGGGCATGGGTGATTCCCTTCTAGTCGATGACGCTGGTGGGGTCGCCGGCGCTCGGGTCGGCGGGGCGCAGGCCGGTGTGGTGGGCAAGGACGACGGCGTCGAGCTCTTCCAGGTCGGCCAAGATGCTGCCGAGCGGACGGCGGTTGAGATTGCTGTCGATCGCCCGGTCGAGGGCGGGGACGCCGGCTGGGTTGTCGTAGTGCGCGAAGACCTCGTCCACGGGCAGACCGCGGACCCGGAAGGGCGTGGTCCTGGCGCCATTGAGGTTCACGGACATCACGTAGTGGTACTTCGGGAGCTCGGTGATCGTCTCCGGACTGACGTGCCCGTTCCACCTCTTGGCGACGAAAGCGGCCTCGTCGTAGTCGGCGGCGCAGGTACTCAGCCAACTCTGGTTTTGCAAGAGGGCCTGACGGGTGATAGCGGAGAGCCGAAGCACCATCTGGGTCATGCCGATGAACCTCACCTCGTACTTTCGAAGCTGCTCAGCGATGGCGGCGAGGAACCCCTTGCTGCTGCTGTCGAGCGCGGTGAGCTCATCACCCCAGGCCCAGAAGGTCTTCCGCTGCTCGCGCGGGGTGTCCTGCCGGGAGAGGCCGGCGCGGTGCAGGTCGTGGATGAGGAGGCAGCTGACCAGAGCATCGCTCTCGCTGCCGGACGGGCAGACGAACACCACTTTCGAGGTGTCCATGGCGTGCCGGACGTCGTAGGCGGAGCGGGGGCTACCGAAGAAGCCCTGGAGGCTCTGGCTGGTGTCGAGGCGGTCGATGGCGTAGGTGACGGTGGGCACCGCGTCCGGGCCGAGCTTGGGAAAGGTGGTCTCCCAGTACGCGCGGACGCGATCCGGGAGCTTGGGTAGGAGCCGCTCGCGCCAGTCCTCGTCGGTGAGCCAAGTGCGCAGTTGGAAGAGCGTGCACTGCGCCTCGGAGTGGCCGGCCTGGACGGCCTGGAGGTTGAGCAGAGCCAGGGCCTGGGAGGCGCGGGCCAGGATGGTCCGGGCGCGGGGGGCGTTGTCGCCCCAATCCTGCGCCGCAGCGATGCCTTCGGTGACGGAGCGCACGATGTCCTGGACGTCGGAGAGCGTGCGGCCTTCCGTGGACAGGGGGTTCCAGGAGACGACCGGCTGGTCCGGGTTGGCCTTGGCGAGGTTGATCTCCCAGAGCCGGTCTGCGATCTCCGGGTGCGCGAGGTAGGGCTTGGCCCGGGCCCAGCCCTCGCCGTGCGGGTCGAGGAACCAGCAGCCGTGGCTGGCGTGCGCCATCGCGATGCACTGGACCAATGCCTCTTCGGTCTTGCCGTGGCCTGCCTTCCCGAGCTGGAGGCCGAAGAGGAGGTCCTGCACGCGGGCGGCGGCGATCCGCTCGCGGCCGTCGGGGTAGACCACGGCGCCGAGCGGGATCAGGTCGCGTTGCCCGGTGTAGACTGGGAGGTCGGCCGGGGCCGGCGGGACCAGGCCACCGGAGCGGACCACGCTGGAAGCGGTGCACTTCACCGTCGGCGGCTTGAGCCATCCGGCCAGCTCGGGCACCGTCAGCCACTGTCGGCGGATCGGCGCGAACTCCCCGCTCGCGAACCGGTGCTCGAACCGGCCGATCGCCCAGCTGCGGGGCCGATGGACCTTGAGGTAGTTCTCCCCCGAGGTCATCGACAGGGCGGCGATCAGCTGGTGCATCCGGGCCAGGGCCAGTTGCGGATGGGCGGCCTCGGTACGTAGCAGGACCTGCACGGCGAACACCGCGCCTGCGCTGGGTTCGAGCTTGCCGACGCCGCCGCGCAGGTCGGTCTGCCGCGGGATCCGCTCGGAGCGGTTGGAGGCGCCGGCGCCTCCGGACCAGGCCGAGGTCATCGAGCCCCAGAAGCCGCCTCCGCCGAGTCCACCGGTGAGGCGCTCGCCATACGCGGACGGGCCCCGGCGCGCGGCCCGTGCCATCAGGCGGCGCCGGCGGCGGGCCAAGCGCCGCTGGGAGACCGGCACCAGGTCGAAGACCGCCTCCGCCTTCTCCCCGTCCTCGGTGCGCACGGAGGCCATGGCCGCGGCCAGCTGCTGGAGCGGGTCGGGGCTCAGGCCGAGGGAGGCGAGGGCTTTGTAGTCGGGCAGGCCCAGGGCGAGCTCGGCGCGCTGCACGTATCGGCGCGCGCTCGCCTGGGCGGCGGTCGCCTGCGCCGGCCTGGCGAGGGAGATGACGGCGGTCACGGCGTTCCTCCCGGGCCGTTGAAGCGGATGGGGCGGATATCGGTCTGGCCGTGCTGGGTGTGGACCTCGACTTCGGCGAAGCCGGGCATGTTCAGGATCGCGGCCGCGGCGGCCGGGCCTTCGATGTAGCAGCGCATCTTTCCCTCCACGGCGGTGTACCGCAGGCGCACTGCGGATCCGCGGGCTGGGACACCGTCGGCGGCGTGGTGAACGCGCCCGAGCTGGCGGGCCCAGCGGCCGACTTCTCCCTCACCGGGGTCGAAGGTTGCGGTCGGGATCACCTCGACCTGGACCCGGTCGGCAAGGGCTTCCCGGACGAGCGCCGCGCGCCGGATCGTCCACCACACCAAGCCCGCCGCCCCGAGAACGCCGAGCGCGACGAGGTACGGCGCGGCCGCGCTCAGGACGGCCTGGAGCTGGGCGAGGAGCTCGTCGACTGACAGGTCCGGGAGGCTCATTTCGGCCGGACCGAGGTCGGCCGGGACGGGGCGGTGTGCTGCACGGTTCCTCCAGGGTGGTGAGAATCCCTTCACCTGGACCAAGTAGGAATTCGAGGCCGATCCAGACACCGCGCCCGAATACTTTGCCATCCCTTGACGATTGAAGGGGGTGGCGCGTTCGGCTGGTGTCCTCGGCGAGGCGCCACACTGCCCTGGGGGTACGGGGCCCGCTGTTCGGGGCCGCCTCGCAAAGCGAGGACGACGGCCGGCGGTGGCGAGTGGTCGTCGAGGTCACCCACAGCTGTCCGCAGCAAGCCCGTGACGGGCTGAACTCCCTGCTCTGGTTCCAGGCCAAGGCCGAGGCGCAGAGCAGGCAGGAGCGACGCGCACTGCTGGCCGCCGTCGGCCGGCTGGAACGTGAGCGTGTCGACGAGCTCACGGCGCTCGAAACCCGTTACCGCGTTGTGCAGGCCGAGGAGTACGCGGCTCTCGAGGAGCACGGTGACATCGAAACGCCGTGGCCCACCGACCCCGAACCCCTCTCCCCGACGGCGACCCTGGCAGCCGCGCCCCCCGGGGCGACGACGACCTCGTCCTGGATCCGGAGGCCCCCTCTCCCCTCTCCAGGCGTCAGAGCGACTGTCCATGCGCTCCCTGGCCTACAACGGGATGAAGTTTCCCGACCCCATGCTGTGCGACTCCCCAGGTCCAGGCCCTCTACGCGGCATGGGGCTACCGGCCCGTCGGCCGCCGCCAGCCATTCCCCGACTCACCGAACCTCCTCGTGACGCTCCGCGGCCCCAAGGCATAGCCCAACAGCAGCCCTCGGCGACTGAACAGCCTCCGGCCTGTGGATGGACCCGTCCACAGGCCGGTCAGGCGACAAGCAGCGCATCTACAGCTACCACTGCTCTTGAGAGGCCATCAAACCCTGTGCGGTCAGGAGGTTGTCCGCGAACCTACGGAGACGCGGGCGAGGGTCTTTCGACGTCGTTTCTTATGGCGGTTCCTGGCGGCACGGGTGACTGAGCACGAAAGTTGGCTCTTGAGCACGCTTGTTGGTGCCTGAGCGCAAGTCCTGGGCCGCAACGGAGCGGGCGGGCTTCCGCTCAAGACGCTACCGATCCTCGCCAGTAGACTCTCTCGCCATGATGGCTGCCACTCCCGTATCGCACATCCCGGCCGCGCCAGCTGGTTTGACCCGCAGGGCGAAGAAATTCGTCGAGGTGGAGGGCCTCTTTGTGCCTCAGCAGAGCATCGAGCTTCTCCGTGAGGCATGGATCGAGCACGGCATCCCGGCTGCGGAGATCGACCGTGCAGTGGCCTTCGACGACCGTTGGGGCGGTCTCGCGTTGCCGCCGGCGCCGTTCTACGAGAGCGGCCCGCGCATCCTGGGCGCGGACATTCCCGAGGGCTCGGCCGCAGAGGGCTGGTGGATCCCGGCCGGGGACGGTCGGGTGTCCATGGCCTACGGATTCTTGATCGGCCCTGGAGGCGAGTTCGGGATTCATGGCTCCTGTTGGGCACCACTGCATGCCAGTACCGAAGGCTGGGTGGAATCGTTGGCGCTGGCCGACCACGCGAGACGCTGGGCCAAAACCATCACGCGAATCACGGGCAAGTCCGTCGACTCCCTGGACCTCGAAGGCTACGAGCCAGTACCTGAAGTGCTGGGCCTGACCGACACCTGGTGGCGGGGCAAGGACTCACTCTGAACCGCCCCGGCGTGTCCGGGGACTCAGTTTGTTGGATGAGCGACCCGGACGGGGGCGCGGTGGTGATCGTAGTGGGTTTGTTCGGCCTCGG
>NZ_JBHWAQ010000085.1:0-6499 GCF_042743475.1 Streptomyces sp. NPDC059534
AGGATCCAGCTCCGGCCCCACCTGATCGACGGCTGCCTCACCGCCACCGGTCTGACCCTCGTACCACCGACCCCACCCTGAAAACCTCAGTAGGAGGAATGCCTCCGCCGCCCCAGGCTTCCACAGCTCGGACAGCGGGGTGGCGGGCCGCACGCGGCCACCTCCACCAGCACGACCTCTGGATCCGCAGTCAGCCGTTCCAGTTCAACATCGACTCCGGGAAGCAGAACATCCTTGATCGATCGGAGAGCCACCCCCAGGTCATCCCGCAGCGAAACGATCCTGCATGCACCCCGCCGACCATGAACGTCACGGAACTCCGGTCAGAGCCTTGAACCTCCCCAGGTGTTGCTCTTCAGGTTCCTCACCCAGCTCAGCGACAGCACCGACGTCTCAGTAGTGGAAGCTGTCAGAACGCTTCAACACGAGGGTGACTATGCCGTCGGCGCTGACTTCGTCGGCGATGACCCGGTGCCAGACGTCAACGACCCCGACCCACGGGACCTCGACCTGGACGCGGATGTCGTCGCCGAGCATCCAGGATCCGAACCGGGCGTTGGGGTGGTCGATGATCTGGATCTGAGGGATCTGCAGGGCCCTGGTGCGGCCGGCGAGTTCGGCGCGGCCGCGGTTGGCGAGTGAGGCAGAGGAGGCGAGGGCTGTCCCTCGACGGCCTTGAAGCTGCCCCGGAAGTCGGCGATGCTCGCAATCCGCGGGGTGACCTCCACCTCTGCGGCCACGACCCACACGTGGGAGAGGTCGCCCTCCTGCACCGGGGCAGGCGGAGCCGGCGGCCCTTTTCGGGTTGGACTCGTAGAGCGTCCTCGTCTCCGCCTTCTCTACGGGCAGGGGCGCGGGAACGCGCTCACGGCGGGGCTTGCGGGTAGGCGCCGCCGTTGTCTCCGGCTCGAGCCAGGCGAACAGGCTGTCCTGCAGGTGGGTGCGGTTGGTCTCGGGCGAGAGGGGAGCTGTCGCGGTCGTCACCGTTCCTCCGGTTCAATGCGGGGGTTGACATAAAGACCAACCCCTTTTCATCTCACGAACGTCAACGGCCGTTTTCTGTTACACCTTCGCCGTCACCTCATGCCAGTGGGCGCCATCCCTGACAGGGGAGGGCGCCCACACGGCGAGTCAGTACGTCAGCGTGAGCTGACTCTCCGGCTTGCTGATGACGTGCCCCGGTTCGGCCGCCTCGGATTTCGCAGGGGTGATGGTGAGGTGTGGAACGGCGGTCCGCGCCGATCCCCAGGCTTCGATGTGTGCAACGAGTTCCTGGGCAAGCTTTTCGGCGTGCGGGCCGTATGCGGCCGCGCCGAGCTGGTGAGGTCGCTGCGGGTCGACACCTTCGCGTCGCACGATCATGTAGGCGAGTGAGTCGCCGTCGACCAGGGCCGGGCTTCGGACGGGCACCACCGGCCGCAGCACCAGTTCCTGGGCCAGCGCATCGGGCTGTACCTCCAGGCGGCAGATGCGGTCGTCGCTGGCGGTGGCACGCAGCCACACGCCATCGAACGACTCCTCACCGCCGATTCGTTGCTCGGACATGACCACGGTTCCAGAGGTGGCGGTCAGGCTGGCGCCGAGCGTGTCCGCATCCACGTTCTGGTCCTCGTCGTGAATGATGCGGATCGTGTCGTCGGCGTTGAGCGCCGTCGTCTTCTCGCTGTCCTGGCCGATGATGGGCACGAAGCCGCACAGCTCCATCCCGTCGGAGATCAGGGTGTCGCCGCGGCGGGTCAGGGCCACGGACCGGGTCTGACCGCGCCAGCGCAGGGGGAGAACGAGGCGGCCGCCGTCGGCGAGCTGCTGCCACCAGGTGGTGGGGACGTCCCAGAGCCCGACGGTGGCGATCATCCGGTCGTAGGGGGCGTTTTCGGGGGCGCCGATGAGTCCGTCGCGCTCGATCACCTGGACCTGCTGGTAGCCGGCGCGGTCGAGCATGGTCCGTGCGTGCAGTGCTACGTCGGAGTCGATGTCGATGCTGGTGATGTGGCCGGTTGCGCCTGTGAGCTCGGCGAGCAGGGCGGCGTTGTATCCGGTTCCGGCGCCGATCTCCAGGATGTTGTCTCCGGGCTGGACGCCGAGCTGCCCGAGCATCATCCCGACGACGGACGGTACCGACGCGCACGACAGGGGGAGGGGTCCGCTCGGGTTGTCCTTGATGGACACGGCACGGTCGGCGTAGGCGTCGGGGAGGTCGATGCCGGGGAGGAACGCTTCCCGGTGCACCTTGCGCATCGCCTGTTCGACGGAGGCGTGCAGGCGCACGCTGTGGAGGATCCCGTCGACGAGACGGTCGCGGAGCTCGTCAACGGTGGGGGTCTGGCTCAAAGGTGGTCCTTTCAGTTCAGAAGGAGGCATGTCTCCCACCCCACGTCGGCGGGGCGGGGGGTGCTGAGGGTGTGCAGCGTGAGCAGAACGCCAGCGCTGCCGGTGAGCAGGCCCGCGCCCTTGGGTATCTCGTGCCGCACCAGGTGCGTGTGGAGGCGTTCGCGCAGGGCCGGTAGTGCGCGGGCGAGAGCGGGGCTCTGCGCATCGGAGGCGATGCGGTCACAGGTCAACAGCAGACCGGCCCAGCCGTGGCAGAGCGTGATGTCTTCGAGCTCGGAGAGCTGCCGGGCATCGGTGATGGCGCCCAGGACCGCGTGCTCGGCGAACTGGCGGACCGACTTGTTGCGACGGGCCAACCCGGCGAGCTGGAGAGCGCGGGCAATTCCCGGGGCGCCGTAACACCACGAAGGGCGCCCCGGCGCCGCGCCGCTAACCGGCCCCCGCAGGAAGTCATGAAGCGGAAGCAGTTCGGGCCAGCCGATGGTGCCGCCAGCGGTGGGCTGCGCCCAGGTCGTGAGGAAGTCGATGGCGGTGTCGATCGCGCGGTCCTGGCCGGTGACGTTGATCCCGGCCCGGCTGGACAAGGCGAGCAGGGCAAGCGGACCGGGCATGCCGTGCGCGATGCCGTAGTTGGCGTGTCCTGTTCGGAACGTGTTGTCGTCGGGGACTCCACGGGGGCCGTCGCAGGTCCACCAGCCGGGAACCTGGTGGCCTGCCAGGGTGAGCGGCTCGGTGAGCAGCCGCACGAGGTAGTGCAGGACCGCTTCCAGCGCGGTGTCGTGTCGGCGTTGCAGGAGGTAGGCGCCGAGCCCGGTGAGTCCGCTGATCAGGTCGTACTCGGCCATCTGTGGGGGACGCCCGCTGTCCATGCGGCGCTGCGCGGTCTCCAGGCGTGTCGCGATGATCGATGCGGCCTCCTCGTCCAGCTTGGCAAGGGTGCGTGAGCTGGCCGGCTGGGCGAAGTGCAGGGTGTAGGCGGCGGCGGGGACGCCGCGGTAGAGGCTGGCCTGCTGCGGGTGCGCGGTCAGTGGCTGGGCGGTCATGGCCTGCACGGCAACACGGGCGGCGGCCCAGGTGCCGTGGGCCTGGGCGGTCACCATGTGGAGCAGTGCGTCACCGGCGAGGCCGTTACCGAGGTCGTCGTGGCTCACGCTTCCCCCAGGGCTTTCAGGTTCCGACATGCCTGGCGGGCGGTGTGACGGGCGGTGGCCTCGCTGGCACGGTCGGGCCCCGCCAGCCGGTTGTGCAGCATGTGCAGCAACGCTTCAAGGCCCTGCTCGACGTGCTGCTCGCCAACCTGGGACCGGTAGGTTCCCAGCGCTGCACGGCGCTGTGCCACGGCTACCGCCAAGCGGGGCGAGGCATTCAGCAGCCGTTGCTCGCGCACCTCGTGGACGGTGAATCGGGTGGTCTCCGGGCGCCCCTCACCTCGGTGTACCGGGGTGGTGGCCATCCAGGAGCGGCCTTTGCGGGTACCGAGGAACCCCTCGGCGAGGTCGATCATGCTGAGTGCGCACAGCACCTCCCTGTTCAGGCGGGGCAGGTCGGTGAGCGCGAAGCCGGCCAGGACGCTGTCGGCGACGAACACCTCTTCGGCGGCATCCATCGCGGTGCCGGTGCCGTAGCGGCCGATCTCGGGCCGGTAGCTGTCGAAGACGAGGTGAGAGGCGAGCCGATCCGCGACGAGCCGCTCGGTCCAAGCGGCTACCGCCTCCGCGGTGTTGTGACCGGCGGGCACGCGGATGCGCAGGTGATCGTTCTCCTGCACTGACCGGTAGCGCACGAACCATCCCTTCTCTGTGTGCAGGGTGGAGAGAAGGCCGGGCAGGCGGTGCGTGATGATCTGATCCATCGCTGTGGGGTGCGTGAATACCTTCGCCTGGACCCACCGACCGGTGGTGGCGGGGTGCGCCAGGTCCTGGTTCGTGACCAGCGGCGCGTTCGTCACGTCTGGGTGCGGCAACTGGGGGCCGGTCGTCGCGAGCGGCACGGTGATCTCGTGGGCGTGGCCGAGCCACCTGAGCTCGTCATCGGAGGCGGCCTCTGTGAGCACGGCGGACGTGTGCCGCCGCAGGTGGTGGTGAATCAGATGCGCGTGGGCCGGTTCGGCAAGGTCGAGGGTCACGGTCCGGTCGTCGTCGTGGAGTTCAATCCGTGCCGGGCAGCGCCACACGGCGGCCCAGTCGGTGAGCGCCGCGTGCCACTCCTTCGTAAACGGGCCGGCGGGAAGCGAGGCTGCGGACAGTTTCCAGCGTGCCGGAGCCAGGATCGATCGGCCGTAGCGGACCCGGGGAAGCACGGGCAGTGCAGCAGCGGCCGGGCCCCAGTCGAAGGCGGTCCAGGCGGTGCCGGCCGCGCGCCCGAGCATGGCCAGAAACCGGGCCAGGGGCGGCGCCTGCTTCTCCATGGCGAGCGGATGAAGCACCAGGGGCTCGACGACGCGCCGGCGGGAGATGCTCACTAAGTGAAGGTGCTCGCCGGTGGAGAGCACGGCCAGGTCATCCACGGTCATGACATGTTCGGCCGGCTCTCGGTGCTCGCCCACGCTGAGCACGTGCGGCAATGCGGCAGGGATGCGAGCGACGTTCTCCGCGTGGGGGAAGGTCGGTGCGAAGGAGAGTTGGACGGGCAGCGCCCCTTGGACCATGGTGGGCAGTCTCCCGTACAGGTCTGACAGTTCCGTACCCAGAAGCTGGGCGAACCGCCCCGACAGCACGCCCGCGGTCCAGGCGGGACGCACATCGAGCAGGAAGTTCCCGCGGTCCAGGGCGTAGGTGTCTGTCGCGCGGATCCGGATCCCCAGTTCGACGTGGGGTGCCACCACTCCCACGTCGGATCCTTCGGCCAGGTCGTCGATGTCCGCGTTCGTGAGGACGACCTCGTGGTCGCCCGTGACGACTGCGTGCATGGCCTTCGCCGCGAGTTTCTCGTCGCGGGGCAGGACCGTGGGCGGCGTCTGTGGCCATAAGGACATGGGGTAGTCGGCGGGGAAGCCGAGGCCGGCGGCAAGGTCTACAGCCTCGCGGACCGGGACGAGTGTCCCAACGCCGTACCGCTCCCAGAAGTGCGTCGCGAACGTCGCCCAGGCAGACGAGCCACCGCGGGTACGGGTCAGGCGGATGAATGCGTCCGCTGCGCGCTCAGCCTCGTTCAGGACGCGGGCGGGGACGCGAACCTGGGCATCGAGCCGCAGGTCGAGGGCGATCCGGCTTCGGCTGGAAGCAGGGGTACGGCGCATCAGGTCATCAGCGGTCTCGCGCAGTTCGCGCGCCGCGAGCCCGGTGGTCTGGTTGTGCGCGGCGAGGGTGCGGGTGATCTGCCCGAGCTGGGCGAGGACGTCCCGGGTTGACGCTTCGAGCTGTCGCCTGTGGGGGACGAGGGTGCGAAGGAGGTGGCCGGCGGGGTCGTCGCGGGTCATCGGCGCGGCCAGGCTGCTGGTCAGGTATCCCTCGGCCAGGGCCTGCGAGATCAGCCCCTGGGCCTGCTGAGGCGTACCACCTGCGTCGGCAAGCATTCGCATGAGCTGCGAGCCGGTCGTGGGCTGTTCGGTCGCGTCCAGGAGGACGGCCATGGGACGACCGATCCTGGTGCTGGCAATGCGGCCGCCGGAGCGCGGCACCGTGAGGGTGTCGCCATGGCGGACGGCCAAGTCGTTGATGCGCACCGTCAGGAACGGCAGCACGTCGGGCCGGCCTTCGAGGTCTCTGCGCACATGGTCGACCCACAGAGTGTCGGGGCGGCCTACAGCTTGGTGGTCTGCACCGATGATCGAAGCGGCCGAGCCTTCGCGGGCCGTAGCTACGCCGGCAAACAGGCCGAACGGTGTCGGCCGTCCAGTGGCGCGCAACACGTAGCCGGCGATCGAGGAGGTGGCTTTCTGGATCCGCTTGGGGTCGACCTGGTCGTCGACGAGGATCCGTTCCACACAGGCGACCAGTTGCGGTGAGGCAGCCCGGAGCGCGGTGACGAACAAGTCGCAGTTCCACACGCTCGCCAGCCAGCGCCGGGAGGACTCCGGTGAGCCGATCGCGGGCCAGTCGACGGGTCGGGCGGCAACGGGCAGAACAGCAGCGCGTAGGACCAACGCTTCGCCGAATCGGCGGTAGATCGGTTGAACCACGGGTTTCGCTCCTCTCTCCGTGTGGAGCGTGCGGGGGCGGGCCAGACG
>NZ_JBHWAQ010000085.1:6509-9221 GCF_042743475.1 Streptomyces sp. NPDC059534
GGGGGGGGGGGGGGGCGCGCCCCCCCCCCCCCCCCCCGCACGCCGCATGGCTAGGCCGAGGCGCAGGACGACGCGCAGGACGCGGCGCAGCCGTCGTTGGTGCCGCAGGCGTCCACGATGGGCGTCGGGGACTGCGTGATGGTGGTGTCCAGCTCCCACTCGCCGAGCGGGGTGTCCAGCGTTCCCGGGGCGAGGGACAGGCTGCTGTTGGCCATGGCTGTTGCTCCTTGATGAGTTGGACCGACCCCCGAAAGGGGGCGGGGGAGTCTGCGGTGCCCCCGTTGTGAGCTGCGGTGAGGGTCGCAGCTCACAACGCAGGCACCGCGCGAACGCTGTGCTGGTGCAGCGGCCCGGCCTGACGTCATCCGGACCTCCACCTGAAGAGCTAGGAACACGCCACGCCACGGGCAACGACCGTGATGCGGCGGAGCTCGCGAACGGATTGGCGTGCGATCACGAAGGGCAGGTCGGGGTCGTCGTAGAGGAGCAGGGCGTCAGGGTCGACTGTGCCTCCTTGCGAGGAGCGGGGGTAGAGCGTCCCGCGCACCCCGACCAGCTCGGCCTCGCGGACGCGAAGCTCGACATGGCCCTCCCGGAGCTGGGGACACACCTGGGGCGTCAGCACGGCACACACCTCGCACATCGGCGGGATCGCGGTCTGTACGCGATCCCAGACCGTGTCGGCGGCATCGTCGAGGAGGGGAAGGCCCCACGCCATACCCCGCTCGTCCCGCGCCGCCGGCTTCTTGCAGCCGGCGCATAGGAGGCGCTCCATCGCGATGCGCTGCCGCTCGGGATGCAGCTCGCTGGCGTAGTCAGTCCCGCCAGTTGCGGAGCCCGTGCACACGGCCCACAGCACGCCGTCGATGTCGCGGTGGGCGGCGTCCTGCGCGGGGTCGGCGTACGCAACGCCGTGCGCCGTGGCCACGAGGCTGGCGGCCGCGAGGCTCTCGCCCTTGCGTGGAAGCACGAACGGCGCCCTCACGCGCTGCCGTAGGGCGACGAGGCGATCGGTCGGCGTCGGCCATGACTGGGTCAGAAGAGGCATCCGAGATCTGTCCTTGAAGCCGTGGCTGAGAAGTAGGGACCCCTGGTGCCGGGGCCGGATCCGCTCCGGCACCAGGGGGGTGAAGCCCCGTGTCCGGCGGGGTTGGGGGTGGTCACCGCCAGACACGGGAGTCAGGGAGTCACGCCGAGTCGGTCCGCGAACGCCGCGTGCGGCGTGGGCTCGGGGCGAAGCCGGGCAAGGGCCTCCCGAAGGGGGGTGGCCGGGACGAGACGGTCACTCGCCGAGGGCCGGAACCAGTACGGGCCCGGCTCACAGGGCGGCCTCGCGGAGGTGAGAGGCGGCAGCGTGATCTTGTGCGGGGCGCCCAGGCACACCGCGTACATGTGCGGCTGCCACCGGCCCGCGGTGCCCGGGGGAACGAGCCAGTAGAAGAGGCCGTCCCTCGTGTCTTCGATGACGGGTCCGCAACCGTTCTGGATCTCATCCATGACGGCGACCGCGGCGCGGGCCTGGGCGCCGGAGCTGGTCACGACGACGTCGAAGAGGTTCCCGCCGAGACCCACGCGGGTCACCTGGTTGGCGGCGACTCCAAGGAGGCTACGGAGCCTCTCGGCCAAGTCGGCCATGTCGGCGACCGGTTCCCCGGGCGCGCCGGCGGCGTCGACCAGGGTCTGCATCATCGCGCCGGCGTTCGGCGCCATGGTGGCGGTCACAGGTCCACCGGTCCCGGCTGCAGCGCGGCCCGCACGGTCTTGCCGTGATCGGCCGGCCGCCAGGAGAGGGTGGCGCCGAGGCGCTGTGCACCCCACAGTCCGCGGCCGAGCTCGCCCCGGAGCGCCTGGTCGAAGTGGGGGAAGTCGGGGGCGTGGTCCTGGACGTCGATGAAGAGTTCGCGGCGTTCGTTGATCCGAAGCCATGCGTCCAGCCGCTGGCTGGCGCTCTCCTCGGTGAGCCCGTGCTCGACGGCGTTCCGAACGAGGGCGTACAGCACGTCCACGGCAACGTCGATGGGGCCGGGCCAGGCCAGGACCGTGAGAAGCGTCCGCGCGCTGATTCGGGCGATGCCAGGTGCGCTGGCATTGGGCGGGAGCGGGAGTGACGTCTCGTGTACGACCTCGGCGGTGGGGTCCATCTCGGATCCTTCGTTCACGAGGGTGCACCAGGTCGTCGTGCCGTCCTTGCTGACGCCCCAGGAGTTGGAGATCGCGTCGACGATGAGGAGGCCGCGGCCGCTTTCGTCGAAGGGGGCGGCCGCCCGCGGTTTCGCGTGTCGGCGGGGAGAGCCGTCGTTGACTTCGATTCGGCACAGGTTGCCGCGAAGTTCGACGGTCACATGGAACATGCCTTGGCCGTCGGCGTGCTGGAGGGCGTTCGTGACCAACTCGGTCAGGAGCAGCTCGGCGCTTTCAACCAGGCTCGCGAACCCCCAGTGCGTGAGCTGGCCTCGGAGGAGGCGGCGGAGGCGCTTGGGCCAGACGGCGTCCTGGTCCGACAGGACACCGGCCACAGGCGCGGTGTGGCGCGTGATGCAGTGGTCCAGGACGGTTCGAATACCCGTCGCGGTGACCACGGCCTCGGGGCCCATGACGGTTTCTCGGGTGCCTACTAACGAGCTGGTGCGTGATTGCGTTGGAGACGTGGGGGTCTGAGCTGGGGGTTTGTGTCAGCCGGTGGTGTTGCGGTCGGAAACGAGGCTGGCGATG
>NZ_JBHWAQ010000086.1:0-9159 GCF_042743475.1 Streptomyces sp. NPDC059534
CCGAGGCCGAACAAACCCACTACGATCACCACCGCGCCCCCGTCCGGGTCGCTCATCCAACAAACTGAGTCCCCGGACACGCCGGGGCGGTTCAGCGCGACACTCAGACGACAGCCACACATTCGTTCACTCCGTTGGACGCACGGATTCACTGACAGGACGATGCCACCTGCAGCCAAAGCACAGAAAGTCGGACATTAAGCCGAACTCCGCGTGTCCTCGTAGGGCCGCTAGGCACCCCTGCTAGCCTGTCAGGAATTCGGAGGGCCTCGGGACTCGTCTCCGCCTCACACGCAAGGACCGCTTCTTGTCGGTCTAGGCAGCTTGGATGGCGTCGGGACTCGTCTCGTTGGCGCCTCCACTACCTGCAGGACACCTCCTGACAGGCTCGGTTGAGAGGACGGATGCGTTGTGGCTCTGAAGATTGCTGTGGCCAGTCAGAAGGGAGGGCCTGGCAAGACCACGACAACGGTCAACCTCGGCGGAGCCTTTGCGCTGAACGGGCTACGTGTACTCGTGGTTGACCTCGATCCGCAAGCTCAGGCGGGCGTGTCGTACGGCATCGTTCCCCAGCCCAACCGCTCGGTGGGCTTCGCCCTCTACGCGCGCCTCAACTCCATGGAGCTCCCCCTCGGGCCCATGATCTACAACCGCGACGAGCTCCTGTTGGGCTTCGATGGCACGGGCCGTCTCGACCTGCTCGGCGGTGTCCAGAACACAACGGTGGATGCTGAACGAAAGATCGCAGGCGGTGACTTCGAAACCACCTTGGTACTGCGTCAGGTACTCAACGAAATCGAAGACAAGTACGACATCATCCTGCTCGACACCCCTCCGAGCGTGAGTGCCCTCGCGGCAGCAGCACTTTCTGCGGCCGACTTTGTCATCGCGGTCAGCGAGCCCCTCTACGCCACGGTTCCTGGCGTGGCTGTGGTCAAGGGACTCACCGAGGCCACGTCCCAGCGCACAGACCTCATGGCGAATCCTCGCTTCCTCGGCACCGTCATCAACAAGGCCAACCCTCCGTCGAAGCGCACCTCAGAGGATGACCGAGTCGACAGTCGACTCGAGGAGCTGGGCCTGATGGCCTTCCAGGCCGAGATCCGACGTAACGGGCTGATCTCCTCCGCGTTTGATGAGGGGCGACCCGCTGTCATTCTTCACCCCAACCAGGCGCCCAGTAAGCAGTACCTTGAGCTAGCCACTGAGATGTTTGACCGGATCAAGCAGGCGGCGATCTGATGGCAACCAGCGACAAGAGCAACTCCCGCAGCAGGGGGGAGGGGCGCCGACCAAACCGACGGTCCAACTCGACCGCAGCCCAGAGTGACGTTCTTCGGGCATCCATGCAGGACGCTATTCGCGGCAGCCACATCAACGCCGGGCAGGACTCTACAGCTGCCTTGCTTCAGCAGCTTGCTCAAACTCAGCCACTGGATCCGGTTCAGGACGGTACTGCCACTGGCACGGCCAACATCCCCTTGGCACGTCCCGAACCCGTAGTCCAGGCCGAACCCACCGTGGTCCAGCCCGAGCCGGCGGTCCAAGCCGAACCGCAGGAGGAAGGCCCAGCTCAAGCTCAGCGCTCTCTTCAGGCGAGCTTCGTCGACAACAGATTGAACTCGAACACCTGGCAGAGCTGGGGCTTCCGTCTCGTCCCGGATGTAAAGGAGCGGCTGGCCAAGCGTCTCGAAGCGGACAAGCGGTCGTCAGGCAACCGCCGCCTCGCGCAGGGGCACTATGTCAACGCCGCGATGCTGACCGTGTGCCCAAAGAGCGTCAAGGGACAGCTCGCTCTCATTCGTGGCTGGCTCACGGAGCGGGACGCCTACACAGAGCAAGGGCGGCCTTCCAACTACCTTGTTAGCAAGCCTGTTTGGGACACCTCAAGCACGCTAGACATGGAGCTCACTGCTGCCTCGAAGCGCGGCCAGGTGGTCTACCTATTTTCTGCGGTTCTTGAGCGCTTCCTCGACATGCTGGACGAGGGCGGCACGCTTCCTCCACCAGGCCGACGCAACTCGTAGCGGCCAGACTTCAGGCTCGTCAGAGGGTGGATCCACAAACCGTGGCTCCACCCTCTTTCGCAACTCCCAGCATCGCCTCTTCTTGCAACGCAACATGCAACGCGACACCCAACGGCATCTGCAACGCCGACAGTATGTGGAACTGCACGGCGTGCTGCAACGCTGAATGGGCGGCTGAACGAACGCCAGCGCG
Organism: Streptomyces sp. NPDC059534; assembly: GCF_042743475.1. Taxonomy (NCBI): domain Bacteria; kingdom Bacillati; phylum Actinomycetota; class Actinomycetes; order Kitasatosporales; family Streptomycetaceae; genus Streptomyces; species Streptomyces sp. NPDC059534. The sequence goes on from NZ_JBHWAQ010000086.1 coordinate 2,221, forward strand.
CCCTCAGGGCTGTCCGGCGACGGCCCCGGGCGTACGCCCGCCCGCATGCTGGGTTCCTGTCAGGAATGTTGAAGCCCCAAACCCGGGGGCGAACTCCGGCCGGAGGAACACCGGCTCGACCTGAAGAACAGCCACTTCTCGGGAGATTGCCGTCATTTCGAGGGCCGGTCACGGAGCCTCCGACACACCCAGGAACTTCTGACAGGAAGTTTCTGGGAGCATTGAGCGGTAGACTGCTTCCACAATGCTGATACGAAAGGACGCCTGGTGAAGCTGGCAGCCCTGGCCTCGTTGGCCAATGTCGTTCCGAAGGTCGCCTATGAGGCGCGCGATCGAAAGGTTCTCCTGACGGAGATCCTCACGGCCAGCGACGCACTCCCGCTGCGCACCTTCGACGCGTTGCGCCGAATCAGCTGGCCCGGCGAGAACATCGCGCGGAACACCCGCCAGCGGCTACGCCTCTGGGAGTCCCTCGCCATCGAACAGTCACGCCTCAACTTGGAGTCCGTCCCCAAGGACACTGGCCTTGTAGTCCACCCCGCCGGAGTTGTCCTTACCGAGCGCCGGAGCTCCCACCTCATCGAAGTCGTCAGACTCGCGGAAGAGGGAACCCCCTACGTGTACCTCCCGCTGGGGCGCTGGGCTGAGGAAACACTGGAGGCTCTCCACGCCGAGGACGCTCCCTCGGTCGCTGGCGCCGCCTGACCATGTCGAATCTAACGATCGCATCCTGCTAGCCAACGGCCTCGGACCGTGGGCCAGCACCACCTGGCCTGGGATCGCTTGATCCCAGGCCAGCTCTGTATCGGCGTTGAGGAGGTACGTCTGCCCCCGCACGAATGACTGAACGCCATCACCTAGCCAGGTCTCTACCTCCCCAGGCGGCACCAGCTGGTGATGCGGGGTTCCCCTCACACCTCCTCGACAGGAGCAGATCATAGCTACCGGTCATAGGGCTGGCTTAGTGTTGCCTCAAGACGCTCACCGAGCGTCGGCCCCTGCGCAGAACAGCGCTTCAAACCCGTCCCAGAAGCCTCTTACTTCTGGGGCCCACTCGTCGAACGGCAATACTCTGCCCACGTTCGACGAGCCTCTCCAGCTCTTGCCGGGCATGCGAACGGCTTTGAGCTCAGCCCTTCGCTCGCTGTTGCGGGACCCGCGACTTGATGGCGCGTCCGACTGGGTGCTCCTCGTGGCGGTCGTTGTGCTCGCCAAGAGCTCGCCGTCGTCGGCGAAGGTGCGGATGAAGCACCGGGATCTGAGTGGGTGGCTCGGGTGTGGGCTGTCCACGGTTGCTCGCGTCGTCAGTTCGGAGCTGAGGGCTTCGTCAGCGTTCGGGTACAGGACGCTCCGCAACAGTCAGGGACATCCCGTGGCCACGGAGTTGGAGCTCCTGCCCCTGCGGGACGCGCGAGCTGCGGCGGTCGCTCATCCCTTGGCGATGCTGAACCAGCGCGATCTGGCGACCCTCCTCCGTCTGTGCGAGGCCGTGTTCTGCCCTGGCTGGAAGCCGAAGGAGAAGCCGGAAACGCCGCCGGGGTTCATGGCTGGCCAGCGTGGCAAGGGAGCCGCGACGGACCGGCTGGCGATGATGGGGCTGGTGCTCAACGCTCGTCGCGACGGTCGCATGAGGATGGCTCCGGGGCGGGTGGCCGAGGGCTTCGGCAGGGCGGACGCCACAGTGGCACGCCTTATGGACCGTTGCGTGTCGGTTGGTGCCGCCGTGGTGTCGCGACTGCAGGGTGCTGGCCTTGTGGACTGCGGTGAAGGTGGTGACCGTCTCTCCGTTCCCGCTGTCGCTGCGGCCTTCACGCGTTGTCGGGGTGCGCTCGCATCTTCCGCTGTGAAGCTGACGAGGGACCAGGGCAGCCGACCTGACGGCGAGTCGTCTTCGTGTGCGCGATGCTCGCACGGCGCGGGGGAAGCCAGCGAAAACATCCCGTTGTCCGGCGACGGCTGGGAGCAGCCGAGTTTCGATGACGCGTTGGTCGATGCCGAGGATGCATTTAGGGATCAGAGTTCTGGTTCAAAGTCGTTTATGCAGGTTGCAGAGGGTGCGGAGGGTTCCGGTGGCTCGATTGGTCCTGCACTGTTCCACGCCACCCACCCACCGGTGGTTGAGTTACTTGGGAGTTCTGCGGGTTCGATGGGGTGTTCCTCCGGCGAAGCCGCATTGGGGTCCCGTGGTCTGCCGGAACGCGCGTATGGGCATGAGGATTCGGATCGGATGCGGTCCGGGGACCGGCCCGGTGGGAGCCTCGGAGGCCCGCTTCGCGGGGAGAACCCTGGTGAGGTCCTGGCTGCAGGGGCGGGGGGGAGACTGGCCTCGCAGGTCACGTTGCAGGCTTGGCTCGCTGTGACCGGGGGCCCGCCGAGGGTGTGGGCACAGCTTCCAGTGCGCCTGGAGCCGGTCCTCGAGCCGGTGGCGATGGTGTGGGGTCGGCTCGAGCGACGGTCGACCCGAACGCTGGTGACGAAGGCGGTGCAAGGGCGTCTTCGGGAAATCCTGGCTGCTTGCGGGCCCGAGGTGGACGCGGAACGGATTCTGAGAGAGCGGCTGAAGCGCCGGCTCCGGGAGCAGGGATCGGTGCCGATCATCGATCCGGTCGGGTGGCTGATGGGCCGCGGGCTTGCTCGTCGGTCGGTGTGCCCGGACCTCAGGTGCGATGACAGGGTGCGCATGGATACCCGCGCTGGCTGTCCTGCCTGCCAGTTCGCCTCGTTGGACGCCAGGGCCCTTCGTGGCGTGGCCATCGGGAAGGTGACCAGCTCCATGGGCGGGCGGGTCTACTCGCAAGGGCAGTTCGAGGATCAGCTGCGTGCGGTGTGGCGCGAGGAGGCCACGAGGACTGTGATCCGGCACGAGGAGGCCGTGGTTGAGCGCCAGAGGCGTGAGGCTGTGGTTGCGGTGCGACGGGCCGAGTTGGATGCTCGGGAGACGGCTCGGCGGGCGATGCCCTGTGCGGGGTGCGGCAGGCCGGATTCTGCGGGTTTGTGTAGTGGGTGCCGGGAAGACCAGCGGGTGGAAGAGAAGGTGGCCGAGGCCGTCGACACGAAGGTCGCGGTCTGGGGGCTTGGGCGGGACGCTGCGTACTCCGCTGGGCTGACCGAACGGGCCGAACGGGCCGAACGGGCCGTTCGGGATGCGGTGTCGCATGCCGTGGCTGAGCTCCTCAAGGCCGGGGAGGTGTTCCCGGAGATGGTCGCGGTGGCCGCGCGGCTGGCTGCGGAGTCTCAGGCCCATGCGGTCAGGGAGTCGGCGCTTCGATTCCTTGCGCGGGGGCCGAAGGCCGAGGAGGAGCGGGAGCGCGTTCATGCCGCTGAGCTGCGGAGGGCTCACCTGTTCGACAGCGTCGAGGAGGCGCAGGAAGCCGCCGATATGGCGGCGGAGACGGCCCGTTGGCGGACCGCGCAGCACCTGTTGGACCTACAGGTCGACTCGTTTCGCGCAGAGCGTTCCCAGGCGGCGCGGCAGGAGGTGGAGCCGCACCCGGTCTCGGTCGAGGTGAACAGATTGCGTGCCCTGATGGGTACGCCTGTCCCCGGGATCGACAGTGCGGCGCCGGAGTCGGCGGACGGTCGACGCGTTCTTCACGTTCATCGGCACAGCGACGACGGCCTCCTCCCGGGGAGCCGGGACACCGTTGATCGCTTCAAAGACCGTGTTGGGATCCATGCCTGCCCAACTACCTGACGGCCGAATGGGTGATGGGCAGCAGTGAGCCTTCGCCAACTTGAAGTTGCTGGTCAAAGGGCTGGCGTGACCGGTGCTCGGGGTGCTCACGCTGGTCGTGGGCGGAAGCCCACGGACAAGATCATTTGCCGGTGAGGTTAGGGTGCTGCCCGCGTAGCGCCGCTTCGACGCCGTAGTCTGGGAGCAATGCTCAGAACCTGTGGATCGGCCCGGGGCGGGATGCCTCGTGAGATGCGGATGGCGTACCTTCCCGGTGATCGACTCAAGGTCACCGAGTAGGCCCGCGTTCTCAGCGCGGGTCGGGAAGGCACGCCCGTGCTCAGCGTAGTCAACGAAGACGGCACCACCGAGACTGGTTCCCTGATCGATGAGATCGTCAGGGAGAATGCGAGGCGGATGCTGGCCGTCGTGGAGGCCGAGGTCGACCAGTACATAGCCGAGCTCGTTGGCCAGCGCGACGAACGGGGCCGTCGGCTGGTGGTCCGCAACGGCCTCCACCGGCCCCGGACGGTGACCACGGCCGCCGGACCGGTCGAGGTGGCCGCCCCGCGCGTGAACGACAAGCGCTTCGACGCCGAGACCGGTGAGCGCTCAAGGTTCTCCTCGAAGATCCTCGCGCCGTGGTGCCGGAAGTCCCCGAAGATCAGCGAGGTCCTGCTGCTGCTCTACCTCCACGGCCTGTCCTGCGGGGACTTGGGCGTCCGCGTCGACGGCTCCAAAGAACTGATTGCGATCGCCGAGGGACTGAGGGACTCCACCTATTCCTGGGCCGACCTGCTGCGGGACCGTCGCCGGCGTGGGATGCGGGACCCGATGCTCGTGGTCGGCGACGGCGCGATGGGCCTGTGGCGGGCCCTGGCGGAGGTGTTTCCGCAGGCCAGGCACCAGAGCTGCTGGGTTCACAAAACCCCGCAATGTCATGAACGCGCTGCCGAAGTCCGCCCAGGCGGGCGCGAGGAAGGCTCTGCAGGAGATCTGCAACGCCGAGGACCGTGCGCACGCCGAGAAGGTCGGTCACCGCGTTCGAGAAGACGTACGGGGCGAAGTGGCCCAGGGCCACGGCGAAGATCACCGGCGAGGTCGAAGAGCTGCTGGCGTTCTACGACTTCCCTGCTGCCCGCCGAGCACTGGATTCATCTACGGACCACGAACCCGATCGAGTCGACCTTCAGCACGGTGAAGCTGCGGACCAAGGTCACCCGCGGTGCTGGCAGTCCGCCCGCCGCCCTGGCCATGGTCTTCAAGCTCGGCCAGTCCGCCCAGGCCCGCTGGCGAGCGGTCACCGCACCCCACCTCGTCGCCCTCGTCCGAGCCGGCGCCCGCTTCGAAAACGGTCACCTCGTCGAACGAGACAAGACCCTCGCAGCATGAACCACCCAACTGATCCACAAGTCTTGACTATTGCTCCCAGGTGGCTGGTGGTGGGTGTGTCCCAGGTGTTTGGTTTTTTTGGTGGTGTTGGTGGTGTGGACCAGGGCGCCCGTGTAGCCGCCGTCGGCCCACAGCAGAGTGATCTTCCTGTAGCGGTCACGCATGGCCCGCAGCAGCGGCACGGCCGCATGCCGGTCCTGGACACTCGCGGTCGTGACCATCGCCGCGAGGAGCAGGCCGAGACAGTCCACCACGATGTGGCGTTTACGTCCCGGCACCTTCTTGCCTACGTCGTAGCCGCGTGAGGCGGCCGGCACTGTGGCGGCGGCCCGCACCGACTGCGAGTCGATGATCCCCGCGGTCGGCTCCGGATTCCGGCCCGCGTTCTTACGGACCCGCCCCGCGCAGCCGGTCGTGCATTTCCACGAGCAGACCGCTCGCGCCCTAACGATGCGCGAAGGCGCAGACACGGTCCCACGCGGGGAAGTCGACCGGCATGGCGCGCCACTTGATGCCGTTGTCGACCAGGCACCGCACCGCGTCATGCATCTGGCGGTGGCAGCAGCCCTCCGGCTGTCCTCCTCGGCCCTCCAGCCACGCCGGAACCGGCAGCGCGTCACGGCCCACTGCCCATTCCGCGTTCGACATGTCCGACGGATACCGCGGTACGCGGTCCGCGCGATCGCCTGCGTTCCCGAACCGGTGCGCGAGGCAGTCACACGACCGGGCAGCCGAGTTGGACGGCGCGGGCACGACAAGGCAAGACTGCAGCACAAGGGCCTCCTGGCAGCTCGTTGCTTCGAAAACTCCGAGCTGGACAGGAGGCCCTGCCCTCATGCGCGCACCCCGCCGGAGATCACCCGACCGAGTCGCCCCAGTCGAATCGATGTTCGTCACGATCAGTACGGCAACGGCTTCTGACCGGTTCCTGGCGGGGCTGTTTGGCGCCAGGCGACGAGCCGGCGGTGCTGGGGCTGATCGATAGGGAATGGCTGCCCGGCTGGCAGCCGGCACATGAGCTGCTCACACCTGCCGAGGAAAGCCTGTAGGGGGTGGAAACGCTCGTGGTGTGCGACCCGCATGGCGAAGTTGCGGGGGTCGTGCGCTGCCAGGTGAGGGCTGCGGACGGAGCGGGTCTGGTCGTGTGGCTGCATGGCCGAGAGGATTTCGAGGTGATCGTCGCGCTGATTGCGCTGGCTCGGGCACGGCTGGGCGACCGGGAGCTGTATGCGTGCACCGGCCCGGCCACCGCGCCCGGTATCCCGGGCCTGCCTACTGGGCGCCGTCCCGTCACCGCACGTGCCCTGACCCGCCGCCGGCTTCATCCAGACTGCCGTGCAGCGGTACTTCCTGAGAGACCTGGCCAGCGCCCTGACCGCCGCCGGTGTACCCGCTCGCGGACATCACCGTCCTGACCAAACCCGCTGGATGGCGCCTCGAACTTACCGACACCGACGGCCAGCCCCTCGCGAGCGCGACCCTGCTCGCCCCCGCATCGGCCACCGCGGGCATGGCCGTGCTGTCGCAGCTGACGGTCCAGTCCGGGCAGCGGCGCCGCGGCATCGGCAGCCACCTGCTGGCCCAGTGCCTCCACCACGCCCATATCAACGGTGCCGGCCACGTCACCGCTGTTATCCCCAAGGGCGACACCGCTGCTGCCCGCCTCCTGGCGGGCGCGGGCTTCCTTCTTCTCGACACCCTCACCGTCTACCGTCGCCGCCCCTGACCCGACAGTGCAGCAACTGCCGCGCCGCCTTGTCACATCGGGTGCGACTGCCGGGGACTGTAAATCGTTCGGTGTAACTCCCGATCATGGAGGATGCATCGATGACCAGTGAGAACGTGGCCGAGGCCCAGATAGGCGAGGCGGTAGA
>NZ_JBHWAQ010000087.1:0-7897 GCF_042743475.1 Streptomyces sp. NPDC059534
TCACCGGCTGCGACACCGACGGTCTCATCGACCACTGGGCCACCCTCGACGCCGCATAACCCCCACACCTGCCATCCTGAACACACCCGCCTTAGCTTGACGTTTATGGTCTGCCGTCGAACACGGCCTCGAACTTGCTGATGGGTTTGCCTAAGTTCCGGACGTTAGAGCGGCCTTCGCTTGATCCTGTGCTCCGTCACAGAGGCATGGGATCAACACGAAGGCCGTAGCCATGAGTCTGCTGCAACACGGCGCCCCGCGGGATGCGTTTGCCGAACTGTCATGCTTCCGGACGGAGCTCTATGCCTGTCTCACCGGGCGGCGTGATGCGCTGTTCGAGCTGAGTGATGCCCTGCTGTGCGCGGATGGACCGGTGAGGACATTGGTCGAGCTGTCGTTGGAGCCCGAGCACCGGCGCGGGCATGGCGCGTTGTACGGCGGCCTGAACTGCGGAGATCTGGATGCGGCGCGGCTACGCAGAACGCTGGCAGGGCTGCCGCTTCCCCGCACGGCGTCGGGCCAGCCGGTCCTGGCGGTCGACGTGAGTAACTGGCTGCGGCCGGACGCGAATACCAGCCCGGATCGGCTGTTCTGCCACACGTACGGTCGGGGCAGGGGCTCGGCCCAGATGATCCCCGGGTGGCCCTACTCCTTCGTGGCCGCTCTGGAGCAGGGGCGGACGTCGTGGACTGCCATGCTGGACGTGGTCCGGCTGTGTCCGTGGGACGATGCGATCGCCGTCACTGCCGCCCAGGTCCGGGATGTGTTCCAGCGGCTGTATGGGACAGGCCAGTGGTAGATCGGTGACCCGCCTGTCCTGGTCGTCCTCGATGCCGGCTATGACGCGACCCGTCTGGCTTTCCTGCTTGCGGACCTGCCCGTGGAGCTGCTGGGCCGGATGCGTTCGGACCGCGTCCTGTACTTCCCGCCCCCGCCGCAGCCACCGGGCAAGCGCGGGCGCAAGCCCAAGCGCGGGGCGGAGTTCGCGTTCGAGGTTGCGGCCACTCAGCCGGCCCCGTCGGTCACCACGGTGACCGACACCACCCACTACGGGAAGTCCGTCGCCACTGCCTGGGACCGACTGCACCCGCTTCTGGTTCGGCGCTCGGCCTGGGCCAACCACCCCGAAGGAGAGCTGCCGGTCATCGAAGGCACCGTCATCCGTCTTCAGGTCGACCACCTCCGTGGAGACCGCAGCCCCAGACCGGTCTGGCTTTGGTGGTCGGGCACCGCCGCAACGGCAAACGACGTGGACCGGCTCTGGCGGGCATTCCTGCGCAGATTCGACCTCGAGCACACCTTCAGAATGCTCAAGCAGACGTTGGGGTGGACCGCTCCCAAACTCCGCAAGCCTGCCGCCGCCGACCGCTGGACCTGGCTCGTCATTGCCGCCCACACCCAACTCCGCCTTGCCCGGCCCCTCGCAGAAGACCTCCGCAATCCCTGGGAGCGGCCCGCCCGCCAAGGGCGCCTCACACCCGCGCGCGTCCGTCGAGGATTTCGCCGCCTCCACGGGAAAACACCTCAGCCGGCCAGCGCACCGAAACCCAGCACCGCGGGCCCCGGCCGGCCAATCGGGATGAAGAACAAGCACCGCGCACGCGAGCACCCCGTCGGGAAACAGGACAAACCAAACCTCGCGGAAGCCATCGCAAGCAGCAGAGCTGCATAAACGCCAAGCTAACGAGCTGATCTGACCGCGGCCCGTGCCCACGGCATCGCCCATGCCTGCCACACCAGGCAGATCCTCGTCCTCGCGGACCGCGCCTACCAGGGCGCCGGCGCCACCGTCCGCACCCCGTACTACCACCACCGCGAACAGCCCGAGCACTACCAGCAGTTCAACCGCGACCACACCCGACTCCCAGCCCCGGCGAACGGGCCTTCGCCCAGCTCAAGTCCTGGCACATCATGCGCAGAGCACGCTGCACATCACACTCAGCCCCAGCCGCATCGGCACCATCGCCCGCGCTGCCCTCGTCCTCAACAACACCTGGCGATGAATTTCGTTGAGAAAACCTCAATGGAGCAGCAATTGCTCAGGATTGCAGCCAGGCATGGAAGAAAGACTGCAAAACAGTAAAAGATTGCCACCGGCCAGAAACTGTTCGAGCCCGTGAGCATGAGGGTTTTATCCATTTCAAGCCAGGGAATGACATGAAACTGCCCATTGCCCTTTCCGCTGCCGCCTCCATCGGAATCGTCGCAGCCGCATTCGCAGCTCCCGCGCCCGCCTTCGCCCAAACCTCCACCACTGAGACGAAAACCATCGTCTCCCAGGCAAATCCGGGCCTCACTGCAATTGCACGGATAAATTGCAGCAGCGCATATCCGTATGTGAAGACAGTCGAGAGCAGATTCTCTGGCGGAAATAACAGCACGCCAGGGCACACAATTCTTCACGCCAATGCCGAGGGTTCGGCCAAAGCCTATGCCTCCGTCCACTTCACAGCTCCAGGAGTGATAGGAGCAGCCGGGGCTAGCCAGCGCCTAGAGTTGGCTGTCACCTGCTCGAATAATCCGGAGGATGGGGATGACTACCCTGTTGTAATATCAAGTGCACAGCAGATGCTATCGTTCGGCGCTAGCGCAACAGTCAGAGCCCAGTGTCCCGATTCTTTCCCGACACTCGACATGCCGTCCTACGAGTACAACTTGAATAAGGTTCAAGGGACTGATACCAGTGGTGGAATCTATCCCATGTGGGCCCAGTCTCAAGTGACAAACGTCGATCCCGCACATGAGGCACAGAATGTACGCGTTGCAGCGTACTGCTATTCTATTCTATAATTACGCTGCGACCCGGGTGGCGGGCCCTTGAAGGCCCAATTTGAGAACTGTGCGACCAGCCGCTTGCGCCCTGTCGCACAGTTCTCAGACGGTATTTGAAAACTCGATTGATCTTGCCTTTTTGGGCTTGGCCGACTGGCCGGTCTGGGGTGCTGAGCAGCGGTCTGTGAAATGTATCAGGAGTCGTCGGCTGCCTCATGATCTCCTGGCGTCGCATCCCCTTCTGGGCGGTCTGTCGAATACAGGGCAGGGCGAGAACCTGGCATCTACGGGCGGAACACGCAAACTGGATGTCATCCTGTTCCCAGCGGCATCACCCGATCTCTTCATTCACAACTGAAGTTGATTGGGTGATGTCAGAGGTCGTTTTCGCTCGATTTTTTGTTCTGGAATAGCATTTTTGGTGACATTGAGCGACTCTGTCGGGGATCTTGGTGTTCGAAGGACGCCGCCCTTGATGGCTCGGGACACTGCGGGAAGTTCGTTCAAGCCCCACTCGTCTCTCCCGAGGTGATCAGTTTCTGTCCGCCCTCGACCCGGTGCGGAGGTCCCGGCGCTCACTGTGCGCATGGCCCGTGCCAGCAACCCTCGTGGCACCACTGCGATGTGGATCCGCGACCACCTCGACGGGTTGTGGCGTGATGAGGACTTCGCCTCCTGGTATTCCCACGATGGCCGTCCCGGCCTTTCGCCCGCCCAACTGGCCACCGTGTGCGTGCTCCAGTTCCTGTTCAACCTCTCCGACCGGCAGGTCGCCGAGGCGGTGCGCTGCCGTATCGACTTCAAGTACGCCCTGGCCATGGAGTTGGACGACCCAGGCTTCCACCACAGCGTGCCGGGGCCGACGACAGCGTCAATCTGATCACCGATGTGGCCACCACCACCCCGACCAGGGACAGTCAGGCCATGCCCGGCATCCACGCCCGGCTCCGCTCCCGCTGGCTGCCCGCCGAGCACCTCGTCGATGGCGGCTACGTCTCCGCCGCCCTGCTGGACCGCTCGGCCCGGGAGTACCAGGTCCAGCTCGTCGGCCCGGTCAAGGCGTCCGGATCCTGGCAGGAGAAACAGCAGACCGGCTTCACCCGGGAAGCCTTCGGCATCGACTTCGACCACCGCCGCGTCACCTGCCCGAACGGACAGACCAGCGAGCGTTGGTTCGAACCACCCGCCATGGCTCCCTACACGGTGGTCCGCTTCGCAGCCCGCCAGTGCGATCCCTGCCCCGACCGGTCCCTCTGCGCGAGGGGCGCCTCAGCACGCACAGTGAACTTCCTCCCCCGTCACCTGCACGAACTCCAGGCCCGCAACCGCACCGACCAGCACGATTCCCAGTGGCGACGCCGATACGCCGCCCGCTCCGGCGTCGAGGGCACCATCTGCGAATTCGTCAACGGACACCGGGCACGCCGCAGCCGCTACCACGGCGTTGCCAAGACCCACGCGCCTCTAGCCAGCGACCACCCGCGACCACTCACAGCATTTCAGCTCTACCTCGATGCACGGGACTTGACCTGGGAATGCTGGTAGCGGCAAGGCAAGTGACCCCGAACATCCAAGATCCCCGACAGAGTCGCTCCATGTGTCGTTCTCCGGGAACAGCAGTTCCTCCTTGCTCGCGAAGTAGCTGAAGGGCGTGCGCGTGCCGATCTCAGCTGTGGCTGCGATGTTAACGACAGTCGTCCGTTCGTAGCCGTCCCGTTCAAAGAGCTCTACTGCGATGTCTACGATAGTCTGGCGGGTGCGGTCGCTGAGAGACATGCATGCAGAATATGGCACTCATTGAGCTTCTTCAGCGATCACCTCGCTAGGGTGAGTGACCCTCTAAAGTTGACTGTCCTTTGATCTGCAGTAGCGCTCAGCTCCTGCGGTCGCAGCCGTCACCCGATCGATGGCCGTTCTGAAGAATCTCAATGCATGTAGGCATGCATTGTAAATCTGTATTGAGTGCAGCTAGCGTGAGGGTATGACTCCCCGCACCGTACTGATCTCTGGAGCCGGAGTCGCCGGCCCCACCCTCGCGTACTGGTTGGCTCGCCGTGGGTTCCAGCCGACTGTCGTGGAACGGTCGCAGGGCCTGCGATCCAGCGGAAGCCCCGTCGACGTACGCGGTCCCGCCCTACCCGTGGCCGAACGGATGGGCATCATGCCGCACCTGCGCGAAGCCGCCACCCAGGCCACGGCGGTGAGCCTGGTCGACGCCTCCGGGCGGCAGATCGCTCGTGTGGGTCTGCCTGCCGCCCGCAGTGCGGCTGGCAATCGGGAGGTCGAGCTTCCCCGAGGCGACCTCGCCAGCATCCTCTACGAAGCGGCCCGCAGTGATGCCGAGTTTCTCTTCGATGACACCATTATCACCATGCAGCAGGACGAGCATGGCGTCGACGTTGACTTCGACCACGCGGCTCCCCGCCGCTTTGACCTGATCATTGGAGCCGATGGGCTCCACTCCACTGTGCGGCGGCTAGCTTTCGGCCCTGAAAGCGACTTCGTGCACCACATGGGCATTTATGTTGCGACGATGCCCTTGGATGGACCAGTCAACGACCCGTCCCACGTACTTATGTACAACACCCCAGGCAAGCTACTGTCCATCCACCCTTCACGGGACAAGGCGCTGGCGGCCTTCATCTTCCGAAGCTGCGCTATCGACGGCTTCAACCACCACAACACTGAACAGCACAAGCGCATCGTCGTCGAGGCATACACAGGTGCGGGGTGGCGGGCGCCTGAACTGCTTGACCAGCTACGCGAAACAGAGGACCTCTACTTCGACTCCGTCAGTCACGTACGCCTGTCCGCCTGGGCACGCAATCGCATCGGCCTGCTTGGCGATGCGGCGTCGTCCGTCTCGCTCTTCGGTGACGGCTCCAGCCTGGCTATAGCCGGGGCCTTCACGCTGGCGGAATCCCTCGCCGCCGCACCGACCGACCACACAGCCGCGTTTCGTCACTACGAGACCGCCCACCGTACCCTTGTCGACCCGAAACAGCGCGGGATGAGACAAGTCGCAGCCCTCCTTGTCCCAAAATCCCGAACCGGTATCGCCGTACGCAATCTGGCCGCGAGAGCCTGGCCCAACCGTCCCTGACTGGGTGTTCCGTTCCCAGTTCTGCGGTTCATGTGCCGTTCGGGCATTGTCAGGTTGAGTGAGCTTCTTCAGAACGGCCATCGATCGGGTGACGGCTGCGACCGCAGGAGCTGAGCGCTACTGCAGATCAAAGGACAGTCAACATCAGAGGGTCGCTCACCCTGCGAGGTGATCGCTGAAGAAGCTCACTGAGCTCTTTCATTAGTCACTCCGCAGGGCGAACGATCTTCTGGGGTTAACCGGTTTCCGACCTGCGGCTGGGATTTCCCACCTGCAGACGTAGCCGTCACCCGATCGGTGGCCACTCTGAAAAGAGCTCACTGAACCTCTTTCATCCTGAATAGTTGCAGGTCAGTCTCCCTGTTTCCTTCGGGTGCGCCTTGCTGGCGTGAAAACATGATCGCGGTGCCTGCCCGCCGATGCTGGTAGCTCGTTGGGACGTTGAGCCCGTAGGTCAGTCTGGCGCCGGGACCACGGAGGGGCTGCGTACTGTTGCCTTCGAGCCCGCCGGTCAGATACTCGCTCCCCCGCGGCCCCTTGGGCAGGCGCCGGCCGGTACGGATCAACACCGGGGAGTTGCGCATGGCGGACACCGACAACAGCGGTGGCACCGTGGAGATCGAGCAGGCCGAGGAGCTCGTGGCACGGGTCGCCGCGATCGATATCGCCAGGCGTCCGGGATGGTCTGTGTGCGGGTGCCGCACGAGGACAAGCCCGGCAAGCGCGTCCAGCAGGTCTTCAGCACCGTTGCGGCCTCCGGCGCGATCCTGGAGCTGGCCGACCACCTGATCTGCCAGGGCGTCACCCGGGTGGTGATGGAGGCGACCTCGACCTTCTTCGTACCCCCGAAACCCATCCATGAGCTACGCGATCTCACCCGGGCCCGGGCAGTCATGACCCACGAGCGAACCCGCCACAAACAGCGCACCGCGAAACCCCTCGAAGACGCCCAGATCAAGCTCTCCACCGTGATCGCCGACATCTTCGGCGTCTCCGGCCGGGCGATACTCGAAGCCCTCATCGCCGGGGAACGCAGCCCCAAGGCCCTGGCAGACCTGGCCCACGGCACCATCAAGGCCAGCCACGCCACCCTGGCTGAATCGTTGACCAGCCGCTTCGAAGAACACCACGCCTTCATGTGCCGGATGCTGCTGGACACCGTCGACTACCTCACCGTGCAGATCGACAGGCTCACCGCCCGTATCACCCTGCGCCTGGCCGAGCTGTCCACCACCGAGGACGACGAGGGTCCCGGGCAAGCCACCCTGATGCCGATCACCGACACCGAACGACTCGACGAGATCCCCGGCGTCGGCCCCGGCACCGCCCAGGTGATCCTCGCCGAGATCGGCCTGGACATCTCGGTCTTCCCCACCGCCGGCCATCTCGTGTCCTGGGCGAAACTCTCCCCACGCACCATCCAGTCCGGCGGGAGGAACACCTCCGGCCCCACCGGCAAGGGCAACCCCTGACTCCGCGGGGCCCTCAGCAAGGCCGCGATCTCCGCCGCCCGCACCGACACCTTCCTCGGCGCCAGCTACCGCCGCATCGTCAAACGCCACGGCCATATGAAAGCCCTGGTCGCCGTCGCCCGCTCGATCCTGGTGCCCGTCTGGCACCTGATGAACAACCCGACCGCCCGCTACCGAGACCTCGGCGCCGACTTCCACACCCGCAACCTCGACCCCGGCCGCAAGAGCCGCGACCTCGTCCGCCAGCTCAAGGCCCTCGGCCACGACGTCACTCTCACCCCGGCAACCGCCTGACCGAACCCGCGAAGCCCCCGCAAGCAGCCCCCGACCAGGGGCTACCTCGCCATACCCGGCTGACCATTTTCCAGTCAGAGCCAGCGGGAAGATCGTTACGCGTACGCTAAAACCTCCCGCACCGCAGTGACACCCCAGCCCGCCCCGGTAGCTCGGCAGTCGGGTCTGTCAATCGAACGGTGTAACGAGGGTGGTTGGGGTTACTGGCGGGCTGCGGAGAGCCGGCCGTCGAAGGTGATGTCGAAGGCGTTCAGCG
>NZ_JBHWAQ010000088.1:0-7858 GCF_042743475.1 Streptomyces sp. NPDC059534
TGCGGCCTGGACGACTACCAGGTCCGCCGCTACCCCGGCTGGCACCGCCACATGACCCTCGCCATGGCCGCCCACGCCTGCCTCACCGTCCTGCGGGCCCGCGAACTCGACACCGACAAAGCAGAAACGGATCCTCCCAGCTCATACCCCTCACCCTCCCCGAAATCCGACGACTGATCCACCGCCTCACCCACCGCCGGCCCGCCTCGATCGACCACATCCCGCACTGGTCACACTGGCGCCGCAGACGACAACACCAAGCCCGCATCAGCCACTACAAACGGCGCGACCACACACCACCCGAAACCGATAAACCATCACAACAAAGACCGTTGCAGTACTAGGCAGTGTCTTCAAATGATCACCGCTGGTGGATCATGGTGTCGTGATACGTCGTCATGAACTGTCTGATGCCGAGTGGGAGTTCGTCCGGCCGTTGTTGCCCGAGTCGTTGTGGGGGCGGAAGCGGCTGGACGACCGCCGGGTGCTGAACGGGATCGTGTGGAAGTTCCGGACCGGGACGGCCTGGCGGGATGTGCCCGAGCGTTACGGGCCGTGGGCCCACGCTCCATACCCGTTTCCGCAGGTGGGCGGCGGACGGCACGTTCGACCGGATGCTGCGGGCGGCGCAGGCGAAGGCGGACGCGGCGGGCGACATCGAGTGGCTGGTGTCGGTCGATTCCACGGTCGTGCGGGCCCACCAGCATGCGGCCGGGGCCCGAGAAGGGGGCTTCGCGACCCGGCGCTCGGCCGGTCCCGAGGCGGTCTGACCAGCAAGATTCACCTGGCCTGCGATGGCCGGGGTCGTCCGCTGGGCTTCGTCGTGACGGGCGGCAACACCAACGACTGCACCCGGTTCACCGCCGTGATGGAGGCGATCCGGGTGCCCCGGATCGGACCCGGGCGGCCCCGGGTCCGGCCCGATCACGTCCTGGGTGACAAGGGCTACAGCTCGAAGGCGATCCGCACCTGGCTCCGCCGGCGGGGCATAGCCCACACGATTCCCGAGCGGGCCGACCAGGTCCGCAACCGGGCCCGGCGGGGCAGCCGCGGAGGCCGCCCGCCGGCCTTCGACCGCAAGGCATACAAGCACCGCAACGTCGTCGAACGCTGCTTCAACCGGCTGAAGCAATGGCGCGGGATCGCCACCCGATACGACAAGACCGCCGAGTCCTACAACGCGACCGTCACCCTCGCCTGGTCGCCAGTCGGCAGCTACCTGACAGACCGCTTCGTTTCCATGGGTTCAGCGGACCTCGGCTGGAGACCGCCGACGGCCGGTTCACAGGCCGGGTCGCCCGTCACTTCGACGAGTACGGCAAGCGGGATTTCGCGCTCGCGCAGGCGCGAGAACTGGAGCTGGCTCCCCGCTCGTGCGGGGCCGTCGGGGACAGCCGCTCCGATCTGCCGCTGTTCGCATCCGTCGGGTTGAGCGTGGCGTTCAATGCCTCGCCAGGAGCGCGCGAGGCGGCGACCGTCGCGGTGGACGACAACGACCTGCGGAGCGTGCTTCCCATCTTGAGTCACCTGGTCACAGCCACTCGTTGATGGCCGCGTGCGAAACCGTATGCCGTCGATCAGCTGCCGCCGGGTCCATATCGGCGGGCGCCCCGGCTTGTTGCCCCGGGGCAGCAACGGCTCCAGGCGGGCCCACTGGGCATCCGTCAGATCTCCACGTGCCACGAGCAAGATCATCCCACCTCAAGATCCACTTCCGATACACGCCCTGGCCGCGAGGCAAGGGCGGCCGCTTGCGCAACGGCGTCTGACTGCTGGGCCTGAGTAGGGCGGAGTGCCGTACCCCCGCCGTCACGGATGACGGGAGCGTGAGAAGCCGTTGCCATACCGATCATGGAGTCTGTCGATCGAACGGGAGACTCGATCGGGTGATCGTGGGCACTGCCCGGCATGAGAGCCGGTCCTGGCGGTATACGGGCAAAATCCAAAGGAACAGAGGGCCGCACGCTGCTACGGTCGGGCGCTATGAGCTGGCTCCCCGATAACTTCGTCCATCCCGTCCTGGTAGCGCTGCCGGGCAGTGGTCATCACCTGCGGCCGATCCGGGAGACGGACACCCCGCTCGACTATCCGGCTGTGATGGGTTCGCGCGAGCGGCTGTGGACCATCTTCGGCCCAGCCTGGGGCTGGCCTGCGGCCACCATGACCTACGAGGCCGATCAAGCGGACCTGTTGCGGCACGAGAAGGAGATCGCCGCACACCAGTCTTTCAACTACGCGCTGTTCGACGCGGCGGAGACAGCTCTGCTCGGCTGCGTCTACATCGACCCACCGGAGAGGGTCGGCGCGGACGGCGAGATCTCCTGGTGGGTGGTGGACGAGCTGGTGGGCAGCAAGGTCGAGCAGGCCCTCGATGAGCTGGTGCCGCAGTGGATCGCCGCCGACTGGCCGTTCGAGCAGCCGCGCTTCCTCGGCCGAGAGATCTCCTGGTCGGACTGGCTCGCCCTGCCGGAGCACTCCGACGCGTAAGTAGCTTTTGTCATACCGAGAGGTTCGGTTGCGGGTCGAACTTGGGTGCTCAGTTGGGTGATCGGCTCGTGGCCGGTGAATGAAAGCAGGGCCTCCCACACAGCTCATGGGTGTTGAAGTCCATTCGAGCGTCAGGAGGCCCTGTGCCTCAGTCTTCCGTGCCGGTGTCCGTGGAGTCCAACCCTGATATCCCGTCGTGTGTCTGTCTCGCCCATGCGTACGGGAACGCGGCCGACCACGGTGTGCGAAGGCGTCATTACCCCTCGGACATGACGGACCGGGAGTGGGCCCAGGTCCGTGCCGCGATGTCGGTGCCCGGCTGGCTGGAGGGCCGTGGCGGGCAGCCGGAAAGCTGTTGCCGGCTCAACCGGCCGGGCATGGGAACTCGCACGTCCTTGGGTTCGCCGGCCTCGGACAGCACCTCACTCACCGTTTCCTTCGCGATCACCAGGCGATCCCGCACGGCCTCCGTCTCCTCCAGCTCGGCAACAAGCCGGTCCAGCTCGTTCCGCAGCAACTCCACCCGCTGCCGGGCAGCGACCTCCCGCTCCTCGATCAACCCCATCACCGACGGCATCTGGCACCTCCACTGAAAAGAGAACACGACGTGTCATCTCTATTGCAGCGGAGGAAACTTCATGCTTGACCAGCGGAAACCCGGCCATCACACCCGGAAAGACAACAGATTCTGAGGCGGCCACGCCACCGGGAATGGGCGGGCGGGGAGCAGCTGCTGCCGCGATGCGGGAGGCCGGTGTGGTCGCTCCGCGTCGGTACCGGTATCACCGTGGCTGATGAGTGTGTCGCCTGAACACCATGACCTGTGTCCGCTCCACAGCGTGTGGGTCGACAGCAGGCGGGATAGGAGCCAAGGCGCGCCGTGGGTAAGGCCGGCGGACCAGCGACCCATGACAGCTCCAACTCAAAGGGACCCACCGACCTCCGCTGTACGGTGACTGCCGAGGGGGCCGGCATGAGCGAGCAGGACCTTTCGGCGTACGCATCGATGTGGACCACAGAACGCGACCAGTGGGAGCTACATCGCTTCGGCGACACCTACCTACCGATCGTGAGAGGGGACCCGCCGATGGCGTCACTGATCTGTGATGACGAACTGGCGGACCTAGTGCCGTTTCAGTCAACGTTTGCCCTGTTGTGTGTGCCGTGACGCCTGAGCGGGGGTGACACCGCTCAGGCGTCGGCGGTGTGGGAGGCTGGGCCAATGCCTGCACACCTCCGCCCTCTGGACGCCGAACACTTCCCTGCCTGGCTCGAACGTAGTCGAGCCGAGTACGCCAAGGAGCTCGTCGCTCTGGGGCAGACGTCCGAGGACGCCTACCGGCAGGCGGACGAGACCATGGCGCTCTCCTTTCCGTCCGGGACACCGACCCCGGATCACGCGGTCTTCGACGTGGTCGACGATGCCGGGGTAGCCGTCGGCTACCTCTGGATCGGACCGGACAGGAGTGACGACGCCGGTGCCTGGTGGGTCTGGGACATTGCGATCGACGCCGACAAGCGTGGTCGGGGCCTGGGCCGAATGGCCATGCTCCTCGGCGAGGAATACGCCCGGGCGCGGGGCGCTCACACTCTGGGTCTCAGCGTCGCCGGGTTCAACACCGGCGCACGTGGCCTTTACGAGTCGCTCGGCTACGAGACGACCTCGGTGAAGATGCGCAAGAAACTCGGCTGAGCCTCAGGCGACGTTTGCCCTGCCGACGACGGCGCGTAGGCGCCGGTCGTCGGCGTGACGGTTCCGCCAGATGATGTAGCGGCGGATCATGCTGCCCTGTTCCTTGTGGGTGGCGTGGTCGGTGCCGTCGAGGGTGAAGTAGCGCAGGGCGGTGAACTGGGCCTCGATGCGGTTGAGCCAGGAGAAGTTCGTCGGCGTGTAGGCGATTTCGACGTTGTTCGCGGTGGCCCAGTCGCCGACGCGCTGGCACTTCCTCGTGGTGAGGTGTGGGGAGAAGTTGTCACAGACAATCGCAATCCGTATCGACGGCGGGTAGAGGGTGCGCAGGTAGCGGCAGAACTCCAGGAACTGGGTGCGTTTCTTGACCGGCTTGATGTGGCCGTAGAGCCGGTCCCGGTTCAGGTCGAGGGCGGCGAAGAGGTGACGCACGCCGCCGTAGCGGTTGTAGGTGGCCCGGCGCCTGCGGCGTGGCTCACGGTCGGGGTCCTTGTGCTTGCCGCCGCGTTCGGCCCACTGCCGGCCGGGGTGCGGCATGAGGTTGAGCGGGCCGAACTCGTCCACGCAGAAGATGACGTCGGGCTCGCCCTCCTCGGGTATGAGCTCGCCGTCGGCGATCGGGTAGAGGTGCTCGACCCTCGCCTTCTTGGTCGAGTAGTAGGGGTCGCGGGAGGTCTTCCAGGTCTTCAGGCGTTGAAAGGAGACGCCTTCCTCGCGGAGCAGGATGCGCAGGCCCTCGTGGCTGATGTCGTCGACCACCCCCTCGGCGACCAGGAAGTCTGCCAGCTTGGTCAGACTCCAGGTAGAAAAGGGCAGGCCGTGCTCGGCCGGCTTGGACTTCGCGATCTTCTTGATCTCACGCCGCTCGGGCAGTGCGAACGTCTTCGGCCGCCCGCCCTTGTACTTCGGATACAGCGAGTCGAAGCCGTCGGCGTTGAAGTTGTGGATCACATCCCGGACCCGGTCCGCGCTGGTGAACGACACCTCGGCGATCCTCGCCACGGGCATGCCCTGCGCGGACAGCAGGACCATCTTGGCCCGTCGCCAAGTCACCACCGATCCGCTGCCCCGGCGGATGATCCGCAGCAGCCGCCGGCCCTCGTCATCATCGATCTCACGTACGCGAACTCGTTCCGCCACCCGCACACGGTGACCGCCGCCCGTCATCCGGCGAAGGACCCCGGGCGGCGCGTCACATCACAACAGGGCAAACGTTGACTGACACGGCATTAGCCTAGGGACTGCCGAGGCGTCGGGGACCGACCGAAAGAACGAGACGCCGTTTCTCCCAACGGCCGAGGCGGGTCCGGCCTCGACGCCGATGTGCCCGCCGCCGGGCTCAGCGATCGTGGACCTACCGATCCTCGCCACAACAACGGAGCCCATGATGAGAACACGTCATACCACCACCACACTGGAAGATCAGCGGATCCCGGTGAGAGCCAAGCTCGCCGCAGCGTGGACAAGCTTCATGTTCCTGTACGTCTACGTGGACATTCTCGCCTTCTTCAAGCCCGGCGTCATCGATGACATCCTGGTCGGCGTCGTCTGGGAGTTCGACATCAGCCAGACGTTGTTGATCGCCTTCCTCGCGCTCTTGGCGATCCCGATCCTCATGGTCGTGCTGTCGATGACGCTGCCCGCCCGGGCGAACCGCATCACGAACCTCATCGTGGCCTCGGTACAGATCCCCTTCGCGGCATTCAACGCGGTGGGCGAGTCCTGGACGTACTTCTACGGCCTTGGCGTCACACTGGAAGTGATCGTTCTCGCCCTCATCCTGCGGTACGCCTGGACCTGGCCCCGCACCGTCGGCGACCATGGCGACCAGCCCGGACCGTGAAACCGTTCGCGCCCAGCAGCAAGCGTGAACCCAAAAGCAGTCCCCGTCCTGTTCGGAGCCATCTGCCTCGGTGCCGCGGTGTGGGCCTCCTGGCGGTGGGACACCAACTACCACTGGGACGTCGCGTAGGGGCCTTCCAAGGCCAATGCAGTTGCCTTTGAGGTGCGGGGATCGTTGCCCCGCGTGTGACGGGGTGGGGTGCGGGCCAGCGGGTGCGGATCGGAATCCTGACGAAGGTGTTCACCGCTGAGCTGGCGGACGCGGCGATAGCCAAGCACGACCGAGCCGAGCGGCGGCGCCGCCTCCTGCCGGCGCGACTGGTCGTGTACTTCGTCCTGGCCCTGTGTCTCTTCGCCCGGGAGTCGTACGAGGAGGTACTACGGATGCTGACCAGCGGTATCCCGGGCAGCCGGGCCCTCGCGCGGGTGAACCGGTCGTCGTTGTGCCGGGCTCGCACCCGCCTCGGCGAGGACGTGCTGGAGACCGTGTTCCGCCAGGTGGCCGGCCCGCTCGCCACCCCGACCACGCCCGGCGCATGGTGGCGAGATCTGCGGCTCCTCGCCCTGGACGGCACCCAATTAGATCTCCCGGATTCGACGAGCAACGGCGACACCTTCGACGGCCCCTCCACCACCGGCGGCGTCCCCTTCGGCTTCCCCCAGGTCAGGGCGGTGGTCCTCGCCGAGATCGGAACGCACGGAGTCCTCGATGCCCGCCTCGGCGGCTACCGCGACGGAGAACGCAGCCTCGCCTACCCGCTGGCCGGCTCCACCGGCCCCGGCGACCTGGTCATCGCCGACCGCGGCTTCTGGTCGGTCGAGTTCGCTCACGCCTTCACCGTGGCGGGCGCGGATCTGCTGGTCAGGCTCCAGTCCAACCACCTCGGCACCGCCCAGAAAGAACTTCCGGACGGCTCGTACCTGTCGATGGCGCGACCTGGAAAGGACGTCCGGCTCCGAGCCGCGCGAGAGAGCCGAACGCTGCCCAAGCGCCCGGCCTCTTGCGGGCGGTGTCGTCGTCCCGGCGGCTGTGCCGTCCGGTGCACGGCAAGGGTCGGCGGGCCGCCCTCAGCACTCTTGCGCGGGCCCGATGACCGTAAGCCCCACCTGCGCGGCGAGCCAGTGGGCGTACGGCTCGCTTCTCTGGCGGCCGTCGAAGACTGCGCTGCGGACTTGGACGAGGACGGTGTGGTCGTCGGCGGGCTCGTTCCAGTGGCGGGTACGGGTGTTGAAGAGAAGTGTCACTTCAGCATGTTTGGAATCGCCATGGAATCCCGCCTCGGGCGCATCCGGCCACTCCAGCGACTGCCAGTTGATCTCGCCTGTGCTCAGGCCGATCGTCGCGGTGAAGGCGTCCTCGATACTGCCGACCGGCCGGTCCAGCATGTACCACTCCACCGGCAGCCGCCCCTCGAACGCTGCCTCCTCAGCCGGTAGGCCACTCGCCGGGACACCGACGACGAAGGCAGGCTGGTCCTCGAGCGGCACCCCTTGGAATTCTTCCAGCTCGGACGCTCCGCAGAACCAGCCCTCGGGCACGGCCTTCGCCACCCGCCGGACCTCGGCGACGGAGGAAAGCTCTGCGAAAGCGGAGACGTCGGCATACTCGCAGCGGCCGAACTCCATGAGACGGCGCGCGGTGCGCAGGGCGAGTACCGGATCAGGGGTACGGAAGACGGGATAAGCGACGTCGTTGGACATCCGCTGACTGTGCCACGGCCCGTTATCACAGGGCATCGCATTTACGAGCTGGTGCGTGATTGCGTTGGAGACGTGGGGGTCTGAGCTGGGGGTTTGTGTCAGCCGGTGGTGTTGCGGTCGGAAACGAGGCTGGCGATG
>NZ_JBHWAQ010000089.1:0-7187 GCF_042743475.1 Streptomyces sp. NPDC059534
GAGCCCTTGGGGCTTGCTTGAGCCGTGTGCGGTGAAAGCTGCTTGCACGGTTCTGAGGGGGCGGGGACGCAGCAATGCGTCCCCGCTACCCGACTCGTGATGGGCACCCGGCCCTCGGCCGTCGCCACGCTGGTCGAGCGCACCAGCCGCTACACGGCCATCGTCGCGCTGCCCGACGGCATCAAGGCCGAGCAGGTCGCCCCGCACCTCACCAGGAGTCTCCTCGGTATCCCGACCCCGCTGCGGCGGACGCTCACCTGGGACCGGGGCCGGGAGATGGCCGGGCACCAGGCCATCACCGCCGAGACCGGGATGCCGATCTACCTCTGCAAACCGCGCAGCCCGTGGCAGCGCGGCACCAACGAGAACACCAACCGGCTGCTTCGGCAGTACCTCCCCAAGGGCGCCGACCTCCGCACGTTCAGCCAGGCCGACCTGGACGCCATCGCCCACGAACTCAACCATCGCCCACGCAAGACCCACGGCTACCGCACCCCGGCAGAGGTCTACGCTGACCTCCTGAACAGCGGTGATGCGCTGATCGCTTGAGCCTGCCAACGGTTTCCGACACTTCACTGACTTCCCTGGAAGGCGCTGTTCTCCGCTGTGTATGCCGCGCTGTTGCTGAGAGTGCGAAGTGCGGTGAGGCATGCGGCGATCGTGGGTTCGTGTGCTGTGCCGTGGCGGACGGCGGTCTCGATCGTGCGGGTGAGCGTGTTGTCCGTCACCGGTCGTGCTGTCAGTGTCGGCGGGAGGTGAGCTGCGGCGATGTGTGGGATAAGGACCGTGTGGCCGCTGCTTGCGGCGAGGGCGATCATGGCGGAGAAGTCGGTGAAGGTATGGCGCACCTGAGGTGTGAAGCCAGCTGACCGGCAGGCTTGGAGAACGGCGTCTCCGCAGGCTGTTTGCGGCGGGGCGGTGATCCACGGGGCGCCTGCGAGTTCCCGTAGGTCGATTGGAGATCGCTCGGGGTCGGCCGCGGGGTGGTCGTTTCGCAGGATCGCGACCAGTGGATCGGTCCATAGAGCGTGGGTCTCGACGCCGGGGTGTGGGGGTGTGGCGAGGTTTGTGTAGCGGTAGAGCAGCGCGATGTCGGCGCGGCGCTGGATCAGCAGCCGTACGCCGGTTTCGGGTTCGGCTTCGGTGATGTGCAGCCGCAGGTTCTCGTGGGCGCCTTCCAGGGTTTTGCTGAGGGGGGCGGCTACCGGTGCGAGAGCGCTGGGGAAGCAGGCGAAATGGAGGGGACCAGCTGGCTCCCCGGTATCGGGGAGCAGGCGGTTCCGGGCTCGTTCGAGAGCCGTGAGGACATGCTCGGTGTCTTCGGCCAGCTGGTGCCCGGCGGCGGTGAGGCGGACGGATCGGCCGGTGCGTTCCAGCAGACGGGTGTGGGTCTCCTCCTCGAGTAATCGCAGCTGCTGCGAGACGGCGGAGGTCGTAACGCCATGGAGTTCAGCCACGGCGGTCACCGTGCCGTGGGCAACCAGATCGCGCAGGAGAATGAGTCGTCGGACATCGAGCATTAGTTCATCTTAAGGGTGTGCTGTAGAGGATGTAGCTGGACGCGGGAACATGTGTGCGGTGACCCTGGCTTCCTCATCCCATGCCCCAAACAGCGCCAGGAGTGTTTCGTGCGTGCCACCATGATCTACGGCCCCAACGACATCCGGATCGAAGAGGTGCCCGACCCAGTGGTCCGGAAGCCGACCGACGCCGTAGTGCGGGTGGTCAACGCCTGCATCTGCGGCAGCGATCTGTGGGCGTACCGCGGTGTGGCCTCCCGTACAGCAGGTCAGCGGATCGGGCACGAGTTCCTCGGCATCGTCGAGGCGGTCGGCTCCGAGGTGCGGGACGTACGCCCGGGCGACTTCGTGGTTGCCCCGTTCGTCTGGTCGGACGGCACCTGCGACTATTGCCGCGAGGGCCTACATACCTCCTGCCCACAGGGCGGCTTCTGGGGCGAGGTCGGCTCCGACGGCGGCCAGGGCGAGGCCGTCCGAGTCCCGTTCGCCGACGGCACCCTGGTCAAGCTGCCGAAGGAGACGGCTGGCGAGGAGAAGCTGCTGCCCGGCCTGCTTGCCCTCTCCGATGTGATGAGCACCGGTCACCACGCCGCCATCGCCGCCAGGGTCCGACCGGGCTCGACCGTCGCCGTGGTCGGCGATGGTGCGGTCGGCTTGTGCGGTGTGCTGGCCGCGCAGCGCCTCGGCGCCAGCCGGATCATCGCGCTGGGCCGGCACGAGCAGCGCACCGCGATCGCCCGCAGCTTCGGTGCCACCGACGTGGTCGCCGAGCGCGGCGAGGCCGCGATCGAGGCGGTCAAGGAGCTGACCGGCGGTCAGGGAGCGGACGCCGTGCTGGAGGCCGTCGGCACCGAGGAGTCGATGCACACCGCGATCTCCATCGCCCGGGACGGCGGCGCGGTCGGCTACGTCGGCGTACCGCACGGCGGCAGCGCCGGTGTCGACATCTCCCAGATGTTCGGCCGGAACGTCACGCTGGCTGGCGGCGTCGCTCCCGCCCGTGCGTACATCCCCGAGCTGCTCCCGGACGTGCTGTCCGGTGCGATCGACCCCGGCCTGGTCTTCGACCGCACCGTCGGCCTGGATGGCGTGCCCGAGGGCTACCGCGCGATGGACAACCGCACGGCCCTCAAGATCCGCATCGCCTTCTGAAGGGGCGGCCTGACACGATCCTCACGGGGCACTACCCCCTGGGGTCTGAGCGGCCCCCGCAGCACTCAGCTGGCCGCGACAGCAGCCGGAGAGACCGCATCGTTATTTCCATCCGAGGAGAGCTTCATGAAAATCGTGATTGCCGGCGGCAACGGCCAGATCGCCCGGCGTCTGGGCCAGCTGCTCGCGGCACGGGGCGACAGCGTCATCGGAATCGTCCGCAACCCGGCCCACAGCAGTGCTCTGCAAGCAGACGGCATAGAGCCCACCGTCTGCGACCTCGAAAAGACATCGTCCGACGAGGTTGCCCGGGTTGTATCCGGGGCGGATGCCGTGGTCTTCGCCGCAGGAGCCGGCCCCGGCAGCGGAGCGGCCCGTAAGCACACCGTGGACCATCAGGCTGCTGTCCTGCTAGCCGACGCTGCTCTGCGGGCCGGGGTCCGGCGGTATGTGATGGTCTCCACCCGTGGCGCGGGCAGTCCGCCCCCGGCCCACGCCGACGACGTCTGGGCGGCCTACGTGCATGCCAAGACCGCTGCGGACGAGCACCTCATGGCGCAGGACCTCGACTGGACCGTTTTGCGGCCGGCGGCCCTCACGAATGAGCCGGGCACCGGCAGCGTCCGCCTCACCGCCGAGCGGAGCATCGGAGAGGTCACCCGGGACGATGTCGCCCAAGTCCTCGTCGCCCTGCTCGACACCCCCACCACCACGGGACTCGTCCTGGAACTCGCCGAAGGACCCAATCCGGTCCGCGAAGCAGTGTCACATGCTGCAGAAGCCCGCACAGGGCAGCCCTGACAGCGTCCGTAGCACCCCACTCCTATGCCGTGTCGATCCCGTGACTGACCGCGCGCCAAGGCGTCGGCCGAGGAAAGAACGAGAGATGGCTCCGGCGCGGGGCACCTTCGGATGAGCGTCCGGTCACGGGCCGACAAGTTCCGGGTTATCGAGCCGGGCCCACGGTCCACTGACAGCAGTTCGTACCGTAGCGGACGCTTCCGGTACTCACCGGGTAGATCGCGCGTCCTGTGCCGCGCCGTCTGCGGCCTGCCGGGGGCGGGGAACGGCCAGCGGCGCCAGGTCGAGCCGCTTGTCCATGTCGAGGCGGAACGTTCCGTACGGGTTGATGTTCGACCAGAACAAGGCGGTCAGCCCACGCCGGTCCTCGTCGGTGAGCTTCTTCGCCCAGGCCGGTTCGGCGAGGACCTGCCGCACCAGCAGGGTGTTGATGTGGACAAGACTCGACTGGAGCAGGTGCAGGGCGAGCATTGAGGTTTCGGCGTGCTCTTTGTCCGGGCCGGTCAGGGCGCCGTCCTTGCCGTAGTGGAGCGCGGTGTTCGCGCTGTTCCAGTTCTCCACGGCCTGGAGGCCGCCGTGGATCTCGCGGCGCAGGCCGGGGCCGGCCAGGTAGTCGCAGGCGAAGACCGTACGGACCGCGCGGCTGAGTTCTTCGAGCGCGGCGTAGGTGGGGTGCTTGGGGCCACCGCGCGTGAAGCGCCGCAGCACCTGCTCCGCCTCCGCCGTCCCCAGCCGGAGCGCGGTGGCGTACTTCACTATCTGGTCGTACTGCTGGATGATCAGGTCCCAGCGGATCGGCCGCGTCAACGAGCTGCCGAGGGCGGGCCAGCCGGGCGGTGTGTCGTCCGGGCGGTACAGGCGGATACTGTCGATGTTCTTCAGCCGGGGCAGCAGGCGGAAGTTCAGCAGCTCAGTGAAGGCGAACCCGACCACGCTCGCACCGTGCGTATCCACATAGTTCGACTCGATCTCGGCGTCCGTGCAGTGCCGCAGCAGGCCCTCGATCATCGCCGCGACCTCGGACGACGAACAGCTCTTGAGCTGGGAGTAGATGCAGACGTTCTTCCGCTCGACGGTCGGGTAGCCGGGGCCCATTGCTGGGACCCCGGCCCCCTCAGAACCGGGCGAGCGGCTTTCACCGCACCGCGGCTCAAGCAGGTCGCTGGGACCGCTTCGCATCGAGTGCTTCTGTCGCGTGATGCTGCTGGTGGCACTGCGAGTGCAGGAGGATGAGGTTCTTCAGCTCGTTGCCGCCGCCGTGCTGTCGGTGCACGACGTGGTGCACGTTCAGCGTCCGGCGGACCGAGTCGAACCAGGACACCCAGTCGTGGATGTTGTCCGGCTCGAACTCAGCTCCTTCGACGAGGTCGAGACCGCACCGGGCGCATCGGCCGCGCTGACGGACTGCGAGGGTCTGGATGAACCTGTTCTCCAGCCCCAGTTTGGTCCGCCTGGCCGCGCGCTCGGTCCAGTAGTCCGTCAGCGCCGGATCGTCCTTGGAATGGGTTCCAAGGACCGGCACGTGACGGACGATCCTGGTCATCGCGGCGGGCTTGACGTACGCCGAACCCTCACCGAAGATCCAGCGGTTGTCACTCCCGGGAATCCGCTTGTCCCAGTACCGGGCCGCGATCCACTGCCTTCCCTTCCGCCGATGCTGTCTGCTCGCCCACTGCCAGAGCTGGCCGAACACGATCCGATCGACTTCCTTGAAGGCCCTCTTCGAGCTCCAGGGGCGGTAGTACGCGGTCCATCCCCGGAGAAACGAGTTGAGCTCTGGGACCAGCCGGTCCGCAGGCTTCCCCCGGTTCGACCGGACAACGTCCCGGATACGCCCCTTGGCCTTCCTCACCGCGTCCTTGCTCGGCGTCACGAGCGTGTACCCGTTGGCGTACGTCCGGACGGTGCACCCGAGGAAGTCGAAGCCGTCAGTGAGGTGGCGGAGCGAGGTCTTCTCCTCGTTGAAGGCCAACCCCCTGGGCGTGAACCATTCCTTCAGCCGCCGGTACGCCTCGTGTGCGTCCTTCTCCGTGTGGCAGATGACCACGAAGTCGTCCGCGTACCGCACAAGGGCCGGGGACCCTTCCTTGAGGACCCGGGAGTTCCCGTGTCTTCTCCAGGAGACCCCGGCTGCTTCCTCCATTCCGTGCAGAGCAATGTTCAGCAGGAGCGGGCTGATCACCCCTCCTTGCGGAGTGCCTTCCACCGTCGGCGCGAAGGTTCCCCTGTCCATTACTCCGGCCTTCAGCCAGCCCTCGACGGCATCCCTGGCGGGGAAGCCTGCGAGTGACCGCATCAGGTGCGTGTGGTCGATCCGGTCGAACGCCGCCGACAAGTCGGCGTCCAGCACCCACCTCCGGTGGCTGGCGGGCTTGCCCACCACCTGGAAGATGGCCGCCAGTGCGTCGTGACATCCCCGGCCGGGGCGGAAGCCGTAGCTTCGCGCCTCGAATCGCGCCTCCCATTCAGTTCCAGGGCGTTCTTCACCCTGGCCTGGTGGACCCGGTCCCGGATGACCGGGATGCCGAGAGGGCGCGTCTTCCCATTCGCCTTCGGAATCTGTACTCGCTTCACCGGACGTGGGCGGGCGGCCCCGTTCCGCAGAAGCATGCGGGCCAGCCGGCCCCGCTCCTTCGGGCCGAGTGCCGTCTCCCCGTCCACGCCGGCGGTCTTTCGCCCCCGGCTCACCTGGGTTACCCGGCGCACGCTCAGGAGCGTGTTCGCGGCCGACCGCATCATGAGCTTCTGGAGGTTGCGGACCTTCTTCATGTCGCCAGCTTGAGCGGCCTTGAAGATCCTCTGGCGCAGCCTCGTTACATCGCGGTCGACCCGGCCCCAGTCGATCTGGTGCCAGGCTTCCGCATCGTCGGCAGTTTCGTTCCAGAAGGACAGCTGCCCGGTGTTCTGGTCCACTCGCCCTCCCTGTCTAACGTGCGCTGCCGTTTACTCGGTGCATCGTCGTCTCTTCAAAGACCCACCTGGTCCGCTTGGGCGTCCTTTCGGACCCGGGCATCAGCCCGGTATCCGCCGGGTTATAGCCGGAGGGTGGAGCCCCTATATCCGGCCTTTCCCCTTGCCTTTCGGCTTGGCGGCGTTCGCTTCTCGGACCATCCTTTACCCGCAGAGGAGTTGAGCCTTCGTTGCCTCCGGCCTACCCAGAGGGACCTCTACGGGGTTTCCCTGTTCCGCACACACGAGATGCGCCCGGGTTGGATGCCCTCTTTGACCCGGAAGCCGCGGTGACCTACTCCGGCCTTGACAGCCAGCTCAGAGTCACGCTGGGTTCTCACCCGGTAGCTCCTGGACCGCCTCGACTGCTTCCACTGAGGCGGGTGATCTTTACGAGTCCTCATCAAGGGTTCACTTGTGTTCATCCGTCCGGGCTTTCCCCTGACCCGTGCCGATTCAGTGGTCGTCTCGGCCTTCGGTCTGCTGGCCAGGCTTCGCACCGAGGAATTACTTACTCCGCACGCTGGCTGGGGAATCGACCAGTTGGTCACAGGTCGAAAATGTCGGTATCTCCTTCCCAGACATTTGCTCGAAATGTGCGACTTTCAGGTCGCACTGCCGGTAGATCATCACTCCGTTGCCGCCATAGTGGCGGGCGTGGTACTCGGTCATGAAGTTGCTGGACCAGGACCCGAATTTCTTCGAGTCCGACGCACATGCGGTTCCCTGCCCCCACCAGGCGGTGTCGCGGGCAGCGAAGGTGGC
>NZ_JBHWAQ010000090.1:0-7186 GCF_042743475.1 Streptomyces sp. NPDC059534
GCTCGCGTAACTCGGCCGGATAGTTCCTCAAAGGACGTGACATGGACTCCATCTCCTCACGAAATGAAGTCTCCGAACACACCGGAGCGGTTCACTGGGAGACCTGTGTGAGATTGAAATCGCTGCGGGAGCGATGGAAGCGAACCCCGAAGCGCTCGGTCTCGATGTATCCGGCCTCCTTGGTCTCCTCCGGGGTGAAGTAGACGATCCGCAGTTCGGTGGACGTCTCGCGCAGGAGACCGGCGAAGCGGGTGGGAACGGGCTCGCCAGCCGACGCCAGATCGAACAGCGATGCAACACGGTGGTCCTGGAGGAAGCGGACGGCGGCGCGGAGCTCGTTCATGTGCCAGCCATGGCGGGATGCCTGCTGCGTGTGGGCGAACAACCCCCACTGGAACTCGGCCCTGGTCAGGGGCGGCAGGCCCCGGAGGTCGAGCGTGCCTGCCGCGGGATCGGGTCGCCGGACCTCGGCGGGCCCGGCCTCGCTGAGGAAAGCGCGACGCGCGACACCTTCACGCCGGGCGCGCAGCGACTCCCTCTCATGGGGACTGCAGATGTCTCTGCGTGAAGATTGGGCGTTTCCGCAGCTGGCGACCTTGCAGCCCCAGCGATAGACGGGGTGGTCCGCGGGGATCTCGATCACGGAGCCGTGGTAGAGCGGATCGGCCGACGGGCCGCCGAGCAGAGTGGTCAGCACTTCAAGCCTGTCGCGAGTGCGACGGGCGTGGACCGGGTCGGCCAGCAGCCGGATCGGGGACTTCGTGCCCATTGTCAATCAACCCACGTCTTCAGCAGCGCCGCGTTGAAGACGGGGTCGTTGACGTCCACGTGGGCGTAGATCTCGTCGACCACCTGGGCGGAGGCCCAGCCGCCGGCATCCCGGGTCACCACGAGGTTGCCATCAGAGGCATCGAGGGCCGCGGTCGCGAAGGAGTGCCGGAAGCCATGAGGGCGAATCCTGCCCAGCCCCGCCCGGGCTGGGGCCCGGGCGATCATCTTCCGGACGCCTTCCGGGGCCCAGGGTAGGCCCCGGCCCGGTCCGTGCTGCTGGACCAGGAGCATCCCGTGGGAGGTGCCGCGAGGGTACTCGCCCGTGAGGTAGTCGAAATAGGCGTGGATCATCGCCGGGCTGGCCCGCTTGATGAGCCCGCCCGGATGGTGCCGTCCGTCAGTTCCCAGGGCCGTTTCGTCCTCGCCCCGGCGCCGTTGGGCAGGCCCTCGCGATGACACACGTGGACGTGCGGAGTGCGGCACTCGCCGCAGTGGGCCCCTTCCCGCAGGTGGAGGTCGCACAGGTGCAGCTCGCGCTGCTCTCCGACGCGGAATCCCCCGTCGCTGAGCCAGTCGACGACCAGCCGGTCCCGGGCCGATTTCACCACGGCCAGCATCAGCCCGCGGGCGTCGTCCGGCAGCATCTTCGGATGCCGACGGCGGATCCTGCGCGGCGCCAGCGGGTTGGCCTCCATGTCCTTCGTGATGTGGCCCAGCAGGGCGCGGTCCCGGTCCTGTCGGGTCGGCATCCGCTGCTTGTCGAGCGTCTCGGCCAACTCGGTGTTGATGCCAAGCTCGGCCTTCCGCAGGTAGAAGCCCTTCAGACACAATGCCGCCGAGGACAGCGCGCTGTTGCCGTACAGCCGCTTGCCAACCCGCCACGGCGACCTCAGCGGGGCGGCGACCTTCGCCCCGACCGCGCCCACGTACCGCTCCAGGTCCCGGAAGCCGACGTTCTCCGGGGCCAGTCTCTCGTGCTCCAGCCATCGCAGATGGTCGACGAGTAGGTACGTGTACGGCCAGTCCGACCCCGTACCCGCGTACTGTGACAGGAACCGCTCGGCCCCCGCATGTACGCCACCGGCAGGCTGGACGATCGTGTATGATCGCCGTCGTCCCCGTTGGTGATCTCCTGCACCCTGCGCTGACCGATTGACAGCCTGTGTGCCACGTTGCCCTCCGTGCCGACCTGCCTGGACATGGCGAACACCACGACGCCGGTCGGCAAACGAGCACGGGATGTCCGTGGTCACAGGCAACACGGACATCCCGAACAGTTACGGCACAGGCCGGAAAAGCGTGCGAGACGTCTCGGTGCTGGCGGAAACGGCGCCGTGGATCGCGGCCAGGGCGCGAGCGATGTCCAGGAGCCGATACGCCTGCGCGCGGGAGATGTCGAACTCCACGGCGCAGTAGGACTCCCAGCTGCCGTGCCCGAGCAGCGCACCCAGAAGCGAGCGGCGTGCGCGTCGCGAACCCGGGCGGCGAGCCCCGCCACAGAGCGCCGGACATCGTCCATCGCCTCACGCAGCCCGGCCGTCACCTCCCGGGCCTGCGCCGTCGTGAGCGGCAGCCGCGCCGATTCGGCAACGACGTCCTGGTCCTGGTCATGCTCGCCCATGCCTCCATCGTCCTCCGCCGGGGCCGGCCGGGCCGGGGACGCGTGGAGCAGGGCCCTGGAGAGCTTGCCGCAGAACGGCGGCAGCGAGGCCGACTCTGCGGAAAACGCTCACCACCGGGCTTACCAAGGTCCTAGTCTCCGGTCATGAACAGCCAGGTCACCCCGCCTCTCGCCGGATCGTTCCGGCTGGGCGTCTTCGACACCTCGGTCCTCACCTCCGACGTCGTCTCGGCACTTGGTCGGGGCGAGCCCTCCTCGAGGTATTGTTAGACTGACTAGCAGCCTGTCGGTGAAGACCAGCTTCTGCTTACGGCCGGCACCAGCCGCCCGGCGCCGGTCCCCGCCACGCCACTCACACAGAACTGACTCACGCACCGCCGCCCACTTCGGGGCCAGTTCTTCGATCAACTCGCCGAGATGTTGGCGGGAGATACCAGACAAGGCAGGATGGGAACAGGCCGCACGGGCCTAGGATTGCTTCACAACCTTCCTAACCCGTGCGGCCCTTCACATGTCACGGCCCGACCTCAGCCCAGAACATTGCTCCCCAGGTCGTAAGGTGACGGCCGCGACCATCCTGCTCAGTGTGGTCCTGCGGAGTGACCGCGGGCCCGTCGCCCGCTGGTTCGCCCGGCACCCACAGCCCGAAAAGCCGGACAAGCGCCGCCGCCGGCGGGTGACGGCGGGAGCTGGGGCGGTCACGCCGACGGCGGGCCGCTGTCAGTCACCACCCCGTCGATGAGATTACGAATAAGGTCCGCCGCTTGCATCTGGGCCTGATCGGGCTCTTCGGTCTCCGCGACGGTGATGGACAGCTCGGTGAGCGCGCCGTAGAGCGCTATGGCGACGAGGTTGGCCGGGTGAGGTCGCAGGCGGCCGGCGTTGAGCGCGGCGTTCACGATGTCGAGGACCAGGCCGCCGAGGTGGAGCTGATCCAGTTCACGCCACCGCTGCCAGCCCAGGGCGATCGGCCCCTGCTGGAGCACGATGTGTCGATAGGCATGTTCGGCGCAGACGTCGAGGAACGCGTCGACCGCCCTGTAGGCACGCCCGCGCGGATCGGGTACGGGAGTGATCGCCACCCGGATGCGTTTGGTGGCCTGTCGCTCCAGCTCCTCGAAGACGGCCTCGAAGAGTCCGGGCTTGCCGCCGAAGTGGTGATAGAGCGCGCCCCGGGTCAGCCCGGCGGTACGTACCAGCTCCTCCGCGGAGACACTCGCGTAGTCCCGCTCGGTGAAGAGACGCAGGCCCGTGGCTAGCAGGGCGCGGCGCGTGTTCTCCGCGTATTTCTCGCGCAGTGTTTCCATACGCCATGAATATCACATACGTTGCGTATGTTAGACGCACTCTACTTGAATGGTGGACGTGATGGAGAAGTCAGCGGACGTCGTGATCATCGGAGCCGGAGTGGCCGGCCTGGTGGCCGCCCGAAACCTCGTACGGAACGGAGCAGATGTAATGGTCCTGGAAGCACGTGACCGTGTCGGAGGCCGGCTCCTCAACGAAGAGCTGCCCGGTGGCGCCCCTGTCGAAGTGGGCGGGCAGTGGGTCGGTCCGACCCAGCACCACGCCATAGAGTTGATCAGGGAACTGGGCCTGCGCACCTACCCGACCTACGGCGACGGTGAGCACATCGGAGAGTTCGGCACTACCCGCTCCCAGTACACGGGCCGGATTCCCAAGCTCAACCCACTGCTCCTCGCCGACATCGGACAGGCCCAGTACCGCCTGGACCGGATCGCGCGCCAGATCGCCGCGACCGATCCGTGGCGGGCACCCCAGGCCGAGGAGCTGGACAGGCAGACCTTCGACACCTGGCTGCGGAGAACCGCACGCACTGCGGGCGGCCGGGAGTTCTTCCGGCTGATCGTCGAGGCAGTCTTCTCCGCCGAGCCCGAGGATATGTCCGCGCTCTGGGTCGCCTTCTACGTCGGCGCCGCCGGCGGCCTCGACCCGCTGATCAACATCGCCGGCGGGGCCCAGCAGGACCGTGTCGTCGGCGGAACACAGCGTATCGCCCTTGAATTGGCGGAGGATCTCGGCGACCGGGTCGTCCTTGAAGCCCCCGTCACAGACATCGACTGGCAGCCCGCAGCGACCTCGGGCGTCCGCGTCACCACGCGCAGCGGCCTGACCGTCCGCGCCCAGCGGGCAGCGGTCGCTGTCCCGCCGCCGCTCGCCGCCCGCATCCGTTTCACGCCATGCCTCCCCGGTGACCGCGACCAGCTCGTCCAGCGGATGCCGATGGGCCGGGTCATCAAGGTCAACGTCGCCTACGATGAGCCATTCTGGCGCCATGCGGGTCTTAGTGGCCAGGCGAACAGCACCCACCGCCCGTTCGGCACCGTCCTCGACAACACCCCCCACGACGGCTCGTGCGGCGTGCTCGTCGGCTTCCTCGAGGGCCGCCACGCCGACGCCGGCGCACGCATGGACCCCGACGAGCGCCGCGCCCAGGTGATCAACGACCTCGTCGGCTACTTCGGCCCCCGGGCCCGCAACCCCATCGCCTACATCGAACGTGACTGGGCGGAGGAGGAGTACAGCCGCGGCTGTTACGGAGCCTTCGCCGTGCCCGGCACCCTCACTCGCTTCGGCCCGGCGCTGCGCCGTCCGGTCGGCCCGCTGCACTGGGCCGGCACCGAGACCGCCACCCGCTGGGCGGGCTACATCGACGGAGCCGCTGAATCCGGTCACCGCGTCGCCGACGAGATCCTCCCCAAGCTCTCCTAACCCCCGACACGTGAACGAGGCCCCCCACCATGAACACCACCCCCGCCACCTCCGACCTTGACCCCGACGCCCTCGTCGCACGGCTCGCCTCCGGCGAACGTGTCTGGGCCCGCACCTACCTGGACGAACGGCGCGAGCTGCTCCTCAATGTGGCGGCCGCCACCGCGGCCGTCGCCGACGAATGGGTTCGCATCGCGGCCAGGATCAAGCAGCTCAACCCCACCTCCCCACTCGTCGGAGAGGAATGGATGAGCGGCCCGTATGCGGTGCTCACCTACCTCCAGGCACTCGAGGAAACCCTTCGACGCCTCGACCAGGGAGCTGACGTTCTCGCCGGCACCCGGATCACCCGGGCCCCGGGCGGCCGGCTCGCCGTCCAGGTCCTGCCCTACAACACCTACGACAAGCTGCTCATGAGCGGCTTCCACGCCGAGGTCTGGACGACCCCCGGCGTCACCGAGGACCAGCTTCGGGCCACGGCCGGCCTCACCCAGCGGACACCACGACAGACCAGGGGTGTGGCCCTGATCCTGGGCGCCGGTAACATCTTCTCCATTCCGCCCCTGGACGTGCTGTACCAGCTGTACGCCGAGAACCGCACGGCAGTCCTCAAGCTGAACCCCACCACCGACCCGCTGGCCGACGTCTACCGGGCGGTCTTCAAGCCGCTCATCGACCGGGGCCTGCTCGAGATCGTCACCGGCGGACCCGAGGTGGGTGCTGCGCTCACGGAGCACCCCGGGATCTCCGCCGTGCACATGACCGGAAGCGAGGCCACCCACGACGCCGTGGTTTGGGGAACCGGCGAGACGGCGACGGCCGCCAAGACCGCGGGCACACCGAAGCTGGCCAAGCCCATGACCAGCGAACTCGGCGGCGTCTCCCCGATCATCGTCCTGCCGGGAAAGTGGTCCGACGCAGACCTGCGCTACCAGGCCGAACACGTCGCCACCATGCGACTGCACAACAGCGGCTGCAACTGCATCGCCGGCCAGATCCTCATCCTCAGCTCCGACTGGCCCCAGAAGAGCGCCTTTCTCACCGCGCTCCGTCGGGCCCTCGCCACCGCGCCAGCCCGTCCGGCTTGGTACCCCAGCTGTGAGGCCCGCGTCCAGGACGCCCGTAGCCTCCACCCCGGTCATGCGGAGAAACCCGGCGGCACCCCGGAACGCACCCTCCTCACCGGCCTGGACCTCACCGACGACAGCGAGTCCGCCTTCACGACCGAGTACTTCGGGCCGGTCCTCGGCGTCACCGAACTGCCCGGCACCGGAACGCAGTTCCTCGGCGCCGCTGTCACCGCCGCCAACGATCGGCTCCGCGGAACCCTCGGCGCCAACATCATCGCTCATCCCAACACCCTCAAAGCCCTCGGCCGCCGCCTCCGCGGCGCGATCGCCGACCTGCGCTACGGCACCATCGCCGTCAACGCCTGGACCGGCGTCGGCTACGCCACACCCCGCGCCACCTGGGGAGCCTTCCCCGGCCACACCCTGGACGACGTCCAGAGCGGCATCGGCACCGTCCACAACGCTCTCCTCCTGGACCACACCGAACGCACTGTCGTCACCGGCCCCTTCCGTCCCGCACCACGATCCGTACTGCTCGGCGACACATCCATCTCCCCGAAGCCCCCCTGGTTCGTCACCAATACCACTGCCGCTCGCACCGGCAGACTCCTCACCAAGTTCGCCGTAAACCCCCAATGGCATGACCTGCTCACTCTCTTCGCCTCCGCCCTCCGCGGCGGGTCTGTCAATCGTTCGGGTCTGTTCCGTAGTCGGTGGTGACGGAGGGTATGGCCAGCCAAGGAGGATGCGGTGGCGGAAGAGGGGGAAGCTCGCGCGGCCGTACATCTGACGCTCGATCAGCTTGCCTGCGCAGGCGCCGCCGTTCCTCGCGTTCGGCGCTGGTCAGCTCGCCGGCGGCGCCTTCGCCGCGATCGGCCTGCTCACGCCGGACCTAGTGAGCGTTTTCAGCGTTGCCTCTCCAGGGTGAGGACGGCTTTGGTGATGACGGTCATGCGGTTGGGGCTGATGCGGGATCTGCGGAAGATCTGCC
>NZ_JBHWAQ010000091.1:0-7025 GCF_042743475.1 Streptomyces sp. NPDC059534
CTGGTCTCCGACCGCAACACCACCACCTGACCAACGCCACAAGCAGGGCAACCACGACTCACCCGCTATCACGCACCAACTCGTAAGCGAAGTAGTCGTAGACGGTCTTGAACGGCGGGAAGTCGTGCGGCAGGTACTCCCACGGGATCCCGGTGCGGTTGACATAGAGGATCGCGTTCACGATCTCTCTCAGATCATGCACCCGCGCCGCGGTCCCGGGCCCTGACCGGGCGGCCCGCCAGGCGACGAACACCGGCTCGATCAAGGCCCAGCGAGCATCGGAAACGTCACTGCGATACGCACGCCGAGGACTCATACCCGGGGCAACGACCACCACGGCCTACAGTCACAAGAACATCCCAAAACACCAACTACCTAGATCAGATGTCCTCTAAACTCTCCCTCGCAGCATAAAACCCCTGTGTTCACACTCCGGGGGTCACCTCGGTTGGTCAGCGCTCCAAGTCCCCGCGCATCTCGACGAAGAGCTTCCCAGCCTCGGCAAGCGTGCTGTTCTCGAAGAGCGCGACGGCCGACGTGCCCTCGTCGGCCCATCCGCAGATGACGTTGCCATCCTCGCTCAGCGAGGCGAGCAGGCACTCCATCGAGCCGCCGAGCGGTCCGCTCTCCACCGGTTGCGCCTCGGGCTGCCCCAGCTCCGGGTCCCATTGAATGTACTCGAGCATGCCCCGGAACAGGTGCTCGCGGCGCTTGTTGGTGTCCTCGGGCACGTGGTCGACGCCCTCGAACAGCACCGGCTTGCCCTGCCCGTTCGGGTTCCCATAGTTGCCGGTGACCAGTGTCATGCCGTCCCGCATCTCGCCCGGGTCGATGAGAACGTCCGTCAGGGCTTCGTCGCCCGTCAGCTTCTTCAGACCGCCCGCCCTGGGGGCGTCCACTAAGGTGCGCTGATCACTCGGCTTCGCCGAAGGCGTCGGCGACACGGATTCACCGGCTTGCCCGCTCGGCGGCACGACGGAAACTTCCGTACCGTCCTCCCGGCAGCCGCCAACCGTCAGCACTGTCAGCACCGCAATGGCTGCGAGGCCCACTTTCGCCGCAAATACCTGTCTCATGAAATCTCCCTGCTGTTACTTCACTTACCGTTCCCGCCGCTTCCCGCGTCGGTAATGATCAGTGACGAGCCCTTCCGCTCAGGCGGTTCCCACATCCTGGCACCAAGTCCGTCGCCGCATTATGACGTTCGTCTCGGCTGACTCACGCTCCACCGAGGTCAGCTCGCCGGGCCGGCCCTCTCCACGATCGGCCTTCGCCCGTTTGTACCAGCCTCGCAATGACTCCGGGCTCACCCCGAGCTCCCGTGCCACCTCGGTCACCATCCGGCCCGTGGAACCCACCACCGCGACCGCGTCCCGCTTGAACTCCGCCGTGTAACGCTTCGTCTGCTTACTTCCCACCTGGCACTGCTTCCCCTGGGTTCATACGTCCCAGTGTCCAGGTGTCCACATCAACGGGGGAACTTCACAATGCCGCGTCACACCCTCACGCAGCTCGCCGGGGCGCCTACGGAGAGCAGCCATGAACGACATCCTTCCGGGTCTTCGATTTCTCCATCAAATCCGGGGCGATTCAAAGATAGGCATCGTCTACTCATGAGCGGCCTGTGACTACTGCGGAGCCTGGGACTCCAGGAGTGTTTTGTGCGGGTTGACCGCATGCGGGCGATAAGAACCGACAGCAGAGACGGAGGCTACAATGAGTAGGACAGCACAGCTTCAGGCTGGGGCTTTGGACAGGTCTGTGATCCAGGTGTGGGCGCAGGCGCTGTTCTGCGCACCCTTGCACCGGGCGGGGGATTATCCGGAGCTTTTCACTGAGCGGATGGCCTGGTGTCAAGAGCAGGCTGCCCGTGCTTACACGGCATGCTGCGGCGAATGTCCAAGCCCATGACCAGCGCCCTGCGACGCCCTGCTGTCACCTGTACCGGTTCTATAAACGGTTTGCCTTGCAAGGCGGAGAAAGTGGCCTCCAGCCAGCTGCAGTGGATCACTCGCCAGTCAGCCAGTCACCCGGGCCGTGTTCCTTCCCCTACTGACAGCCTGCGCCGGTGGTGCGGCATTCTCCTTAACGCTCTTGCAGCTTTCTGTGACGATATGACACGTCTGTCCGGCCCTCATTCGCGGTTCTGGCGGCTCCGGCTGGCAATGATCGCCGATCAGCATCTGAAGCCCGTCACCGGCGGTCTGCCGGCCGATCGATGGCTGGTCCACGCTTACCATCGCACCCGAGCCCGTCCCCACCCCACCCTCGACCGTCAACTCTACCAGTCCTGGCTGCCCCACCTGACAGCCGCGGCCCGCGACCTCATCAACCACAGCGCCGCAGCCGCTGTCCACGCCACGCGCATTCAGCACCACACGCCTGCCGCAACCCACCTTCTCCAGGCCCGCCACACTCTCCAGCACGCCTGCCTCCACCTCTCAGCCAACCCACCCAGCCCCGGCGCTCGCTGATCCAGGGCTCGGTCGGAAGGTGCGAGATCGCACTCTGTCTCGGCAGCTGCAGAGAGATATGAAGGTGTGTACCGCTGCTGGTCGGCGTCTATGCGGGGTGAAGGTCGATCTTACGCCGCTCGTCCAGGGTGATGGTATTGGGTAGGAGCTGCTCAGGGTTTTTGTGTCATTGAGGGGTGTTCTGGAGTGGTTCACCAGATTTTTCGGCCCCCTTTCGGAGAAGCGGTGATTTCTGTGTCCTCCGTCAGGTCGCTCCATGTTCGGGTGTGCAGGCGACGTATCCGCGCGGGTACAGGTGAGGTCAGTGTCGGCAGGCTCCAGCCTGGTTCAATCAGGGGGCAGCCGACTGATCGACGATCACGGCGGCGATATCACGATCATCGTCGTCTCATCGACCGTACCGGCACCGGCTCAGCGGCCGCACGCGAGCGCAGGACCCGGTATGGATGGCACCGAGAGCCAGCAGGTCCGGTGTGGATCGCTTCGCTATATCGCTCCCTTCTGTCACGCTGAGGAACCTGATGCTGCCTCATCTTTCCTACGCCGATGCCGTCCATGCCGCTCTTGTGGATGCTGGCATTGCCCCAGACACGCTCACCGCAAGCGCTTCGGGCACCGACGTCCGGCGCGAGCTGATCGCCGTTTTTTCGTGGGCCAGCATCATGCTGCGCTGGTCATCGGAGACCGGCTGGCGGCATGAGGCCCCGCATTGCGGTGGCCCCCTTCCTCTCGATCAGTTCGCTGCCCCGGCTGCGGTGGTCAGCGCGGTGTCGCTGTTGGCCGACGGCCACCCGCCGGTCGCGTGCCGCGGGCGGTGGGCCGAGGCCCGCTTTCTTGCTGTCGCTATCGGCGCCTGGGAGCAGAGCCCCTCCTCATGCCTACCCTTGCAGGCTCGGCCGCGCCGTTACTGGGGACCGGCGATTCCAAGAATGAGTTCTGTCTTGCGAAGCCTGCGGCGAGGCGAGCCTGATCTGTGCGGCTAAGCGGTCTTGCGTAAGTCCGGTGCTGCTGTGCGGAGTTCGATCCAGGGGTAGGCCCGGATCGGGATGTCTTCGTACTTCACCGACCGCCAGACCCGCTCGATCTTGTTGAGTTCGGGACTGTAGGGCGGCAGGTAGAAGAGAGTGATGCCGTGGTCCTCGAGTTGAGGCCGTGCGTCTCTCATCCGTCGGCTGACGTGGGTGGAGGCGTTGTCCAGCACAATCGTGCCCACGGGAGCAATGCTGGAGACCTGTGGATCAGTTCCGGCAGGAACGCGAAGGGCGTACCTTCCCGAATGATCCTTTGATGGTCTCCGAGTAGGCCCGCGTTGCAGCGCGGGTCGGGAAGGCACGCCCGTGCTCAGCGTAGTCACCGACGACGGCTCCACCCAGTCCGGCTCCCTGATCGACGAGATCGTCTGCGAGGGAGCCCGGCGCATGCTGGCTGCCGCCCTGGAGGCAGAAGTCAACCAGTACATAGCCGAGTTGGCCGCGGAGACCGACGAGCACGGACGGCGTCTGGTGGTCCGCAACGGCCACCACCGGCCCCGCACCGTGGTGACCGCCGCCGGCCCGGTCGAGGTCAGGGCCCCGCGGATCAACGACCGGCGCGTGGACGAGACGACCGGCGAGCGCAAGCGGTTCTCCTCGAAGATCCTGGCGCCGTGGTGCCGCAAGTCGCCGAAGATCTCCGAGGTGCTGCCCCTGCCTATACCTGCACGGCCTGTCGTCCGGCGACTTCGTGCCCGCTCTGGAGCAGTTTCTCGGCGGCACCGCCGGCCTGTCGCCCGCCACCGTCACCCGGCTGACCAAGCAGTGGAGCGACGACCACGCCGCCTTCCAGACCCGGGAC
This sequence comes from Streptomyces sp. NPDC059534, assembly GCF_042743475.1. Lineage (NCBI taxonomy): Bacteria > Bacillati > Actinomycetota > Actinomycetes > Kitasatosporales > Streptomycetaceae > Streptomyces > Streptomyces sp. NPDC059534. The sequence goes on from NZ_JBHWAQ010000091.1 coordinate 4,308, forward strand.
CTGTCCGACCGGGACTACGTCTACGTCTGGGCCGACGGCGTGCACCCCAAGGTCCGCCTCGGTCAGGCCCATTCGTGCGTCCTGGTCTTGCTCGGCGTCCGCCTGGACGGCACCAAGGAGCTCATCGCGATCGCCGAGGGCCTGCGCGAGTCCACCGAGTCGTGGGCCGACCTGCTGCGCGACTGCCGCCGCCGCGGCATGCGCGACCCAGAGCTGGTGGTCGGCGACGGCGCGATGGGCCTGTGGCGGGCACTCGCGGAGGTGTTCCCGGCCGCACGCCCGCAGAGGTGCTGGGTTCACAAAGCCCGCAACGTCACCAACTGCCTGCCCAAGTCCGCACAGTCTGGCGCGACAAAGGCCATGCAGGAGATCTACAACGCCGAGGACCGTGGCCACGCCGAGAAGGCGATCGAGGCGTTCGCGAAGACCTACGGGGCGAAGTTCCCGAAGGCTGTCGCGAAGATCACCGACGATCGGGACGAACTGCTCGCGTTCTACGACTTCCCGGCCGAGCACTGGATCCACCTGCGGACCACGAACCCCATCGAGTCGACCTTCTCGACCGTCAAGCTCCGCACCAAAGTCACCCCCGGTGCGGGCAGCCCGGCGGCCGCGCTCGCGATGGTGTTCAAGCTGGTCGAGTCCGCTCAGGAGCGATGGCGCGCGATCACCGGGGCCCACCTCGTTCCCCTGGTCCGCGTCGGCGCACGCTTCGAGAACGGCATCCTGGTCGAGCGGTCCGAGGTGGCGGCATGAACGAGATGCTTGCCGCTCTTGAAGCACTGACCGACCGCGACCCGAACCGTCGCGTCGTCGCCGCCGACGTCCTCGGGGACCTCCTGCGCGGCACCGCACTCGACGCGGACTCCGCTCGCCTGGTCGTCGGACGTCTGGTCAGTGCGGCCGTCAACGACCCCGTGATCAAGGTCCGCGAGTCCGCCCTGAACTCGATCAGTGAGCTCTTTCAGAGTGGCCACCGATCGGGTGACGGCTACGTCCGCAGGAGGGAATCCCAGCCGCAGGTCGGAAGCCGGTCAACCCCAGAAGAGCGTTCACCCTGCGGAGTGAGTACTGAAAGAGCTCAGTGAGGCATTCAACCACCACAGCCTGGCCCTGGACCTCGCCGAACCACTGACCGCCGGCATGCCGACGATGGAGCGTGAGCTCCTCGAACACGCCCTCTACATCCTCGGCGCCACCCACGACCCGCAGGCCAGCCCGCTGATCGAGCCGTTCCTCCAGCACCCCGACCCAGAGGTGCGCGAAGAAGCCCGGCTCGCGGCAGCCGAGATCACCGCAGCCAAGCCGGAGAGCCCCACCCACAACTCTTGACTATTGCTCCCTACTCCGCACAGCAGCACCGGACTTACGCAAGACCGCTTAGGGCAGGCGCACACGCAGTCGGTTGGAGATCAGTTGCATGTCGCAGGTCGTGGAGACTGGGCCGCTGGGTAGGTTGAGACTGAGGGCGAGCCGGTAGGGGGTTACGGTCCGTACGACTACGATTCCGTCTTCGGAGAAGGACTCGGCCGTGCGATTGCCGGCTTTGGTGACCGAGACGGTGGCTTGGGCCGTTCCCATGCTGGCGCCCGTGGGGTCGGTCAGGGAAAGCTGGCTGGTTCCCGAAGTGCCTCGCAGGGGGACGGTTCCGCTCGCGATGTCGAGGTCGCCGGGGAGTTCGGAGAGCGTCAGCGTCAGGCGGCGTCCGTCAACTCGGCCGTAGACGTCCCCGCCGCCGCCGGGCAATGAGCACTCTTCGGAGTCCAGTGTCTCCAGGGTCCTGTCGTTGTCGATGTAGGCCGCCGGAGTGGTGGACATTGTGTGGGTGACGATGTGATCCCCGGCGCAGTCCAGCGGGCCTATTTCGAAGCCGGTCACGGTGACAACCGGGTTGGTGATCTCATATCGCTGGGTCGTGATGGTGGCCACTATGCGGCTGTTGCCTTCTTGAACGCGCACCACCTTCTCGACCGGATCTCCCACGGGCCGGAACGAAGCGCTCATCGATGCCTCGCCGGCAACGGGATTGCCGTCGGCATCGATGATCTCGCCTCGGCCTTGGAGATGGCTACTCGTCCAGTTTCCCGGCGCTCCGAAGGCTTCGTAGCGAAGGTCACCGCTGCTGGCCGTGTCGTAGGCCCTCATCTGGAAATCGTCTGCTCCGAGGCTGTTCCGGCCGACCTTCGCCCGGACGAACAGAGAGCCGTCGGTCGAGGTGGCAAAGCAGGCCACACCCTCACTGGTCACCGTCTGCTCGTAGATTCCCTCTGGGCTGGCCGAGGCGGCAGGCATCCACCCAACGGCCAAAGCGATAACACCCGCAGCAACCGCGCCTCGCGCAGCGATGGCGCGCCGTCTGCGTCGGATCGGCACTCGGGGACGATGGCAGTGTGAGTCGGTGGACGGCATCTGTACGGGGGCGTTGCTGCTCAAGAAAGGGTCTCCTGTCTGCGAGCGCGGGTCAATCATTCGTCCCGCTTTGAAATCGAGTGATGCAAAAATGCCTGGTTTGTGCAGGCTCTAGTGTGGCGGCTTTTAGTTGCCGGGAGCCGCCACACGAATGGTTCGCAATCAGGTCCCAGTCGCCCGCGAGCGGGCGATGAAAAGCTTTCCCAGTCGGCCGGCGCGACCCAAAGGTTCCTGTCCGCGTTCAGCGGCATCTCACCCACTCCCGGCCCCGACGCCACCCGCCCACTGCCAGCCGCTACCGCCTCGAGA
>NZ_JBHWAQ010000092.1:0-6550 GCF_042743475.1 Streptomyces sp. NPDC059534
CAGACCATGACCTGCGGCACCCCAACAGACAGTGACTGCACCGACGCTTTGGCAGCAATACTCACGACAGTTGAATACGCGAGCCCACCAGTACCAAGGCCGGTACAGGGGCGGCGGCTTCACGGGCCCGCTGCTCACTCTCCACGTATAGCACGCGGGCCGCAGGGGGAGACTGTCCGCCTCGGTGAGCGGTGCTGTCCCTGCCGGCGGCGGGGAGGTACCGGTCAGGCGGGTTCCAGTGGCGCGCAGCAGTCATTGGAGGTGTTCGGGTATGTGCTGCCAGCGCAGGTGGGTTCCCCGGCGGCGGGCGGTGTTGCGGGCCGATATGAGGGCCCCGAGGCCCGCGCAGTCACAGAAGGCTCGGCGTTGACGACGAACGCGCTGGGGGAGGCGGTGAGCGGCCAGCCGGGCACTCAGACCTGGTAGGAGAGCGTGCACATCACCTGCCGCAGCCCGGAGTCCGAGGCCGCCCGCAAGGTGGAGAACGAGGGCTCTCAGGCGGAATGGGACGGGTCCTGCGGTGCGACGTCCGGCCGCCGGGCTCCCCTTCTGTCTCGGGCTCTGTGTCCGGGCTGCCCCAAAGCCCGAAGGGACCTGCGCTTCCGGGGCCGCCGGCACCGGGCAGGACACCGCCTTTGGTGTTGTGCGGCGGCCGCGGGATCACGGAGCCGAGCCCCCTTGCGTCGCGCCACCACGCGAGCGGAGAGCCGCTCCGGCATCGGTCAGGAGGCGATACACCCCGCCGTAGGAACGGCCGGTCTCCTGCGTCAGAGCCCGGATCGAGGCGCCCGCCTCGTATTTCGCCTTCAGCTCGGCGGCAACCCGGTCACGCTCGGGGCCCGGTGCCAGCCTGCGGGCCGGAGACTTGCGGATCATCAGCGGATTCCTCCCGGCCCTGTGCCGCCCACCTGGCCTCCTATGCCGGCCTCGCCCCGACGACGAAGTCGTCCGGGACCTCGATCCACGGCGAACACGCACCCAGAGGCGGAAACGGCAGCTCAAACGCGCCATGCTTCTCTCCGCCTTCGCCTGCATGAACGCCGACCCCGCCTCACGCACCTACTACGACCGGCAACGAGCCCGCGGCAAAACCCACACCCAGGCTCTCCTCCGCCTCGCCCGCCAACGCATCAGCGTCCTGTTCGCCATGCTCCGCGACGGAACCTTCTACGAGTCCAGAGTTCCCACCATCACCCTCGCCGCATGACCATCCCAAACAGCCTCATACCCGGCACTACGTCCTTGACGAAGGACATAGAGACACCCCCCAGGTCATGCCTTCGACAGAGGGGACAGTCATACCGGGCCCGGAGGCCAGGCCGGGAACGTTCGCTCGAGGGAACATCTGCCCGCCGGGCTTCTGGTCACTTCAACCGCCCCGGAGAGCCGACCTGGAGAACCCGCAGCAATCCCTACCGGGCGGCGGCCTCCACTCCGATGACGGAACCGCGCCACGGCGCGCTTGGCGGGAGTCGCACCCAGCCGCAAATTGGGCACCGATTACCCACCTATCAGAACAGATATGCGGATAGAGTATTTCTTTGGGATTTATTGTTGAAAAATGCCCGATCAGGATGAAGTGACGAACCATGAATGAAGCAGTAAGCAGTCGGGCAGGCGAGCCCTCTCGCGCATATTTGGATTTCAATGAGAATCCCTTGGGTCCGTCTCCGCAGGCCATTGCTGCCGTGGCCTCTGCCGCGCGGGATCTGCATCGCTACCCACGTGATGCCGCCAGCCGTGTTTCTGAACTGTTGGCGCGATTTTATGGCGTCTCGCTGGACCGGATCCTTCTGGTGAACGGAGTGGACGAGGCGATCGATCTCGCGCTGGGGCTCGTCGACTCCGCCTGGACGGTGAGGCCTGGATTCGATGCCTATTCTCATCGGGCTGAAGTGCTGGGCAAGAAGGTCCGGCGCATTGTACTGGATGACCGTTTTGAGCCCTCATGCGATCCGGAGGAGTTGGCGTCGGGCGGTGTGGTGTTCCTTGCCCAGCCTCATAATCCCACAGGGAACTTCTTTTCTCCTTCATGGATGGATGCTGCGGCGGCGTCGGCGGAACTTGTTTTTCTGGACGAGACATACATCGAGTTTTCGGACCGCGACTCCCTCATGCCGTCCGTTTCCGATGACAACAATGCCAATCTTTTGATATTTCGCAGCTTCTCGAAGGTGTACGGACTCGCCGGGATCAGGCTCGGGGTGCTGGTGGGATCGCCTCGCCGCATTGCGTCGCTGCGGGAGCGCCAGCGGTTTCACTCGGTGGATTCCGTTGCACTGCACGCTGCGGAGGGGACTCTCTCGGATCTCGAGCACATTGCCCGGAGTCAGGCTCATGTTGCGGCCATGAGGCCGCAGTATCGGGCGTGTGTGGCGAACAGCCGACTGTTCGAGGATGCGCCACCCACGCAGGCCAGCTTTGTGATCGGTAAGTGTCGTGAGGGTCTGGATGGCGGCCGCTTGACGGCGGCACTCCGAGATCTCGGAGTGGAAGTCAAAGACTGCGCGCCGATGGGAATGCCTGACTGGATTCGATTCAGTATCGGAACCGAGCAGGACCTCTCACTCCTGGAGTGGGCGCTTGCCGCCGCCACTGTTCAGTTCGACGCCTCTGTCGGCAGCTCACGTTGAAGCTCGTTTGAGTCTTCTTTTCAATTCAGATGGAACGCTGACAATTGATAGGTAAATTTGTGATCGAGAACGATTTCGAGAACCGGCTGATCGATGCTCTTCAGCCGGTGAGGTACTTTGCGCTGGCACATGGAATTCACCAGCTCATGCAGACCGGCCTTTTCCGGGAGCTGGATGCCGAACCCGGCCTGGACACAAGGGCGCTGGCTGGCCGGCTCGGTCTGTACCCGCGCCGTCTGGCGGGCCTGTGCCGGTATCTGGCGAATGAGGGTCTCCTCGTGGAGTCGGATGGCGGCTGGCGTCTGACGGACAAGGCGCGCTCCTACGCGCCGTTCGAGGCGTGGTACACGCTGCTGATCGGTGGTTACTCGACGACGTTCACGCAGCTGGGAGACGTCCTGAAGTCCGGTGCTCCGTTTGCCACTCGCGACGGCGCAAGTGTCGGTGCGGGCAGTTGCGGCATGAGCCTGTACGACGCGCTGCCCCTGGTGGACCAGCTCCTGGAGCGTTTCACCGACGAGCAGCTGACCGTGGTCGATCTGGGCTGTGGTGATGCCTCGTTCCTCATCCAGCTCCTGGAGCGGCACCCCACGTGGAAGGGTGTCGGCGTCGAGCCGGACGCGGGTGGTGCCAAGCTCGCGCAAGCCCAGGTCGACCGTCTCGGACTGGGCCACAGGGTACGTATCCACCATGCCAAGGCCGAAGACGCCACGGGTCTTGAGCTGTCCGGGCGTGTGTGCTTCCTGACCGCGTTCGTGCTTCAGGAGATGCTGGAACAGGAGGGGGCCGACGCCGTCGAGACCTTACTCAAGGACGTCTTCGCCAAGTACCCCGATGCCCACTGGGCGGTGATCGAGGTGGACCAGCGGCACGACGACCCGAGCGTCATGGCGCACGGACTCGGGCTCGCCTACTACAACCCGTACTTCCTCCTGCACACCATCACCGAGCAGCGCCTGGAACCGAAACAGTTCTGGGAGGCGATGTTCCGCCGTGCGGGGCTGGCAACCCTGGCCAGCGGCCATCCCGACCAGCGGGTCGACTCCACCGCACTGGAGCTGGGCTACCTGCTCGGCACGCAGGGCGAGCAGGAGTAGCGCCACGATGATCCTGGCTCTCCTCAGCCCTTCCCACCGCCACCGCCACGACCGCCTGCCCCTGCATACCTGGCTGGACGGCAGGCGGGGGCAGCTGGCCGTCATCACCTCCCGCGATGCGCCGGTCTCCGTCGCCGCTCCGGACGTGGACATCCGGGTCGACGACTACTCCGATGACCGCCTTGTAATGGAAGCGGCCCGTGCCGTGCACCGGATCGAGCCGGTGACTGCCGTGCTGTCGTTCGCGGAGAAGGACGTCGCCCGGGCGGCTGCCATACGCGCGGAATTCGGCATAGCCGGGCTGCTGCCCGACGATGCCAATGCCTACCGGGACAAGCTCGTGATGAAACACCACGCAGCACTCGGCGGCATCCAGGTACCGAAACACGCACCCGCGAAGCATGTCGCTGACATCCAGACCTTCATGAAAACGCTGGGTGGCCCGGTTGTCGTCAAACCCCGCGACGGCGTCGGGTCGCTGGGCGTAGCCATCCTGAGGACTCCTGACGACGTCGCCCGGTTCGACGGGTCTGTCCTCGCTACGGGCTATGAGGTCGAGGAGTACATCGACGGCGACCTGTACCACGTGGACGCACTGCTGGTCGACGGCCGGCCGGTCGTCGCGGTACCTTCCCGCTACATCGGCGACGGGTGCCTGTCCCACTGGTCCGACGAACCGAGCGGCAGCCACACCCTCGCACCCACCGATCCACTCCACGCACCCCTCGTCCGCGAGACGCACCGCCTGGCCGATGCCCTGCCCGGCACCCCCGGGTTCATGCACGCGGAATTCTTCGTCACCCCCGAAGGACGGATCGTGCTGTGCGAGGTCGCCGCCCGGGTCGGAGGCGGCCCGGTCCCCACCATGCTCACACGCGTCTTGGGACTCGATCCCCGCCACCTGTGGGCACGCACGGAATGCCGGCTCCCCGTAGACCTCCAGGCCGTCCACGACCATCTGCGCAGCGCACCGATGGTCGCGAACTTCGGGCTGCCACCGAGAAACGGCACAGTGGAACGGGTTCCCGTCAATCCCGTCCAGATCGACGACTTCACCCTGCACACGCAGGCAGGCGACGACTGGGGCGGCGCCCGCTACGGCGACAGGGCTTCCAGCGACTTCATCGCCACCTGGACCGTCTCCGCCCCGGACGAACCCCGGCTGCTCACCCAACTCTCAGACACAGCCGCCCGCATCGCCGAAGGGTTTTCCTGGAGCTAGCGACCGATACCGAATTCGAAAAAACACAAATATCGAGACGGTGCGAGACTGCGCAGGTCGCACATAGCAAGCACCTCATGCACTGGTTTCCCGAATGGCTTCGCCGTCCTACGAAGTAGGACGGCGAAGCGGGCGATCAGTACCTGGCCGGCATGCCGAGTTCGAGGATGACGATGAAACTGGTTCAGCAATTACGGTCCTTCGACCGGACCGTGCAGCTACTCCTGATCAACCAGTTCACGATCAGCCTCGGATTCTATATGCTGATGCCGTACCTGGCCCAACACCTGTCCAGCACACTGGGAATCGCAGCCTGGGCTGTCGGATTGATTCTGGGTGTGCGAAATTTCAGCCAGCAGGGCATGTTCCTCTTCGGCGGCACACTCGCCGACCGGGTCGGCTACAAGCCCATGATCATGGCCGGCCTCACGCTCCGAACGGTCGGATTCGCCGCCCTCGGCTTCGTCCACTCCCTACCCGCGCTGCTCGCGGCATCCGCCCTCATCGGTCTCGCGGGGGCCCTGTTCAACCCGGCCGTCCGCGCCTACCTGGCCCTTGAAACCGGCGAGCGACGGGTGGAAGGCTTCGCCCTCTTCAACGTCTTCTTCCAGGGCGGCATCCTGCTCGGCCCACTGGCCGGAATCGCGCTGACAGGCATCAGCTTCCAACTGACCTGCACAGTGTCCGCCTGCGCCTTCGCCGTCCTCACGGCCATCCAGCTGCGCGCCCTGCCCGCCCGCACCGCCCCGGCCGACACAGAACGTCGAGAATCCGTCCTCTCCCAGTGGCGGACCGTCGTAAAGAACCGTCCCTTCCTGCTGTTCTCCGTCGTGATGATCGGCTCGCAGGCACTCTCGTTCCAGATCTATCTCGCCGTGCCTCTGGAACTGAGGCGCATCGCCGGGGAGGGCCTGGCCGGCACCATCGGTGTCGGGCTGGTCTTCGCCCTTTCAGGACTGACGACCGTCATCTGGCAGACCCGGCTCACGGCATGGTGCAAGCAGACACTCGGCTCCGCGCGATCGCTGATCCTCGGGCTGGCCTGCATGGCTTTCGGCTTCATACCACCACTGGCGGCGTCCATCGCCGTGACACCATCGCAGGAATCCAGGCATTGGGTCCTGGCCACCGTTCCGATACTGCTTTCGGCTCTGCTTCTGAACCTCGGAACCATGCTGGCCTACCCATTCGAAATGGACATCATCGTCACCCTCGCCGACAACCGCTACGTGGCAACACACTACGGCCTCTACAACACCCTCTGCGGTATCGGAATCGCCGCAGGAAACCTGATGACCGGCGCCATACTGGACACAGCACACGCGACAGGAACACCGGAATTGGCCTGGGCTACACTTTCGGCCGTCGGCTGCGTCAGCACAATCGCCATAGCCTTCCTGCACCACTCCGGCCTCCTGACCCCGCCGACCCAACGCCTTACCGTCTCCAACTGACCCTTCAGTCGTAGGGGCCCGAGGAACATCCGTGTCAGATCGTGCGCTAAGGGGTCCTAACAGAAGCTGTTGATCATGTGACCTTCGGTTCGGATGGTCGTTGATCTGGTCGTGGGGAAACGTCAGTCGCGGCCGTGGATCGTG
>NZ_JBHWAQ010000093.1:0-6234 GCF_042743475.1 Streptomyces sp. NPDC059534
AGACCATGACCTGCGGCACCCCAACAGACAGTGACTGCACCGACGCTTTGGCAGCAATACTCACGACAGTTGAATACGCGAGCCCACCAGTACCACGGCCGGTACTGGACTGAGGTTCCGCTCCCGGCGACCGGCACCTGGAACGGCGCCCGGCAAGGGCGGAGCCCAGGCCGACATCGTGCTCACGGCCCCGCAGGACGGTGTGCCGCTGCTGTTCATCGAGGTCGACAACTGCCACGAGACCGCCGAGGAGCTCGCCGATAAGCTGGAGAAGTACGCGCGGTTCTTCAAACGGAAGGTGAAGGACACCGATGGCAAGGAGCGCCCGATGTGGCGTACGCGCTGGACGGTCCCCGAGGGCCGGTACGGCGATGCGCCGCACCCGCCCGTGCTGCTGGTGTTCAACCGCGCCGGCGAGCGCAACCCCAACCGCACCGTCCCGCGCCTGATGGAGCTGACCCGGCACCTGTGGCAGGGGGAGCGGCAGCGCGGCGGCCACCACCTCTACGACCGGAAGATCCCGATCATCGCGACCGGGCTGAACCAGCTGCGTGAGCACGGCCCGGCCGGCCCCGTGTTCGCCCGCTTCGGACGCAGCGGCCCGCAGACCCTCCTGGAGGCGATCGGCAACCCGCGCCGCGAGGCCGCCGACGCCCGCGAGCAAGAAGAGGCCAAGGCCCGCGCGGCGGCGTACCAGGCAGAGGTACGGCGGGCAGCCCAGGAGCAGGCCGCGAAGCAGGCAGCCGAGCGCGAGGCCCGCCGTCCCGTCTGCACCGGCTGCGGGGCGAAGTTCACCGACGCCCGCTGGGAGGCGGTACAGCCGAAGGACTGGGGAGCCTCGAAGGGCTCCCACCCGCGGCTCTGCGACGAATGCATGGACCACGCCGTGGTCGATGCACGGCAGGAGCAGGCCGGCGGGAAGCGTCAGGAGCGGGGGCAGACCGTGCCCGGCCAGAAGGCCGGTGGCTGGCTTTCGCGCATGCGTACCTGACCTGGGCAAGTCTCTTTGGCGGCGATGTGGCGCGTACGGAAGCTTGAGTCTGGCGCGGCGTGGCTCTTGGCTGGCGTTTCTCCTTCCCCGTGCTGGAGCGGGGCGGGATGATCCAGTGCGAGGCGGCGTGGCTGGGTGCCAGGCCGCGATCTCGTGGGTGAGAGGTGAGCCGTATGGCGACGGGGACGGTGAAGTGGTTCAGCGCGGAGAAGGGCTTCGGCTTCATCCAGCAGGATGAAGGCGGGCCGGATGTGTTCGTGCACTACTCGGGTATCGCCGGTTCTGGGTACCGCGAGTTGCGTGAGGGGCAGAAGGTCCGCTTCGACATCGGGCAGGGCGCCAGGGGCCCGCAGGCGGAGAACGTCACACCGGTCTGACATCCCCGTCCGAGGCACAAGGGGTCTCGGTGGTGTCCGTGAGCGTTCCGGGGTCTTCGCCGCAGGCGGCGAGTGCAGTGCTGCCGTGCTCACGGGCAACCTCGAGCATGCGCACCGGCCGCGTCTGTCGGTTTCCTGGCGGGCTGTTTGTGCGTGTCATGGGGCGGTTTTGCTGTCGGGCGGAGTGAAGCTTGGCCATCAGCACGACGTGAGAGAGGTGGATGCGGGTGGTCACGGCGGTGGCAGGGGCGGGTGCGGGAACGAGGGTGCGGCCATGTGAGCCCGGGGACCGCGCGGCGGTGCTGGAACTCGTGATGGCGGATCTGCTGCCCGGCCTGCCCGGCCCCACGTTCGCCGAGTTCGACCAGGCGCTGGAGGGCACCTGTCCCAGCGGCCCTGCGGGGCGGGCTGGGCTGGAGGGCGTGTGTACCGAGGTGCTCGTCTTGGCGGGCGGGCAGGTTGTGGGCGCGGTTTCCTGGGCGGTGCGGTCTTCGGACGGGGCGGGGATGCTGTTGTGGCTGCACTGCCTGGATGATGAGCAGCACCTGGCCCGGGTGCTGATCGAGCGTGCGGTGGACCGGCTGGGGCGGCGGACGGTGCAGGCGTTCACGGAGCCCACCGCCCTGGCGCCCGCCGGCCTTCCGCTGCGTATGCGTCCCGGAACGCGCCGGGCGCTGGAGGCGTGCGGGTTCTCCGGCCTTGACCGCTGGCGTTACCTGCACCGCCGGCTGGAGGACCGTGGGGGCCGGCTGTATGCGGTCGCGGATGTGGTGGAGTGTCCGGGGCTTCCGGGCTGGCGGCTGCAGCTTCGGGAGCGGGACGGCAGCCGTATCGGCGAGGCCCTGGTCGCCCTGCCCGTCGACGGGACCACGGCATTGCAGTGGGTGAGTCTGACCCCGGCGCGCCGCAGCATGGGCAACATCCTGCTGGAGCAGTGCCTGGCGCATCTCGCCGACCGCGGAGTCCGCGAGGTGACTACGGTCCTGCCCGCTCCCGCAGAGGGCCGGCCGGACCTGGATGCCGCCCTCGCCCTGCACACCGCGGCCGGGTTCGCCGAGATCGACCAGCTTCACGTCTACACCCGACGTCCTTGAGCGCCCGTATGCGGCCCTTCCGCAGCGCGGATGCCTGTCCGTGGTCTTCGGAGTCGAAAGCGCGGGCGGTATGAGAGCGCGGACCGGATCGGCTGCCGGCAGCGGCAGCCTGTCGAGCCGTCCGATGGCGCCGGACGACGAACCGGCGGTGCGGGGGCTGATCGACGCGGACCGACTGCCCGGCCAGCAGTCGGCACACGAACTGCTCACAGCTACAGACGAAAGCCCGCATGGGGTGGAAACGCTCGTGGTGTGCGACCCGCACGGTGAAGTTGCGGGGGTCGTGCGCTGCCAGGTGAGGGCTGCGGATGACGCGGGTCTGATCGTGTGGCTGCACGGCCGAGAGGACTTCGAGGTGATCGCCGCGCTGATCGCGCTGGCCCGGGCCCGGCTGGGCGACCGGGAGCTGTATGCGTGCACCGGCCCGGCCACCGCGACCGGCATCCCCGGCCTGCCCACCGGTCACCGCCCTGTCACCGCCCGCGCCCTGACAGCCGCCGGCCTCACTCAGACTGCCGCGCAGAGGTACTTCCTGCGCGACCTGGCCAGCACCCCGCCCGCGCCGCCGGCCTACCCGCTCGCGGACGTCACCGTCCTGACCGAACCTGACGGGTGGCGCCTCGAACTTACCGACACCGACGGCCAGCCCCTCGCGAGCGCGACCCTGCTCGCCCCGGCACCGGCCACCGCGGGCATGGCCGTGCTGTCGCAGCTGACGGTCCAGTCCGGGCAGCGGCGCCGCGGCATCGGCAGTCACCTGCTGGCCCAGTGCCTCCACCACGCCCATATCAGCGGTGCCGGTCATGTCACCGCTGTCATCCCCGAGGGCGACACCGCCGCCGCCCGCCTCCTGGCCGGCGCGGCCTTCCTCCTGCTCGACACTCTCACCGTCTACCGCCGCCCTTGACCCGACAGCGCGGCAACTGCCGCGCCGTCCTGTCGCATCGGGGACGACTGCCGAGCTACCGGGGCGGGCTGGGGTGTCACTATGGCGCGGGAGGTCGTGCGTACGCGTAACGATCTTCCAGCTGGCCCTGACCTGCAGCCTGGTGGACAATTTGGAGCTACGTTCACCGTGGCCGGTGCTTCCGGTCCCAGGGCCGACCGCTCGCCGGGGCAGACCATCACCTTTTCTGCACCGGCTCTTCCGCGCATGGAGGATTCCGTTATGGCAGCTGATGACGGCGAGGTGTTGGAGCGGGCAGCGGCAGATGTGGCCGCGGTCCAGCGGGCCTTGCGTGCCGCCCGCCGTGCCCTGAGCGACGCTGTCGTGGCGGCCCGGCAGCAAGGGGAGCCGGAGTGGCGGGTCGCCGAGCGTAGTGGCCTGGATCCGGTGACCATCCGCAACATCCTGGCCGCGGCCGAGGCCGCAGCGGAAGCGAGCTCTCCAGGTCAGTGACGCGCACCCCTTGGGAAACCGCGGCATGTGCCATGCGTTTGCGGCTGGCTGGACAGCGTCACGGTCGGGGGTTTCGCTGGTGGTGTGCCGCATTGATGAGCGGTCGTGCGGTATGTGCGGGCCGGGCCACCAGGACTGCAGGCTGTCTACCCGGGGCCCGGCACGCCGAACAGGGGCGAGCAGCGTCGCAGCCACAGGCGCCGTCACCTGGTGCAACGCCGGCAAAGGGGATGCGGCTTCAGAAAGCCGGACAGCGGGTCATCGGATCTGCTGGCGCACTTCTCGGCCATGCCGGTGTGCGGCTGCCGCGCTTTCTCCTCGTTGCTGAGCAGAGGAACGGGCCGTCAGGGTTCCGTGCCCGGCGCGGGAGGTATCCGGCGCGCCGGGCACGGAGTCTTGCGTGCGGGGGCGGTACCGCCGGTTTTCAGGGCTGCCGGTAGCCGGCGGCCGTGAACGGCTGGTCGGCGGCGGGGCTGTACTGCCAGGTGGTGGCGATGCCGAGTGCGGTGGGGGCGTCGGCGATACCGGCGCCGGTGCGGGCGGGATCGGCAGCGGGAACCGGGCGGCAGGCGGTGCGCAGCAGGGTGTAGAGCTGGCTGGTCCGGGCGGGAGTGCGTGGCGTGGCGTGGGTGCGCAGGTGGTCGTGGTGGGCGAGGAGGAGGGCGGCGAGGCCGGTGACGTGGGAGGCGGCGATCGCGGTGCCGTCGGCGGGGGTGTAGCCGCCGCCGGGTCCGGTGGTGATGATGGCGGTGCCGGGGGCGGCGAGGTCGACGCCGGGGCCGGTGGCGGTGAACGGGGCCGGGTAGAGGCCCGGCCACGGCGGCTGCAGCAGGGCGGTGCCGCCGGTGGGCTGGGTGCCGGTGTGGGCGAGGGCGCCGACGGCCAGGACGTGGGGCAGGGCGGCGGGCTGGGTGAGAGGGCCGGCGGTGTCGCCGGCGGGGGCGATGACCGCGATCCCGGCCGTGTGCGCGTCGAGAAGTTTCCAGGCCACCAGCTGGGACGGAAGCGGGTAGGCGAGGTTGAGCTGGGCGATGTCGACGTGGTGGGTGATGCAGTAGTCGACCGCTTCGAGGAGATCGCTGACGTGTCCGCCGGGGAAGAGTTTCAGCGCGTGGAGTTCGGCCTCGGCGGCGATGCCGGTGATGCCGGTGCGGTTGTCGGCGGCGGCGATGATCCCGGCGCACCAGGTGCCGTGCCCGGTGGCATCGGTGTGCCAGGTCCTCTCGCCGCTCAGGCGGGTGAAGTCGTATCCGGTGTGGACGGTGTCCTTCAGGTCGGGGTGGGTGATGTCGACGCCGGAGTCGATCAGGGCGATCTTGATGCCGTGGCCGCGGTAGGTGGGCGGGATCTGGTGCAGCCGCATCGCCTGCCATCCCCAGCCGGTCACCGCCTGGCCGGGAAATCCCTCGAACGTCTGTGCCAGTGCCGTGAGTTCCACTGTCGTCTCCGCGCCGTCGCGCAGGCGGGGATCGTCCAGGCGCAGCGGCCAGTAGTCGCTGGCCGGACGAACGTACAGGGCCTTGAGCGTGGCCGGGGTGTCCGCGGCCAGGGTGAGCTCGGCCCGGCCGTCCGGGCCGGTCACGGCGTGGGCGGTGGCGCCGGTCCCGACAGCCCACACGTGCGCGCCGGCCGCCGTGTCGCCGTCCGCGCCCTGGACCCGCACGCTCAGCCGCCCGGGCTCGGCCAGCGGCACGGTGAGTGCTGGATCGCTCACCGGTGTTGCCGTGCCCAGGCCGCCGGACGCCCAGGAGGCGGGCGTGTAGGTCAGGGGCTGGTCGATCTCGACGACGACCTGCGGGTTCGCCGCCAGCGCGCGGGCCCGCTCTTCGGGCATCATCACCACCGCGACCGGCGGACACGCCGCGTGGGGTTCGGCGATCGCCCCCAGCCCCCTGGAACGTGACGGCCGCACCTGTGCGACCGGCTCCACGTTCGGGTCTTCTTCCAGCAGCGTGAACAGCGCTGACGCCTCGATCGGCGGCACCCCGCCCGCGAGCAGGCCCGGCGGACGCGGCGCGACCAGATACCGGCCCCACCCCACCCGCCGGTCACGCTGGCCGGACCGGCTCGCCGGTTCGCCGGACGGAGTGGCCGCCGCACTCTGCACTTTTTGGGGCTTCGTGCCCTCGTCGCCGTTGCCCGGCTTCACGCTGCCGCCCTGCTCACTCATCACCCAACCGCCGTCTCGGAGAATCCGTCACCCAGCGCACGCCTGAAAATGTGGTCGGTGGGAGCGGGCGTGCCACCGCTCCCACCCCAGGCCATGGCCGGCCGTCCGCGGGACTCGTCACCGCAGCGGAGGCATGCCGGCCGGGCGGGCCGCAGCGGGTCCGCCCGGCCGCCGCTCACAAAACCAGGCCGGGCACCAGGCCG
>NZ_JBHWAQ010000094.1:0-6165 GCF_042743475.1 Streptomyces sp. NPDC059534
GCGTGGGGGAGGCCGGGCCGCTTCGTGCATCTGTACCCATCGGGTCCTGTGAGCCTACCTACTGCCCTGGAGTCCGTCAGCAGGTTCCCCATCCCGTTCCGGCGCGTGCACGGGGACCTTGGCGAACAGGTCCCTCTTGGCGTTCTTGGCGGGTCGCACGTACACCTTGCGGGGGATGGGCGAGCCCTTGGCCCACCGGCCTGCTTCCTCGAGTTCCTCGTCGGTTGCCTCGGCTTCGGCAAGGTCGGTGGCGCCACCCGCGCGAAGGCCGTGTGAGGTGATGGGGCGGCCGTCGCCGATCAGGCCGGCCGCCGCGAACCAGTGCTTCACCCGCTCGTTGATGACGTGCGTCCGCAAGTGCTCTCCCCGTTTCGACGCCGTCTTCGCCCTGGTCTCTGCACTGGCCGGCTTCCCGTTCATCAGGAGGTGGCGGAAAAGCGGTCCCTCCGTGATGCCGAAGCTGGCGAGGTGCTCCAGCCAGCGACGCATGCGGCGGACAAGCTGAAGGTCTTCCCGGTCCACGAGCACGATGGTCTGGGCCTCGTCCTTGTGGTTCTTGTCCTCGGCAAGCCAGACGATGACGCGGTCGTCCAGGACCTTGATGTCTTCGATCAGGAGGTCGACGTCCTCGATACTGCGGCCGAGGAACCGGTACCCGAAGGCGAAGATGGCCGCGTCGCGAATGCCGATGGGTCGCCCGCTGGCCTCGGCCTTCTCGATCATCGGCATGACGTACGGCAGGGTGAGCGGGAACGCCTGCTTCACTCGTAGCGCCCGCTTGTTGTCCTTCCGGTAGAGCGCCAAGAGCTGGAGGTACTGGCTGCTGTCGGGCTTCTTCCCGACGGGCATCGCCCGCCGGATCTGCGACATGTAGTTCTTGATCGTCGAGACCTTGAGCCCCTTCGACATCAGGTGCCGCGAATACTCGGTGAACGTGGCGGTGGTGCACGGCATCGGCACACGGCCTTGCTCCCCGCACCACGTCCGGAACGCCTTCATCGGTCCCGTCTCAGCCAGATCCGTTGCCTTCAACAGGGCGGAGGTCTCCGGACTGACGCGCAGGTCGAGCTCCGTGTACCTGGGCCCGTCGGCCGTGGTCGGCAGCTCCTGTCCGGGGTGCAGGGTTGTGTGCTGATCGACAAGAAGCCGTGGCGCCGGCTCGTCGACGAGCGCCATGACCTCGAAAACCTCCTCGCCGAGCTCGGCGTCAAAAGTCTCTTGGTCGGTCACCCCGCTTTCCTCGTGTAAACCTCGGCACAGTTGAAGCAGATCCCGATATCGGTCTCCTTTTCCTGAGCCACCGAAATTCCCAGAACTAGGGTCTCCTCACCATCGCAGGCGCGGCAATTGTTAAGCTGGTATTCCTCTTCGCCCGTAGTAACCACGAAGTTGAATGCCGCATCGAATGGATTTTCCCATTCCTGCAAACAGAATCGACAGGATGGGACCTCGCCTCCTACGACGAAGGCCCACTGGCGACAGTCAGGGCATATCACAGTCCTGTCGGCAAGAAGCGACAGGTCGCCGGAGAGTTGCTTCATTCGGTCTTTTACGAGCGCTTCAATGTTTCGCAGCTGTCCGCGAAGGTTCTCCATCGTCTCAGCAACATGATGCGCCTCTCTCGAGAGAGAAGGGTGGAGATGCTTGATCGTGAAGTCGATAAGAAACCCAAGGGCACGGACGGCGCGCACCTCTACGGCGTAGGCGTTCGCGTAATGACCGTAGTGTGTGAGGGCATTCCTAGTCTCAGCCAAATCCTTGATCGCGGATCGCTCAGCGTCGGTAATTGGAACGGCAGCAATGCTGACAAGGCGATCAATCGTTGCATTCATGCTGCAACTTTCAAATTTCCCCTGCTCGAACGCTGTACGGGTGGCACTACCAGGGTCTCTAAACACAAGACTCCAGTGCTCTCGCACCAGCCGGGCCTTGAGGAGAACTTCCGTTCCGGCTTGCAGGTGTAGCACCGCATACTTCAAGTCTCTATTGCTAAGCAATTCCCTATCAGATCCCCCCACGCTTCGGATGTGGTGACGTAGGCGACCATTATCTCCGACACCCATCAGAAGCGAAACGGCACTTACGAGATAGTCCATTCCGTTGCGTACCGGGGTGAAGTCGAAATCTGGGCGAACGTTAGGTCGTCGAGAGGAATCTGTCACGGAACTATCCGATCCTGGAGGTTCTCATTGATCGCGAGGATAGCGTGCTCTTGATGGACGTATCCGCGGGGATTTCCGTCCCACTGAATTGCGGTAGCCGGCACGGTTCCAAAACCGGTGCCGTGAATGCGATCGTGGTCCAGAAGGCGGCGCGCCGTGTCATCGGCGTCTTGCTCGCTGATTTTCGGACTTTCGACGTCGACGAGGGCTGTTGTCGCTCGGTCGGCAAGGGCGGCACGGTGGACCAGGTACGTACGTTCTCGCCTGACGTCGCCGGGGTTGGCCTGCAGTTCGTCGCTCAGGTTCTGGACAAAGGCAACCGCTCGCAACGGGGCGAACGAATCAGAAGCCCTCATCGTCCGCTGCCCGCGGGGACGCCTGTGAGGGGGGGGAGGGGACCGTCACCCATCCGTGGTTCGTGGCGTACTCCAGGTCCGGGGAAACCCGGTAGGGGATGGGCCGGTCGGCACCGTCCACGAGCACCATCAGGAACTCGGTGCCGGCCGTATCCACGACCTCGCCCTCATGACCGCGGAGTCGTACGCGGACGCCGATGTCCACCCGGATGTCCTGTCGATTCTCCAGTCCGAAGTAGCTTCGGATGTAGGCGAACTCGGCAGTCCGGCGGACCTGCTGCAGCGCCTCCCTGGCCCTGAGTTCCTCGGGAGTGGTCTGCGGATTCACACTCCTCACCCGGTAGGAGCCTGTCGACTTGGTGCTGATGGTGTTCAACAGGATCTCCAACTGGTGGACCGACCGGTTGTCGCCGTCGTCGGGCTCCTGCAGGGCGAGTTCGTGAATGAGCCTGACAATGAAACCAGTGTCTGCGTGGTCCTTCGCGTACAGCAGCACCCGCCGGGTGCTGTCGGTGGGCAGCTTGGTGGGGAGGTGCCCAATGTTGTTCTCCGCGAGCTTCTGCTCGATGCTCTCGATGATGCGGGCGCCGGCCTTCTTCGCCCCGATGAGCTTGACGAGCTGCCAGACGTCCCACGTGGCGAATCCGTCCTGGAACTTAAGGTTGGCCGACAGGCCGGCCCACTCGTCCGCGTACATGTGTCCCCCTCGGGTGGCTTCCTGACGTCTCGCCAAGGTTACCGACAACAATTGGAGTTATTGTCGGCTACCGCAGGTAACACCTAGAATTGATCGAGAAGGGCGGAGAGCACCGACCGGGACCACAAACCGAGGAGCACCCGATGCCCCGCACCGTGCAGACCGCTGCGTACGCCCTCGTCCTCCTGGCGCTCGCCCATCCGGCCCTCGTTCCGCCTCTCTTCGGCACCCTCGGCCTGCTCCTCGGCGCGGTCGCCGCCGTCGTCGGCTGGGCCCTGGCGCACCTCTCCCTGACCCTGACGCTCGCGGCCACGACCCTGGTCCTTCGCGGATTCCCTTCGTTTCGGGGGTGGTTGGTGCGATCTTGGGTCGCTTGGGTCGCTTCGGTCGCTGCCGTCGCCCCGGTCAAGGCGTAGCCAGACCCGCCCGTTCGATCTGTTCGATTCTTCGCTGAGAACGACTCTCCGCTCAGCCCCCTTTCGCAGCGCACTCACCGCGCGACCGTAGAACGCGCCCTGTGGCGCCATCCGGCGGAGAGCATCGCCGACCACCACGAAGAGAGGAACACCCCGATGCGACCGCGTCGTCACGTCGTCACCATCACACTCCCACAGCCGGATCCCGCGCCCACGTACCCGGAGCACGTGGAACTGTTCTGTGAGGCAGGCCGGAAGGACGGCCTCATCGGGCCCCAGGACATCGCCCGTATGGAGGACGTCATCCGGCGCCGCGGCGGTGACTGGTGCACCGCCGTCCTCGGCCGCCCATTCCCCGGCCTCGGCCGTGTCCCGTCCCGTGACGGGTGGCTTCTGGTCCTCGGCGACGAGCGTGGCCTCACCCCCGCGCTGCCGCAGTTCGTCGTCCAGGCGCGCGCGGAGGAGGCTTCCCGGCGTCAGGAGCGGGAGACCTTGGTCGCACTCAAGTCAGAGACGGAGAAGCGGCGTTGGGCCCTCGTCGTGGGCGCGGCCGCCGTGGAAGCTCGCGGTACGGGAGAACACCCGGCACAGCAGCGTGGGCGGCTCACTTCGACATGTCACCGCGGCGGTCAACCTGCTGTCCGGCCGCTCCCGTCGACATACGGCGGGCCGGGCTTTGTGCGAGACGGCGGGCCGGGCGAACTCTCTGCACCCTGGGGGAGCCGGAAGCCTACCGAGCGCACCGGCCGGGGCGCAGGCCCTCACGGGAGTGCAGCCAGGTGCTGCGGTGCGCCGCGAGGTGAGGTGACGCGCGATTCCTGCTCTGGCCGCGTCACCTCACCTGCGCCGTTCACCCGGCGGACCATCAGCAGGTGCGCCTCGACAGGCCATTCCGTATGGTCACAGCGACGCCCCTACAGGACGTGGCGTCGGTGGTGCCCGGTCCTGTGTCCCCTTCGCACGTGGCACAGTACGGGCGGCCAGTCAGCCGGGAGACCGCGCGAACACGCTCCGTCCCTGCGGGCCAGGGCGTACGTCTCGCGGCGCTCCACATAGCCCGCTGTGGCATGGATGGTGCGTAGCGCCCACTGATCTGAGTGGCTGGCGTCCGTGGCCTAGGCCGTGTAACTCTTGTGTCTCCTACGCACTACTTAGTGCATTGGATTGGGCAGCACCCCCCCCGCCGCGCCAACGGCGAGGGGCACCTTCTGCCTACTGGAGACGCTGTCCCCGGCTACTTGGTCAAGCCGGGGGCGTCGTCACATCTGGGGGAAGTTGAACTCCCAGAACGTGCGCGCGATCCAGTACGTCGCGGTCGCCACCGGTACGAGCCAGAGGCGGATGCGTCGCCGCACCGACCGCCAGTTCACCGAGTGGAACGTTCGGCGGACGAGAAGTTTCACGTCCTGCCACAAGTCCACCAGCTTGGACCGCCACAGCTTCCTCATTGGGCATACCTCCTGGGAAGAGGGCTTCGGTTCGCGCCGAAGCCGTACGTCCCTCCCGGGGTTGCCAACGCGGTGCGCTGCGTGAGAAAGCAGATCACACCGAGGCATCTCTGCGCACCTTCCGAGATTTTCTGATAGGTCATCAAAACAGCAGGTCAGCGCGCTAGATGCCCTCGTTTGGAGTAACAGCGCGAGCATGCTTGAGCTCGCGCTGTTGCGCCGCAAATCAGCCCCTCCACCTGGGCAAATGCCTGTCGGAGTGGTGCACTCAACACACCCTGTTGATTAGTGACCTACATCACAGGAACAATCTCCTTGGTGATCATGAAACGTGGCCCAGGTCACAGGAATGGCGGGTGAGGCGACGCGATACGGATCCGGGGCACCGCGTCACCTCTCCTCCCGCCCGGGTCAGCCCGTGCGCTGCTCGGCGAGCGCCCGTTCGAGGGCCTCGAGGTGCGTGACGATGTCCTCGATCTTCACGTACGAGATTGCGACGGTGGCGAGGCCGCTGTCGTGCACCTTGATGTAGTACTCGGCGTACGTCGACTCGTCCTCGTACGTGTACTCGCCGGGCTTGGCCTTGGGCGAACCCGCCGGGGCCCTCGTCGAACCAGTCGGCGCCCCAGACCTCTTCCATGGCCTTGCCGACCGCGGCCTTCGGGACCTCCTCGAACTCGATGGTGGCGCGCCCGTGGTCGTCCAGGCGGACCTTCCCCGAGCCCTCGCCAGGCTTCTCCCAGCGCAGGGTGGGGCCGTAGCAGCGGCACCTCGGATCGGTCGTGTCGAGGGCGGGGAACGCCGCGGTGAATGCGTCCTGCGCAGCGGACTGCTGGTCCTCCCAGGTAGTCCGCCAGTAGTCGAGTGCCTCTATGACGTGCGGCTGCACGCGCTGCTCCCTTCCGCCCTGGGCACGTTGCCACCGGACGGCGGCCGCGCGGGACGTACCGAGGGCAGGGGCGCACCCTGCATCGCGTGAAGGAGTTGTGTCCGCCGCTGGCCATGTGGTCCCTGGCCCCTGGACGGCACATGAACGGGAGGGGCCCCGCCGGCGGTGCGGGAGCCACAGGGGAGAGGCTCCCGCAC
>NZ_JBHWAQ010000095.1:0-6148 GCF_042743475.1 Streptomyces sp. NPDC059534
TTTTTATACCACAATGTTCCCCACGCGCCCGCCCTCGGCGCCGGGACGGCCCAGCACGCCCCCCCCCCCGCCCGGTCCAGGACCGGGCGGGCGGGGCGGCGTCGGCGTGCCGGTGCGGTCTAGGCCCTGCCGGTCGGCAGCGCCGGGGACAGGAGGGTGGTGTGGTCCGCCTCGACGGCCGGCGAGGCGATCGTGGCCCGCAGCGGCTGCCCGGCCCGAGCGGCCGGCGGCCGGTCCGCCGGCGCGGGACGGCCGAGTGCCTTGACGGTCCAGCCGGCGGCCCGCCACTCGTCGTGCGGTAGCGCGTTGCGCGCGTCGACGAGGACTGACGTGCGGACCACCCGGGCCAGCTTCACCGGGTCCAGCTCGCGGTACTGCCCCCACTCGGTGAGGTGCAGAACGAGCTCCGCTCCCCGGCAGGCCGTCAGAAGGTCGGCCTCGCAGCGCAGTTCCGGGTGGGAGCGGCGCGCGTTCGCGGTGCCCTCCGGGTCGTGCACCCGGACGTGGGCGCCCTGTCGGTGCAGCGCCGCCGCCACCGCCAGCGCCGGCGAGTCGCGCACGTCGTCGCTGTTCGGCTTGAAGGTGGCGCCCAGGACGGTCACGCGGCGGTCGGTCAGATCGCCCCCGGCCAGCTGACGCGCGAGTTCGACGGTCCGCGTCCGCTGCCGTTCGTTGATCTCGTCGACCTGGTCCAGGAAGGCCACCGCGGGGCCGACGCCGAGCTCCTGGGCGCGGGCGGTGAACGCCCGGATGTCCTTGGGCAGGCAGCCGCCGCCGAAGCCGAGGCCGGCGTTGAGGAACCGCCGGCCGATCCGGGTGTCGTGGCCGAGGGCGTCGGCGAGGGTGACCACGTCCGCTCCCGCGGCGTCGCAGACCTCGGCCATCGCGTTGATGAAGGAGATCTTCGTGGCGAGGAAGGAGTTGGCCGCCACCTTCACGAGCTCGGCCGTGCTCGGGTCGGTGCCGATGTACGGGACGCCCGCGTCCAGGATCGGGGCGTACAGCCGGCGCAGCGTCTCGTCCGACTCCCGGCCGACCGTGCCGACGACGATCCGGTCCGGCCGCAAGGTGTCCTCGACCGCGAAGCCCTCGCGCAGGAACTCGGGGTTCCACGCCACATCGGCCCGTACGCCCGGTGGGACGAGCCCCGCGATGCGGGCGGTCAGGCGCGCGGTGGTGCCCACCGGCACGGTCGACTTGCCGACCACCAGACACGAGGCCGGCAGATGCGGCACGAGCCCGTCGACGACGGCGTCGACGTACCGCAGGTCGGCCGCGTGGGAGCCGGCCTGCTGCGGAGTGCCCACGCAGATGAAGTGGACCTCGCCGTGCGCCGCCGCCTCGCGCAGGCTGGTGCCGAAGCGCAGTCGTCCGGAGGCGAGGGCGCGGGTGAGGACTTCGTCGAAGCCGGGTTCGTAGAAGGGGGGCCGGCCTTCGGCGAGGGCCGCGATCTTCTCGGCGTCGACGTCGACGCCGAGGACGTCGTGTCCGATGTCGGCCATGCACGCGGCGTGCACAGCTCCGAGGTAGCCCGTTCCGATGACGGTCAACCGCATGCGGTGTTCTCCTGTCTGAACGTGGGTGAGGTGTACGACGCGACGGGTCAGGGCGTGTAGCCGTACGGGTTCTGCTGCTGGAAGTTCCATGCGTCACGGCACATGGCGGCCAGGTCGCGCCGTGCGGTCCAGTTCCAGGCCGAGGCGACCTTCGAGGGGTCGGCGACGAGCTCGGCGACGTCGCCGGGGCGGCGTGCGGTGACGCGGTGCGGGATCGGCTGCCCCGACGCCTCCTCGAAGGTGCGCACGAGCTCCAGGACGGACGCGCCGCGCCCGGTCCCGAGGTTGAAGACCCGCATGCCCGGCTCGTCGTCGATGTGGTCCAGGGCGGTGCGGTGCCCCTCGGCGACGTCGACCACGTGGACGTAGTCGCGGATCCCGGTGCCGTCGGGGGTGGGGAAGTCGTCGCCGAAGACGCTGAGTTCGTCGCGGCGGCCCACGGCGATCTGGGTGAGGAACGGCATGATGTTGTTCGGCACGCCGCTCGGGTCCTCGCCGAGGAGCCCGGTGGGGTGGGCGCCGGCCGGGTTGAAGTACCGCAGGGCCAGCACCCGGAGCTCGGGCACGTGCCGGCAGACGTCCGCGAGGATCCGCTCGCAGGTCCACTTGGTGGTGGCGTACGGGTTGGTCGGCGCCGCCGGCGACTCCTCGGTCAGCGGGACGGTCGTGACGTCGCCGTAGATCGAGCAGGAGGACGAGAACACCAACCGATGCACGCCGTGGTCGTGCATGGCCGAGACCAGGGCCGTCGTGCCGCCGACATTGATGTCGTAGTACGCGAGCGGGATCCGCACCGACTCGCCGACGGCCTTCTTCGCGGCGAAGTGGATCACCGCCTCGATCGGGTGGCTCGTGAAGACGGTGTCGAGTGCCCGCCGGTCGCGTACGTCCGCGACGTGAGCCGCCGCGATGGGGCGGCCCGCGATCTTCGCGACCCGTTCGAGGACCTCGGGCGAGCTGTTGGAGTGGTCATCGAGCACGACGACCTCGTGGCCGGCACGGAGGAGCTCGACACAGGTGTGGCTGCCGATGAAACCGGCGCCGCCGGTGACCAGGACGGTCTGGGGCACGGGAACCTCATTTCTCGATCGGTCGCAGGGACCGTCACCAGGCGTAGAAGCCGGTGAGGTAGGTGGGGAAGACGACGGCCGCGAGCCCCAGCGGGAACAGCGACAACAGGCCCGCGAGGAGCGGCAGTGCGGCCGTGCGCAGCGCACGGACGGCGGGGACGCCGGTGGCTCGCGCGGTCTCCTTGACGTGCAGCGTGCCGATCGCCAGCGTCACCGCGGTGTACGAGGCGGAGCCGAGGAGGCAGAGGAAGACGTAGCCGACGGCGGGGCCGGTGAACTGGCCGACGAGGGCCGAGCCCGACAGGAAGACCGTGATGAGCAGGTACGGGGCGACGGCGCGCAGCGGAAGCGGCTCCAGGCCGTCGCGCCTCTTCGGGGTGACCTTGAAGGTGATCTGGCGGGGTCGCAGCTTCTGGATCACCGCGGCCAGCACGCCCCAGGCCACGTACGGCCACCGGGAGAGGCCGAAGAGCCAGATCTCCCAGCTGAAGATCGGGGCGTCCTTGGGGCGCAGCAGGCCCCGGCGGCGGCAGAGCAGCGTCAGCAGGATCAGCCAGACGGACATGCTCCAGAAGTGCGCCAGGAAGCCGAAGTAGTTGACGTCGATCCAGGGAGCGCCGGTGATCGCGGCGATCGGCGGCAGCAGGATGCCCATGACCGTGGCGCCGGCGAGCAGCGGGTAGTACATCAGCGCCGCGGCGAAGCGCACCCGGAGCTTCAGGGGCATCCGGCCCAGGTGGCGCGGCAGCATGCCCAGGAGCATGACGGCCAGGCTGCGGGACCACTGGAACTCCTGGGTGATCATCGCGCCGAAGGTGAGGGGACCTTCGCCGTGCGCGTCCGCGTCGATGGCGAACGCGCCCTCCCAGCCGGCCGAGGTCAGCAGGAACGAGGTGGAGAAGTCCTCGGCGAGCTCGGGGCCCAGACCTCCGATGTCCCGCAGCGCCTGCGTCCGGACGGCATAGTGCGAGCCGATGCAGACCGGGGCGAGGCCGGCGGAGTGGCCCAACTGCACGGGCCCGTGGAACATGGCCTCGCGGTGCAGCCGGCCGCGGGCCGCCCAGGACTCGTCGGCGTTGGAGTCGCAGACGCTGGGGGCCGCGACGTAACCGACGGCAGGGTCGGCGAAGGGGCGGACGACCTCGGCGAGGTACGTGGGCCCGGGGACGTGGTCGCAGTCGAGTTGGGCGACCACGTCGTACCGGTCGTAGCCCCAGTGGTCGTAGAAGAAGGCGAGGTTGCCCTCCTTGCACCGCGTGCGCCGGGGCCAGTCGGCCCGGTGATAGTCGGCGCGACCACGTCGGCAGGAGACGTTCACGGCATGGGTGCGGCACCAGTCGAGGATCTCCTCGGTGGGGTCCTCGTCGCAGAGCCAGACGTCGTAGGTGTGCGGGAAGTCCTGGGTGACCATGGCCTCCAGGGTGCGGCGGGCGATGTCCCAGCCCTCGGACGGGGCGCGGGTGACCACGAACGCGGTGCGGAGCAGGGGCACCTTGACGGCCGGGTCGAAGCGGCGCATCCGCAGCAGCGCGATGAGAAAGTGCACCGGCAGATAGGTCAGGTACAGCAGGAGGGCGCTGTTGACGATCAGGCCCGTCCAGCCGATGCGGTGGGACGGTTCGAGCCACCAGACCCAGAACCAGACCAGGCAGGCCACCCAGCCGAGGGACAGCAGCGCGACGACGAAGCGGTCGGAGCGCGAGAACGCCCGGACGAAGTGGGACGGGAGGGTGGTGAATCCGTGTGCCGGGCGCGCGAGGACGGGGCCGTCCGGGCCGATGGAGGCCACCGCGCCGTTCGACAGGGCGTGGATCTCCGCGCCCAGCGCCTCCCACTCCGCCGGCGAGCCGGGAGCCGGTGAGAGGAGCGGGGGTTCCTGGACGGTGCCGGTCCCGTGGGCGGGACCTTGCTCCAACGACGTCATGGCAGCAGGTTCTCCAGGCGGTGCGACAGGGTGAGGGGCCCGGGGGAGGAGGCCCGAAGGACTCGGGGCCGCGGCGGGACCGGTGGGAGGCCCGCCGCGGCGTGTGGATCAGCCACCCGCGACGGTGGCCCCGGGCGCGGCCGCCGCGACGCCGGTGGCGGCGCCGGCCGGGCCGGGGATCGACTGCGGCGTGAGGGGCGCCGGCGTCGCCGCGGCCAGCGGGACCGTCTCGTCCTGGCTCCCGCGGATCGACGCGGCCGAGGCGGCGAGGCGATCCGCGTGGGCGCCGAAGTACGCGACGGTGCGACGCAGGCCCTCGTCGATGTCGATCTCCGGCTCCCAGCCCAGTACCTCGCGGGCGCGGGTGATGACCGGACGGCGGCGGACCGGGTCGTCGACGGGCAGCGGGTGGTGCTTCACCTCGGAGGACGAGCCGGTCATCTCCAGCACGATGCCGGCGAGTTCGGAGACGGTGCGCTCGACCGGGTTCCCGAGGTTGAAGGGTCCCAGTTCGGAGGAGTCGAGGAGCGCGACCAGGCCGCGGACCAGGTCGTCGACGTAGCAGAAGCTTCGGGTCTGCCCGCCGTCGCCGTAGATGGTGAGCGGTTCGCCGGTCAGAGCCTGGGTGATGAAGCTGGACACCACACGACCGTCGTGCGGGCGCATGCGGGGGCCGTAGGTGTTGAAGATCCGGGCGATGCCGACGTCGACTCCGTGCGTACGGCGGTACGCGGCGGAGACCGCCTCGGCGTATCGTTTCGCCTCGTCGTAAACGCTGCGCGGGCCGATGGAGTTGACGTTGCCCCAGTACGACTCCTCCTGCGGGTGGACCAGCGGATCGCCGTAGATCTCGCTCGTCGACGCGAGGATGAAGCGCGCGTTGTGACGCAGGGCCAGCCGAAGGGCGTTCTCGGTGCCGCGGCTCCCGACCGCGAGCGTCTCCAGCGGCTGGCGCAGATAGTCGGGAGGAGAGGCCGGGGAGGCCAGGTGGGCGACGGCGTCGACGTGGCCGGCGACCTGCACGGACACGCTCACGTCGGCGTGTTGGAACTCGAAGGCCGGGTGGGCCAGGAGAGGAGCGATGTTCGCGGGGTCGCCCGTCGAGAAATTGTCGAGGCACACCACGGAGTCCCCGCGCCGCAGAAGCGCCTCGCACAGGTGTGACCCAAGGAAACCACCGCCACCGGTTACGGCAACGCGCATGTGTTCTCCAGGAATGAGAAGCGGAAAAACGTCGAGATCCGCTTGCACGGACAATCGAATGACGGAATGACCTGACGATCCGAAAACAGGGCCATCCCGGAAGACGCAGGTCGAGAGTATGGGCATACGTAGTCATTTTTGCGGAGGCAATTCGGCGACTGGGCTGATCGGCGGTCGACTTACGGGGGAGCAGGCAGCTCCACCACCTAGTTCGCGGCTATGCCGCATGTCGAACGGCGTAATCACACGGTGTCACCCGCACGTGTCTGACTCGGTGTGCGAGGCCACCCTCGGATGGAACCGTGGCCGGCGAGGCCGGAGGGCTCACTCCCCGGACGGCGACGCCCCAATACCGGAGGGCCGCCACAGCCAGTGGGGCCCCTCCGGTATTGGGG
>NZ_JBHWAQ010000096.1:0-5970 GCF_042743475.1 Streptomyces sp. NPDC059534
ATGCGCGAGAACCGTCCGACTGGCCATGATCGTCACAGCCCGGATCATGCCACCCACCAGCACGGACGCTCACCCGCAATCACGCACCAGCTCGTTACTGATCGTTTCAGAATGAGTTGAGCCGCGGGTCTTGCACTCGCCGATCTTGGTCGGCAGGGACTCCGGGTGCGTGCTGATCTTGTTTCGGACGACCTGTGGGAGCGGGTGGCCCCGCTGCTGCCACCCGCCCCCGAACGGCGCCGCCGGCATCCCGGGCGGTTGCGTGTTCCTGACCGAACAGCACTTGGCCGCAAGCCACGACGTCTGTATGCCGACCGGGGCTACGACTTCGACGAATACCGCCGCCTGCTGTGGAAGCGCGGCATCAAGCCGTTGATGGCGCGACGTGCCGTCGCCCACGGCTCCGAGTCGGGAAGGGTGCGTTGGGTGGTCGAGCGCGCCTTCGCCTGGCTGCACCAGTTCAAATGGCTCCGCACCTGCTACGAGTGACGCGCCGATCTCCATCAGGGCCTGCTCGAACTGGCCTGCGGCCACGTATGCCTGCGCCGCCTGCGAACCTCATCCTGAAACGATCAGTTAGCCGCGTTGGAAGCCGTCGACGGCCATATAGACGTTGAAGGCGAAGAGCGAGAGGCCGACGAGGAGGAACGCCAGACAGAAGAGGGTGCGGAACACCTTGCGGATCCACGAGTACGCGGCGACCGCTTCGCCGGGCCTGTCCGGGTGGTAGGCGACCCGTCTGGTCGGGGCGTTGCCCGGGACGGAGGCGGTGCGGGCCGTGCCGTGCAGCTCGGTCTAGGCATAGCTCCCGGGGCGGCGGTACACCGCCTCGACGGTGATGCCATACCGGGGCAGGTACCCACTCGTAGTACGGCATCCTCATCGCGTAGAGACCGCGCACGGCGATTCCCAGGGTCACGGGGCCGATCAGGAAGAGGAGCGCGAGGAACCCCGCCCCCACGATCGCCATCGCCACGGCCACTCCGACGGTCACGAGGCCGACGACCCGCGCACGGAGCTTGAGCTTGCGCCAGTACGCCTCGTCCTCGGACTCCGCAGGCGTGCCTTCGGTGACGAGGGCCGCGCCGTCGGCCTCCCGCTCTTCGGGCAGGCGCGCGGTGACCGCGTCGGCGAACACCGCCGCCGCCGCGCTCACACCCCGTACCCGGAACACGGTCGGGGTTGTACCGGCCGGGGCGGTGAGCTCCACGGCGAGGGCACGGCCCTCCGCGCGGACCTGGCGAACGGCCTGGAGCGGGATCCGCTTCTCCTTGCGCCACCGGCGCAGGACGAGGGCGTCTTCCTCGGCCTGGAGGGTGGTTCCGCCGGAGCCGCGGAGGACGGGTATGGGCGAGGTGGTGGTGGACATGGAGCCGACGGCCCCGGGCCGTCGCAGGCCAGGTGGATCTTGCTGTTCAGGCCGCCTCTGGACCGGCCGAGCGCCGGGGCACGGAGCCCCCCTTTTTTGGCCCCGGCGGCGTGCTGGTGGGCGCGGACGATCGTTGAGTCGACCAACACCAGCCAGTCGATGTCGCCCGCAGCATCCGCTTTCGCCTGGGCGGCCCGCAGCATCCGTTCGAACGTCCCGTCCGCCGCCCACCTGCGAAAACGGGTGTGGAGCGTGGCCCACGGGCCGTACCGGTCGGGCACGTCTCGCCAGGTGGTCCCGGTCCGGAACTTCCACACTATGCCGTTCAGGATCCTGCGGTCGTCCAGCCGCTTCCGTCCCCGCGACGACTCAGGCAACAGCGGCCGGACGGACTCCCACTCTGCATCGGACAGTTCATGACGGCGTATCGCGAACGAATTATCCATCACCCAAGATCAACTGAAGTAGCCGCATTAGCACCTGCTGCGACGGTGCCAGTCACTCATTGATCACGGCGCTCGCAACAGTTGCTTCGTGACGGCCCTGCCCGCCGTAACCCGATCTCGCTCTGGATCCGCCTGCCCCAGGATTTCATCGCCTCGTGTGTGGCGGCGCGGTGGTCCGCAGAATCCCGGACGGGATTCCGATCGGCAGTCAGCGGCGTTCGTAGGCCGTGAAAGGCTTGGACGGTGTCGTGTGTTCCTCGTAGCGGGCGCCGATGAGCCAGTCCTTGTACTCGAAGAGCGCGTTCGCAGGGTCCTTGCCATCGGGGAAGCTACGGGCGTCGCGCTGCTCGCCCGAGGCGGCGTCGAGGACACGGAGGCCGAAGTAGGAACTGCGGTGGGGCGAGGTGAGGACGGTGAGTTTCCCGTCCTGGAGGAGGAGGCGGTGCCCGGTGTCGCCGTCGAGGCGGTCGTCGTCGCGGGTGCCGCCCCAGACGGGAATTCCGGTGGCCAGGTCGAAGGCGGTCAGGCGGTAGCTGTAATAGCGCGGCGCCTCCCCCTGGCGGGGCAGGGCGTAGAGCCTGGTGCCGTCCGCGACGGCCTTGAGCCGCTCGTAGAACGTGATCTCGCCGTAGGGACCGCTGAAATCGATCGGCGGGTTCGGGCGGCCGTCGCCGCCGAAGGAGAAGTAGGCCCCGGAGTCGGAGTCGCCCGATGCCGAGGCTGCCACGACCACCGGGTCGGCGGAGACGAAGTCTGCACGGGCGTCCCAGAGGATGGCGCTCCGGCCCCCGAGCGGGGCGGACCACAGGAGCGCGCCGGTGGCCGGGTCGAAGGCGGCGGCGTGCAGCTCGGCGTCCCTTGCGACCTTGTCTCCCAAGCCCTTGTCGGTGCCGCCGCAGGCGAGAAGGGCGGCGACCTGGCGGCCGGCCACCTTGGTCCTGCCCGGGACGCAGCCCTTGGGCAGGGCCGCCGTCCAGAGCGGCTTCCCGCTGCGCACGTCCACGGCATTCAGGCCGTCCTTCTTGAGGAGCACGGCGATGCCGCTGCCGGCGGACACCGCATAGGGCTGGAAGCGGTGGAGGCCGGATTCGCTGGTGGAAAGAGGGACCTGCCAGATCTCGCGGCCGTTCTTCATATCGATTGCGACGGCGGTGGCGCAGAGCTCGCCCTTGGCGGAGGCAGAAGCGCCGTCCCCGTCGCGGGTGAGGACCATGACTGAGCCGTCGGTGTCGGCGGTGGCGTGGCAGACCGCCGAGCGGCCGGGCGGTACGTACTCCCAACTCCGTTTCCCGGTACGGGCGTCGTACCCGCTCACCGCGTCGAAGCGGCTGCGGACCAGCGTGTCGCCGGACAGCCAGGCCCCGTTGCCCTGCTGTTCGGCCTTGCGGTCCACGGGAGTGTCCCAGACGACGCCCAAGTCCTCGGCCTCGGCCTCGGAGGAGCATCCGGCGGTGAGTGCGCGGAGACACGTCGCTTCTTCCGTAGACGCCAGAGCCAGCCGCACATCGTCCGCGGCTACTTCGGCGGCCCGCACGTCCGCTACGTCCTGGACGAGAACCCCATGAGTCTCTGATCAATATCCCTCAGTCCCGGTTCTGGTGAGGGTGATCACGTTGGCGGTGCTGCTGCAGCCGCCGGGCAGGTTCACGCAGCCGTGGGCGTTCTGCTTCAGGGTGAGCACGGGGTCGCTGCCCGTGATCTGGTAGGTGCCCGAGCCCGCCATCGACACACCGCCTCCCGAGCCGGTGTAGGTGTAGGTGCCGCCGGTGCTGCTGGTGGGGGTGTACGAGTAGACAACCGTGAAGCCCTTGCCCTGTCCCGGCAAGGAGAACGGCGCAGTGAGGTCGGCGACGGTGCCGGAGACCTTCACCGCGGTGCCCCCGCTGGCGACATACGCCCCGCGCTTGGTATCGAAGTCGATGCTCGTCTTGGCGACACCGCGTCGCGACCTGGCCTCGAGGGACACCGTCCCGCTCTTGTCAGGGGCATCCGGTGCGGTGTAGGTGAAGGTCGCATCGGCCTTCACCTTGCTGCCGTCGGGCTTGACCGCGGCACCACCTGCGGTGAGGGTCGCCTTGACCGACCCGCCGACGGGCCTGCCGTCGATCCTGCTGCGCGGCGCGGCGTTGATCGTCGAGGATGCGCCGGGCTTCATGCCCTTCGGCCCCGGCGAGGCGGAAGGCTTGAGGATCACGCAACGGCCCGACTGCCAGCCCTTCTCGGCCGCGTCGCCGACCTGGCTCTTGACCACCACGGTGTAGAGCGCAGCGAGGGTAACCGCGTCTGCGTACAGGGAGGTGTTCTGCTTGCCGCCGCTGCGGTCGAGGGTCGCGGATCGCGCCTTCGCGCCGCCGATCGCGCCGGAGACATCCACGAAACTGCCCTTGCTGTTCGCGAAGTCGGCCCACTGCATGCGGTACTCGGCGTCGGTGGACTCCAGCTTGGCGTCGTCATCGACCTGGCCGGTGATCGCGATATCCAGGGTGCCCTTCTGGCCGGTGCTACCACCTGTTTTCGTCACGGCGATGTCGACCTTGGCGCTCGCCTCGAAGCGACCGCTCGCGTCGGGGCACGGGCTGACCCCGACCTTCACGGCCAGCTTGGTGGTCACGCCACCCGACTCGTGCGTGGCGTCTATGGCCAGATCCATGTGCTCGAGTGAGCCCGAGACCTTGGCCTCCCTGGTCGGGTCCGCGGAAGCGTGCTCACCGTCCTTGAGGTCGTTCGAGGCGGACACGATGCCGTCGGCGCCGAGGGTGGCGACGAGGATGCCGCCGAACAGGCCCTGCCCGATGGTCGGACCCGAAGAATTCGCGACGTAAGCCGCCGGCGTTATCACGATCGGCTGCTCGCCGATCGCCCGCGCCTTGTTGGTGAGGGCCTTGCCGTGCGCGGCGAACGCGGCGTCGGCGGCCGCGGGTCCGCCGAGCGCCGATTCCAAGCCCGAATCGGTCCAGAGCTTCCGCTCGAGGATGTCGTCGAGCCTGGCGAGCTCGACTTCCTGCTGCTCATGCGAGCGCGCCTGTTCGGTGTCAACCAGGTGCTGCAGCGCCGGAAGGTCCACGATCCCGTCGACGACGACCGGGCCGTACTTGGCCGGTTTTCCCTCCGTGCCGCTCGACTTCGGGCCGCAGGCGCCGAGCGCGAGCGCCGCCACCATGGCCAGGGAGAGCGGGCGGGCAAGACCGAGGTGCGACAACGTGGGTCTCCTTCACACGAGCGTCCGGCGGCCGGATGCGCAGCTGTCGTTCGGACGGCAGGCCCGGAGTCAGCCGAACACTATCCGTATGGACCAGAAGCCCAAAAGGGTTCTCTTCAAGGATGTAGCGGACATGTGGGCCGTGGAGATAGCTGCGGACGACGTGGGGCTGACGCCGACGGCAGTGGGAGAACCGCCGGGTTTCGCTGGCGAGTTGGGTCTGGGTACGTGCTTTGCCACTGTTTGGGAGGCTCCGTTTGAGTTCGGCGTTGACGAATTCGTCAGGGTTCAGCTCGGGCGAGTACGACGGCGGGAAGTGCGGCTCGATCCGGTCGGCGTGATCGACCAGCCAGTCGCGGACCGTGCGGGACCGGTGGGTTGAGTGCCGGTCCACCACGAGGTGGATCTTGCGGTCGGAGTGGTCGGCGAAGCGCTCAAGGAACCGGCACACCACGCTTGCGTCGAAGCTCCCGGTGAACACCATGAAGGGCTTGCGGCCCTTCGTGCCGATCGCCGACATCGTGTTCACGGAGATCAGGTTCCCGGTCCGCCGGACGATCGGGGTGCGGCCTCGCTCGCCCCAGGTGCGGCCGCTGACCTGGTCGGAGCGGATGCCGACCTGGTCGGCGAACAGAGCCTCTCCGCCCTCGGCCTTCGCCTTCGCGCGGATCGCCGGCCAGGACCCTGAACACCGCCGCAACCTCTGCGCGGTCACGGCCCTTCACCAGCACGGCCACTGACCGCAGCCGCAACGCTGCCCCGACGGCGACAGATGCCGCCCGTCCCCCACCAGATCGCTCACACCACTGCAGCGGCCTCGAACCCCAAGCGTTTCGGATCAATAGGCAGTGTGGGCATTCCCCTAACGAGCTGGTGCGTGATTGCGTTGGAGACGTGGGGGTCTGAGCTGGGGGTTTGTGTCAGCCGGTGGTGTTGCGGTCGGAAACGAGGCTGGC
>NZ_JBHWAQ010000097.1:0-5803 GCF_042743475.1 Streptomyces sp. NPDC059534
ACTACGCTGCCGCGAACGCCGCGTTGGACGCGCTGGCCTGGCAGCGACAGGGACGCGGACTGCCCGCCGTCTCCGTCGCCTGGGGCCTCTGGGCCCCCGAGTCCGCCATGACCGCGGGCCTCTCCGTGGCCGACCGGGCCCGCCTCGCCGGCGCCGCCGGCACCGTGGCGCTGGAGGCGGAGGAGGGCCTGGCGCTCTTCGACGCCGCACTGCGCGGCGCCGAGCCCGCCGTCGTGGCCTCCCACTGGGACCTCGCCGCGCTGCGGGCCCGCAGCGCCCAGGGCGCGGGTCTCGCCGCCCCCCTGCGCGGCCTCGTCCGCGCCCAGCGCCGGGTGGCGACCGCGGTCGCCGCGAACGGCGCGGGGGAAGGCGGCCTGGCCGCACGCCTGGCGACCCTCACCGGGGACGCCGCACGGCAGGCCGTCGTCGACACCGTCTGCGCCCAGGTCGCGGCCGTGCTCGGCTACGGACCGGACACCGCCGTCGACGTCGAACTCCCCTTCAACGACCTCGGATTCGACTCGCTGACGTCCGTCGAGCTCCGCAACCGGCTGGCCGGCGCCACCGAACTGCGGCTGCCGACGACCGTCGTCTTCGACTTCCCGACACCGCTGGAGCTGGGCCGCCACCTGTACGAGAAGCTGGCCGGCGCCGCGCACGACACCGCCGTCGCACCGGTGGCCCCGCAGACCCCCGCGGTCCCGGTGTCCGACGACGACGCCGTGGCGATCGTCGCGATGGGCTGCCGCTACCCCGGCGGCGTCGCCTCGCCCGAGGACCTCTGGCACCTCGTCATGGACGAGGTGGACACCCTCGGCGACTTCCCGACCAACCGCGGCTGGGACCTCGACACGCTCTTCGGCGCGGAGGGCTCCGGCACCACGTACGTCCGGCGCGGCGGCTTCCTGGAGGACATCAGCGCCTTCGACGCGGGCTTCTTCGGCATCAGCCGCCGCGAGGCGCTGGCCATGGACCCGCAGCAGCGGCTGCTCCTGGAGACCAGCTGGGAGACCGTCGAGCGGGCCGGGATCGACCCGGCCGCCCTGCGCGGCTCCGACACCGGCGTCTTCGTCGGCGTCCTCGCCAGCGACTACGGGCCGCGCCTCGACCAGCCGGTCGGCGGCACCGACGGACACCTCCTCACCGGTACGCAGACGAGCGTGGCCTCGGGCCGCATCTCGTACTCCTTCGGCTTCAACGGGCCCGCGCTGTCCGTCGACACCGCCTGCTCGTCGTCGCTGGTCGCCCTGCACCTCGCCGTGCAGGCGCTGCGCCGCGGCGAGTGCTCGCTCGCCCTGGCCGGCGGTGTGACGCTGATGTCCCGGCCGGGTGCCTTCGTGGAGTTCAGCCGTCAGAACGGCCTGGCCTCCGACGGGCGCTGCAAGCCCTTCTCGGCCGCCGCCGACGGCACCGGCTGGGGCGAGGGTGTGGGCATGCTGCTCCTGGAGCGGCTGTCGGACGCCCGGCGCAACGGGCACCGGGTGCTGGCCGTGGTCCGGGGCAGTGCCGTCAACCAGGACGGTGCGAGCAACGGTCTGACCGCGCCCAACGGTCCGGCGCAGGAGCGGGTCATCCGCCAGGCTCTGTCGGGTGCGGGTCTCTCGCCCGACGCGGTCGACGCCGTCGAGGCGCACGGCACCGGCACGGCGCTCGGCGACCCGATCGAGGCCGAGGCCCTCCTCGCGACCTACGGCACCGGGCACTCCCCGGAGCAGCCGCTGTGGCTCGGCTCGGTGAAGTCGAACATCGGGCACACGCAGGCCGCCGCCGGTGTCGCCGGCGTCATCAAGATGGTCATGGCGATGGACCAGGGCATGCTGCCCGCGACACTGCACCTCGACGAGCGGTCGCCGCACGTCGACTGGTCCGGCGGGACGGTGTCCCCGCTCGCCGAGGCGCAGAAGTGGCCCGAGACGGACCGGCCGCGCCGGGCCGCCGTGTCGTCCTTCGGCATCAGCGGCACCAACGCCCACGTCATCCTCGAACGCCTGCCGGAAGCCGCACCGGAGGTCCCGGCCGAGCCGGCCGACCGGACGCTGCCCGCCGTCGCCTGGCCCGTCTCGGGCCGGGGCGCCGACGCGCTCGCCGGCCAGGCCGCGCGGCTCGCCGCCGTGCTCCCCGGCACCGACCCGACCGACGCCGCCGTCTCCCTCGCCGGCCGGACCGTCTTCGACCACCGCGCGGTGGTCGTAGGCTCCTCCGCCGACGAGCTGCTGGCCGGTCTGACGGCGCTCGCCGAGGGCGCCGAGGCCCCGCACGTGGTCCGGGGCACCGGCGGCCGCCACCGCAACCGCCCGGTGTTCGTCTTCCCCGGCCAGGGTGCGCAGTGGGCCGGCATGGGAGCCGAACTGCTCGACTCCTCGCCCGTCTTCGCGGCGGCGATCGCCGACTGCGAGGCCGCGCTCGCCCCGCACGTCGACTGGTCCCTGACCGAGGTCCTGCGGGCCGCGCCCGAGGACAACCGGCTCGACCGGGTCGACGTCGTGCAGCCGGTGTCGTTCGCCATGATGGTGGCCCTCGCCCGGCTCTGGGAGTCCGCGGGCGTCACCCCCACCGCCGTGATCGGCCACTCGCAGGGCGAGATCGCCGCCGCGCACGTCGCCGGCGTCCTCACCCTGGAGGACGCGGCCGCCGTCGTCGCCCTCCGGGCCCGCGCGCTGACCGCCCTGTCCGGGCGCGGCGGCATGGTCTCCGTACCCCTGCCGGAGGCGTCCGTCCGCCCGCTGCTCGCGGAGTGGGCCGGACAGCTGGAGATCGCCGCCGTGAACGGCCCCTCCCTGGTCATCGTCAGCGGTGACGCCGAGGCCCTCGACGGCTTCCTCGCCGCCTGCGAGCGGGACGAGGTCGGGGCCCGCCGGATCCCGGTGGACTACGCCTCCCACTCGCACCACGTGGAGCGCATCGAGGACGAACTCGCCGCACTCCTCGCCGGCATCGCCCCGCGTCCCGGCCGTGTCCCGCTGTTCTCCACGGTCACCGGAGAGCCCGGGACCGTCACGGACACCGACGCCGGCTACTGGTACCGCAACCTGCGCCGCCAGGTCCGCTTCGAGACCGCCGTCCGCACCGCGCTGACCGCCGGGCACGACGCCTTCGTCGAGGTCAGCCCGCACGCCGTGGCCACCGTCGGCGTCGCCCAGACGGTGGAGGACGCCTCCGCCGACGCGGCGGTGCTCACCACGCTCCGGCGCGGCAACGGCGGCTGGACCCGCGTCCTGACCAGCCTCGCCGAGGCGTACGCGGCCGGTGTCGCGGTCGACTGGAACGCGGCGCACGCCGGGGCCGGCGGCCGCCGGATCCCGCTGCCGACCTACGCCTTCCAGCACCAGCGCTACTGGCTGGAGCAGCACGCCGAGGACGCGGTCGACGTCACCGGCGCCGGTCTCGACGGCACCGGCCACGGGCTGCTCGGCGCCGCGGTGCCGGTCGCCGGCGGCGACCGCTGGCTCTTCACCGGGCGGGTGTCCCCGAAGACCCACCCGTGGCTGGCCGACCACGCCGTCGGCGGCACGGTCCTCCTGCCGGGCACCGCCTTCGCCGAGATGGCGGTCCGCGCCGCGGACCAGGTCGGCTGCACCGTCGTGGCCGAACTGACCCTCCACGAGCCGCTGGTCCTGCCCGCGGGCGAGGGGGTCCGCCTCCAGCTGTGGGTCGACGAGCCCGACGAGCGCGGCCACCGGCAGATCACCGTCTCCTCCTGCCCCGACCAGGCCGACGGCCTCGGCCAGGAGTGGACCCGGCACGCCGTCGGCGTCCTCGCCGACGAGCCCGCGCACCCCGCGGGGGCCGACGCGGACGCCGGTGACCTGATGGCGTGGCCGCCGGCCGGCGCCCGCCGGGTGCCCGTCGAGGGCCTGTACGAGCGGCTCGCCGACGCCGGCTACGGCTACGGCCCGGTCTTCCGGGGCCTCGGCGCCGTGTGGCAGCGGGGCGACGACCTCTTCGCCGAAGCGGCGCTGCCCGAGACGGCCCGCGGCCAGGCCGACCGGTTCGGTCTGCACCCGGCGCTGCTGGACTCCGCCCTGCACGCCCTCCTCGCCGGCGACTGGTTCGCCCGGCCCGACGGCGGGCACGCCGTCAAGCTGCCCTTCGCCTGGACCGGTGTGCGACTGCACGCCTCCGGTGCCTCCCTGCTGCGGCTGCGGCTGCGGCGTACCGGGGAGGACGAGGTGGCCCTGCTGGCGGCCGACGCCACGGGAGCGCCCGTGGCCACGGTGGACGGCCTCGCGCTGCGCGACCTGACCGGGACGCCGCGGCGGACGACGGCGGCCCGCCGCCATCTGCACACGGTGGAGTGGAAGCGTGCGGAGGAGACGGACTCCTCCCGCACGAGCGGCCGTTGGGCCGTGGGCGCGGGCCTCGACCCGCTGCCGGCCGCCCTCGCCGGCCTCGGTGCCACGGTGGCCGCGTACCCCGGGGCCGCCCTCACCGGCGAAGCCCCCGAGGTGGCGGTGATCGCCGCGGGCCGGGGCGGCTCGGTGGGCGCGACGGCCGCGGAGACGCTGGCCGTGGTGCAGGAGTGGCTGGCCGAGGACGCCTTCGCGGGTGCCCGGCTGGTGGTGGTGACGCGCGGTGCTGTGCGGACGGGTCCGGCCGAGCCGGTGGATCCGGCGCAGGCCGCGGTGTGGGGTCTGGTGCGCTCGGCGCAGTCGGAGAACCCCGACCGGTTCGTCCTCGTCGACCTCGACGAGCGCGACGGCCTGGACGGCCTCGCCGGAGCCCTGGTCTCCCTGCTGGCCACGGACGAGCCCCAGGCGGCCGTCCGCGACGGTCGGCTCCTGGTCCCGCGCCTGGCGCGTGCGGCCGAGGACGGCGTCCTGGTGGCGCCGGCGGGCGAGCCGGCCTGGCGCCTTGAGGCGACCGGCGACGGCACCCTGGACGGGCTCACGCTGGAGCCCCGTGCGGAGGCGCTGCGCCCGCTGGAGGCGGGCGAGGTCCGGATCGGCATCCGTGCCGCGGGCCTGAACTTCCGTGACGTCGTCGTCGCCCTCGGCCTGGTGCCCGGTCTGACCGGACTGGGCGGCGAGGCCGCCGGTGTGGTCCTCGAAGTGGGCCCGGGTGTCACCGGGCTCGCCGTCGGCGACCGCGTCCTCGGCATGATTCCCGACGCCTACGGCCCCGTCGCGGTCGCCGACCGGCGCACGGTGGTGCGGATGCCGGAGGGCTGGTCCTTCGCGCAGGCCGCGGCCGTCCCGGCCGTGTTCCTCACGGCGTACTACGGGCTGGTGGAGCTGGCGGATCTGCGGTCGGGCGAGTCGGTGCTGGTGCATGCCGCGACGGGTGGTGTGGGCATGGCCGCGGTGCAGCTGGCCCGGCACCTGGGTGCGGAGGTCTTCGGAACGGCGAGCCGTGGCAAGTGGGAGGTGCTGCGGGGCCAGGGTCTGGACGCGGAGCACATCGCCTCCTCGCGTGACCTGGAGTTCGAGCAGCGGGTGCTGGAGGCCACCGGTGGCCGCGGCGTGGACGTGGTGCTCGACTCGCTCGCGGGTGAGTTCGTGGACGCGTCGCTGCGGGCGCTGGGTGGCGGCGGTCGTTTCATCGAGATGGGCAAGACCGACATCCGTGACGCGGACGAGGTCGCGGCCGCCTACCCCGGCGTCGCCTACCAGGCGTTCGACCTCCCCAGCCTCGACGCCGCACGCATCGAGACCATGCTGGCGGAGATCATGCGCCTCTTCGAAGCGGGCGTCCTCGCGCCGCTGCCGGTGACGACGTGGGATGTGCGGCGGGCGCCGGAGGCGTTCCGGTATGTGAGTCAGGCGCGTCATGTGGGCAAGGTGGTGCTGACGGTTCCGCGTGAGGT
>NZ_JBHWAQ010000098.1:0-5790 GCF_042743475.1 Streptomyces sp. NPDC059534
CCGCTGTCACTATCTGCGGCGTTGTCACACGATCGAGGGGCGGTCTCCGTGAGACCGCCCCCGCACGATCGAAGCCCCGCTACACTCCAGCCGTCCAGCGAAACCCGCAGGTCAGACAGCAAAATCCTGCTGGAGTACTAGCTGCGGGTCTCCGCGTTCGGGTGGGGCTGGGCCTGGAGGCGTTCGCGGAGGTCGATTTCCTCGGGGGTGAGCGCGTCCCCGGGCCGGCGGATGCGGACCGGCTTGGGCCGCAGCGGCAGGCCGTCGTCCGCTGCGGCGGCCTGCTCGGCTTCGGCGAGCGCCCGGTAGACCGAGGCTACCGAGGGGTTCTTGCCCGCGTTCTTCCCGGTCTTGATGACCAGCTTCTTCGCGACCTCCGGGACGGGGACGCCCTTGTTCTTCAGCGCGACGGCGAAGGTGAGCATGTCGTCGTCGATGACCTTCGGCCGTCCGCCGTGGTTGCCCTTGGCCGCCGCGGTGACCTGGCCGTCGAGGGTCTTCTCCCGGATGTAGTTGCGCTCGATCTGCCCGGCGACGGCGAGGACGGCGAAGAACATGGCGCCCATGCCGTTGGGGTCGTAGATCCCAGTGAGCGGGCCGGTGAGGAGTTCGAGTTGGATGCCGGCGCCCTGGAGCTCGGCGGACAGCGTCATCAGCTCGGCCGCGTTCCTGGCCAGACGCTTCAGTTCGTGGACGGTGAAGATGACCGGCGTCTCCGGGGCGGCCTCCTTGAACTGCCGGGCCAGGGCGAGTGCCGCCTCCAGCTCGGGCCGCACCTTGATGCGGGTGCTGATCTGCTCCTTGAAGACCTTGTGGCACTCCGCGCGGTGGAGGGCTTCGAGCTGGCCCGCCAGCTCCTGCCGCGCGGTCGACGTCCTGGCGTACCCGATCCTCACCGGCCGCTCGGTGCGGGGTGCGGGCACCACCGCGAGCGCGGGGCCCTGCTTCCACGCGCGGCCGGGGTGCCGGTCGGCGGGCACCGGGGATCTCCAGTTCCTCGCGGAGCGCGGGCACGAGGACGAAGCGGGGGGTGTGGTACTTCGCGGCGGTCTTCCCGCCGCGGGTGCGGCAGGCGCTGCCGGCGGGCGCATCGCAGTTCGGGCAGTCGTGACGTTCTACCGCAAATGCAGCCTGATCGGGCGTCAAATCCATGCCGGGAGTCTCTCAGAACCGCCTCGCACAACATGCCGGTTTCGAGAGGACTTTTGCGAACGGCGACCTGCGGAAACGTGATCGCTTCCGGGGCTGTCGCAGATGTTCATTTGTGAGAGGAACCGCCAAAGTCAAGGGAGTGCCCTGAGGTCAGCCGTGTTGCCATCCCCTGAGGTGAATCCGCCCATAGGCTCCCTTTTGCGGTGATCACCGCAAAAGTACTCTCTAGGGAGAAAGCATGGAGTACCCACCCAAACAGCCGCCGGATCCTCGGACGTCCCAACAGCCGTCGGCTCCCTTCTCATTTCAGATCGAAGTAACGTCGAATGCTCCGGATTCCTCGACTCCCCTGACGCAGATCTTTGGCAACAGCGTTGGGAACATTGTGACTGGCATCCTTGGCAACGGCGGAACTGCCACAAACCTCGTGAACGGCCTCCTTAGCGTCCTCTTCAGCAGGAACGCG
This sequence comes from Streptomyces sp. NPDC059534, assembly GCF_042743475.1. NCBI lineage: Bacteria > Bacillati > Actinomycetota > Actinomycetes > Kitasatosporales > Streptomycetaceae > Streptomyces > Streptomyces sp. NPDC059534. The sequence goes on from NZ_JBHWAQ010000098.1 coordinate 1,619, forward strand.
AATGCAATCGTGTCCCCTATTCTCGGGACCTCGGGTGGCCAGACTTCGGTAGCGCCGAGGACACTGAAGACTGCCGAACTGGAGAAGGCCCTTCGGGGGCTCGGTGCTGCGGCTTCTGCCAAGGGGGAGAGCGAGCGATGACGGAAGCAACTGAGCTGGCGCCCCGCGAGAAGCTGGGGGTGCTCCTCGTGTACCTGGCGGATCAGGGCTACGCCGAGCAGGTGGGTACGTGGATCAGCCCCAGCGTGGCCAACATTCCGCTTACCGGCGAGCAGCTGCTGAGGGCCATGCCCGAGGGGGCTTTGGCCGAGGCAGCGCAGGCGGCCGGGGTGAGTGTGCAGGAGTACGCTGAGCAGTTCGCGCAGGAACTTCCCGATCTTGTCGACACGGTGACCCCGGATGGGGAGCTGCCTGCGGAAGACGAGTTCGAGAGCCATCTGGTGGAGTTCTACTCCGACGAGGGTGACGACGGCTCCGAGTCCTGAGCCGCGATGGAGGGGGGTGGAGTTGCGCCGCCGGCGTCGCCCCACTCCCGCCGGGGCCTCGGCCCGTCAGTCCCGAGCCGCTGTCAGCCCTGTTGATCGCCTTCGGCGGTAGCCTCGGTGCGAAGGGGCCTCAGTCCGTGGGCGGGCAGGTTAAGAGTGAAGGCGTAGCGTCCTCGGTGGGGAACCAGCCCTGGGCGCAATCGGCACAGCCGTCAGAACGGCGACCCCGGCCTCGCCGAGGCGCCCGACATCCTCAACCTCTCCACGTTCAGCTCGTCCCGACGCCTCCGCCACGAACTCGAAGGCTGACCGGCCACGGCTGGGGTGCTGGCGCATCTGGCCGCACACTCATTCCTCCTCGTCGTCGAGTTCGACCGCGTCCGGATCCCGCAGCGGCCGCAGACCGCCGCCGTCCGGGGTGGAGGCCGTGAAGCTGTAGCGGCCCAGGACGTTGAGGTTCTTGTGCTTGAGCGGGGACAGCCGGGCCATGTCCTCCTCACGGATCTCGTAGCCCTCCGCACGCAGTTGGGCGACGGAGGCGTCGATGTACCGGGTGGTCCACAGGACCACGGCGTTCAGGACCAGGCCGAGCGAGCCGAGCTGGTCCTCCATCCCGTCCCGGTACACCTGGTGGATGGTGCCGCGCTTGCCGTGGCACACGTCGTGGGCGAGCTTGTGTCTCGACTCCTGGACGGTGAGCTGCCGGTTCATCTGCCGGCGGTAGGTGTCGTCGACCGGGTCGACGACACGGAGCAGGTGTTCGGTCTTGGCGATCCGGCCGTACTCGGCGAACGCCTGTCCCAGTGGGGTCGGGTGTCCTTCCCGGCCGAACATCCGCAGCAGGTCGTAGGCGCGGACCTGGTTGGTGACCAGGGAGCCGGCGACCCGGAGCATGTCCGGCCAGTGCGTGACCACCTTGTTCAGGTTGACCCGGTTACGGGCCAGCGGCCCCAGCGGCCCGTACGTACCGGCCTCGACCCCTGGCATGGACGCGCGCCAGAACCGCTGGTCGTCCAGGTCCTTGAACCGGGGGCTGAAGTTGTAGCCCAGGATCTTGAAGATGCCGAAGACGATGTCGGAGTACGAGGCGTTGTCGGTGGCCACCATCTCCGGCTTCACCCCGCCGTCCAGGTTCAGCAGGGCATCGAGGATGTGCAGGGAGTCGCGTGGGGTTCCCGGCACGACCATCTGCCCGATCCCGGCGACCTGGTCGTTGACGGCGTTGAGCCAGGTGATGCCGCGCTTGAACCCGAAGTACTTCGGGGAGGGGGCGGCGTTGATGGTGCGGACGGGTACGACGAACCGCAGCCCGTCGACGGAGGCCAGCAGGCCGTCGCCCCAGTACCGCACGATCGGCACCCGCCCCTGTGCCTCGATCAGCGCGGCGTTCGCCACGGCGATGGTGTCGGCCCGCAGATAGAACTGGTCGACGTGCACCAGCCGGGCCCGGGTCAGCGCCTCATGGGCGGGGTTGACGACCGGGGTCATGCCGATGTTGCACGCCTCCGAGACCAGGAGCGCCACCAGCGAGGTGGTCAGGTCCTTCATGCGGGTCGTCGTGCCGTCGGCCAGGTGCACGAAGGCGTCCAGGAACCCGGTCCAGCCGTGCACCTCGAAGAGGAGTTCCGGCAGGTCGATCTTCGGGAGCATCCTCTCCACCCGACCCCGCAGCCAGGCCAGGGACTTCGGCTCACCCAGCGCGCCGAGCTTCGACACGTTCAGCTTCGCCCGACCGCCCGGCGGGACCTCGATGGTGACCCTCGTGTCCTGCCCGGCGCTCTCCAGCCGCTCCGCCATCTGCTTCCACGCCGCGTCCAGCGCGCTCACCAGCGCGGCCAGGCGCTCCTCGACGGGCATGTCCAGGCTCAGCCCCGCCAGGACCTCCTCCCGTACCGCCTCCCACTCGGTGCCGTCCAGCAGCCGGGCCCGCGGGTCCGACCAGCGGTGCGAAGGAGAGGCGAACACGTCCCGGCGCTGGAGCGCGCGGTGCAGCTGCTCCAGCACGCACACCACATACGCGTCCCGGTCCACCGCCCCCGCCGGCAGATCCGAGTTCGCGTACACCGCCTTGCGCCACGCGGCCGGCACCAGCTTGTCGTCGACCTCGCGCGGCAGCAGCGGCTTGTCCTTCACCCGCCGCCGCGCCAGCGCGGGCAACCGCTTCACCCCGGCCAGGACGCGGGCTCCGCCGCTCGCCGCGTCCAGCGCCTTCGACTCGCCCAGCAGCGACAGGAACGGCCGCACCGTGTTGTACCGGGTCGCCAGCGCCGCCCGCATCGCGACCGCCGCCGAGTCCTCGTCCTCCGGTACCAGCGACACCACCATCGCGGCCGCGCTCATCACCACCGCCCGCGGCGCGACCTCCTCCACCGCCCGCCACAGTGCCGCCGCGTCCAGATCCGTACCGTGCGCCTCGACCAGCTCCAACTCCTCGAACAGAACCTTCGCCGCCCGCGCCACAGTCCGCGACGCCTTCTCCAGCTGCGGCAGCGTCGAGAGACGCTCCTTGTCCGTGGCCCGCTTCGCGGTGCTGATCAGCCTTGTGGCCATCAGCACCGAGAACAGGTCCAGCGCCTCGTCGATCACCTTCGCCTCCAGGTGGCGCATCACCGCGGTGAGCATCGCCGCGCGCTTGGGCTCCGCCGCCCGCTCCAGACTCGCGGCCTTCGACCCCAGCCCGTACCGGGCCAGCGCCGAGAGCCGGTTCGGCGGGATCTGCGACAGCTTCAACCGGCCCAGCTGGAACGCGCCGATCTCATCGATCCGCTCCAGCGACCGCGCGAACGCCGTGCCCGTCGTCCGCGTCGGCGGCCGGCGCAGCCGCTCCAGCTCCGAGTACCGGCCGCCCACCGGCACCGCCAAGGTGGCCACCAGATCCGCAGGCAGCGCCGGATCCGCACGGCGAGCCGCCCCCGCGACGGTGGCGTGCAGCCGCCTCTCCGCGATTGTGCGAACCTCGGAGACCTGCCGGGCCAGCACCGAGACACCCGGCAGCAGCAGCCGGTTCCGCCGCAGCCAGCCCACCGCCTGGTTGAACAGCGCCACCGGCCCCTCCGCGTGCGTCCACGCCCGGCCGTGCAGGAACGTACGGAACCTCCGGCCCCACTCCCGGTCGTCGTACGGGCGGTAGCCGTAGGCGTCCCGGATCTCCCACGCATGCTCGTACGCCGTCTTCAGTCGCTCGGTGTACCGCTTCACGCACGACGGATCCTCGACGCCCAGCTGCGCGGCCAAGTGCTCGACCACCGGCCACGGCACCGCGAGGGGGTCCTCCAGGAACAGCTCCACGTACCGGACCGTGCACATCTGGAGCGCGAAGCCCAGCTGATGATGCTGCGTACGCCGCAACGCGATCAGGTCCCTGTCGACGTCATCCAGGAAGAAGAACCGCTCCAGCTCCGGCCTCGTCGGCTCCTCGGCGAACTTCCCGTACGCCTCCGCCTGATCATCAGTTAAGAACTCCACTGGCATGAGCTGGACCGTAGCCAGCCACCGCCCAAGAGCGACGATCCTTCAGCGAATCCCTACTCCGGGGACGATCACTGTGCTAGCCGACCATGATCAATCTCAGCGCCAACGGCTGTACCGATGTTCCAAGCGCCGCCAATTGCATCGGATGCGAACTGGCGACAGTTGCTGTGTCGGCACCAGCAGGGCGGAGGACACCTCGCTGAACAGGGACATCAG
>NZ_JBHWAQ010000099.1:0-5473 GCF_042743475.1 Streptomyces sp. NPDC059534
AGCCGCTCTGGCCCGCGCGGCCGGCATATCGCTGACCACGCTCGCGGCCGCCCTCCACGACGTGGACACGGGCCGGCCCCGCCGGATCCAAGCCGCGGCCGCAAACCGGCTGCTCGCCCTCGGCACCCGCACCCCGCTGCCCGGACGCGCCACCCGCCGCGGCGACACCGTGGACGCCCAGCCAGTCGCCGACCACATCCGCGCCCTGCAAGTGCACTACGACCGGGCCAGTACGGCTTTCATCGCCCAAGTTGCCGGGGTCAACGCCAGCACCCTCGCCTCCGCCCTGATCGACCACGAACGTGACGCTCAGCGCGGGATCAATACGAACATCGCGCGACGGGTTCTGGCCGTGCGCGAACTGCCCCCGCCGGCCTTCCCGCGCCGTACCCACGTCACGGAGACCGGTCTCCTGCGGCGCCTGCGCGGCCTGTGCGCCGCAGGCTGGACCCTGCCCGCCATCGCCCAGGCCGGCGCCACCACGGCGAAATCGCTCACCGATTTCGCGAGAACCGGCACCAGCACGCCCGCGGTCCGCGGCGCGATCCTCACCGCCTGGGACCGCCTCGCCCACCGGCCGGGACCCTCCGCCCAGGCCCGGCGACGCGCCGCGGCGAAAGCCTGGGACCCTGCCCTGGCCTGGGACGAACACAGCATCGACGACCCCGCCACCACCCCCAGCGGCACCCGCATACCCGGACGCTCCCAGCACTGGGATCCTTCTGTGCTGCGGCACGAACTGGCCTTCTTCACCCACCACCTCGGCCTTGGCCACCCCGAATGTCTCCGCCGCCTCGGCCTCAGCACCCGCCGCGCCCGCCAGCTCCTCCACCCGCCACCAGCCGCCCCCGGCACCCCCCACACCACCGCCACGTAACGAGCACCTCGCCGTCCGACGCGTCCGGGACACAGCTCCACCGGCTCGACCAGCCAAGCCCTCCCGCAGAACACCCCGGCCATGAGGATCGCGTTCTCCGCCCGAGCTCTACCCGATGCCCAATTTCTCCGGTTTTGGGTATTGACTGCTCAGGGTTTCCGTGCTCCACGGGAGCGTGCTGGAAGCAGCAGAAAAGCATTCCGGCCCCCCTTTCCGGACAGGCAGTGATCCCGATGACGACCACCACGATCTCCCGCAGCCGGCAGCCGCGCCCCGCGCCGCAGGCCGCCCCGGCGGGTGAGCGCGTGTTCGGCCTGTCGCTGGAGCACGGGCCGCTGGCCCCGGCCACCGCCCGCCACGCCGCCCAGCCCATTCTGGAAGCCTGGGGACTGGATGAGGACCAGGTCTACGACCTGCTGCTGGTCATCTCCGAACTGGTCACCAACGCCGTCACCCACGCCCTGCCGCCCGTCGTCCTCCACCTGCACGCCACGGCGGACGACACCGGCCACGTGCGGGTCCACGTCAGCGACGGCGGCCCCCAAACCACCGCCGGCTGGGCCGCCACCCGCCCCGACGACGAACACGGCCGCGGCGCCACCATCGTCACCGCCCTCGCCGAGCACACCGGCACCGACATCGACGGGCTCATCGACCACTGGGCCGACCTCACCGCGGCCTGACCCACTCCCCCGCCCCGATACCGGGGAAGAAGACGAAGAAGAGCCGGTCTGGCCCACTCGAAAGCCGGAGGCGGCCATGCAAGCGGACGAACTGCTCCAGACCCACACCCTGTGGTACCGCGACACCGTCCTGCTTGGCCTGGCCGGAGAACTCGACCTCGCCACCGCCCCGCTGGTCCACCGGGCCACCGCCACGGCACTGGCCGGACACCCTCGGACTCTCTGCCGGCCTCACCTTCTGCGACGGCACGGGGCTGCGCGCGCTGAACCGGCTCACCCGCCAGGTCCACACCGCCCGCGTGAGCCTCCACCTGACCGGCCTGAACCCCCGCCTGTACCGGACCCCCGGCCTGCTCAAGGCCGCAGCCCCCTGGCTCCCGCCCGCTCTCTTGCCCTGACCCCACCAGCAGCAGCCGGCCGCCACGACCGCGTCCCGTCGGCGAAACGGCGGGCCGGCACGCGTGACGCCACAGCCCGTGCCGTCGTTGAAGACAACGGACGCGTGAAGTGCACCCCTGTCCCATGGAGACGCGGCCCCCGGCGGGGGCTCTGGACCACGCCTCGCCCAGAGCCCCCACCCCGCATTCCTCACCCGTCGCCCGTCGGCGGATTCCAGGCCCGGCCCCCACACCACTGGACCCAGCGCGGGTCGTCCAAGACCTCCTCCGGATCACTCAGGCCCGCCGCCTGCAGGAAGACGATCACATCGTGATCGGAGAACGCCGTCCCCAACGACTCCTCACGGCCCCGGCGCATCACACTCACCCGCCGACCGCCCGCCCCGGCCGGCTCACCCACCACGATCAACACTGCCATCCCTCCACCATCACGCCGTTCACGCCACCGCGCACACGCGCCAGCCACGACTCTCCCTCCCCACACCTCACCGGAGGGGAGCGTCACGCCGTGAGGGCGGGGGCGTGGTGGGTTGCGGGTGGAGGCGGCCCGTGGAGTTGCCCCGTACGGCCGACCCGGTTCCTCACGGCAGTCACGCTCGGTAGCCTCGGTGCCGGCTCAGGGCCTGGCGCAGGAGGGCTGGTGATCGTGGCACGTACCTGGTTGCCGATCCGGGGCGAGACAGCCGCGAGCGGGAGACCCCGCCGGCCGCCGACACCCTGCCCGCTCGCTCCGCAGGCCCCTTGGCCGGGCGCAACGGCGGAACGTGCGGGTGCCGGAACCGCCGGCGTGGAAGGCCGGGTGGTGCCGGGCCGCGGGGCGGCGGCACGGGCGATGACCCGGGCGTGCGGGATCAGCGCGGCGCAGGCAGCACAGATCTCCTCCACGCTCCACACCCGGCCGAAAGCCGCATCGTGACGCAGGACCAGCACCGCGGCGCCGGCGCAGGACACCTGGGTGTCCTCATGAGCGGCGCAGCCCTCGGCGCGGCAGTGGCAGGCGGCGTGGGGCCGCAGGGTGGCGGCCTTGGCGTGGGCGGCGGCGTGCCCGGCGGCGAAGGCGCGCAGCGACGCCAGGTCCTTCGAGCGCGGCGGCATCCGGCACCCGGCAGTGGAACACGTGACCGCGGCGGTGCGGTCGCCGGAGCCGGTCAGGCGCACGGTCCACAACCTCCCCGGCACACGTGCCGTGCCAGGGGCAGGACTCATTTCGCTGCGGGTGCTTGTCAACAGAGCGGTCCATTCGGGGTGATTGGGGTGATCAACAACTACATCCGCTCCACTATGGGCCAAAGCCGTCAGATGGGCCATGAGCAGGTGTTCACCTGGCACTCCGCTTCCGCATCCAGGGGTCAGGATTCGGCCATCGCTGGCGACTCCAGGGGAGAGAGCACCGCTCCATGCGGGAGATCATGTGATCATGGTGAATGATTTATTCGAGCGTTACATGAGCGCCGCCGACACGTACATACTCCACTCCAAGACCTGTCCGGCATGCCGGACAGCCGTCACCTGCCGTTCCGCTGCACGTTTGTTCGACAGATTCAGCGACCTGCAAGCCGCTCATCTTGCACAGCTGGCGCAGCGAACCGTCACGCAGCGCGTCAAGGGCGCATGAGGACCAAGAATTCTTTTCCGGCTCGTACTCCTCGGTCGAGGTACCATGTGTCCAGCTGTGGATACGGGAGTGTGGCGGAACTGGCAGACGCGCCGGATTCAAGTCCCGGTGCCCTTCGCGGCGTGAGGGTTCGACTCCCTCCACTCCTACTGCAGCACCCTCGCTCTCCTTCCTCCCGGAGCACCGGGCCCCGTCCGCTCCACCTGGCCGAAGGCATTCGGACGGGAAGGCGGGTACGGCGGAGGCCGCGAGCCGGACCCGCCACCGGCAGCCTCGAAACTCCAACAGCAGCCCGGGGGAAGCGCCGCTGTCAGCGGGCGGAGACCATGTGGGGTGGGTGGGACTTGAACCCACGGCCGACGGATTATGAGTCCGCTGCTCTAACCAGCTGAGCTACCACCCCACCAGAATCGATGAGAACACACGCCCGGTTCCGGCACCCCGCCGGGACCGCACGCCGGAGAGCAGCCGCTGGCCGGGTATGCCGGGAGAACCGCCGGCCGGAGCAGCCGGGAACGTACTCCTCTGCTGGGCGCGTGGCGGGGAGCCTGGGGCGGGGCCAGGATGAGGGCATGTCCGCTCCGGCAGGCAGAGGTGACGAGGGCGCGGCGCGCCGGGTGCGGGTGCTGCGTCTGGAGACGCTGCGCGACATCGAGGCACTGCTGCGCGAGCTGGAGGAGCTGTACGGTGAGCTGCTGGCGTGCCAGGACAGTGACGGGGAGCGTGTGCGGGACCTTTTGCACGCGGCGGGGGTGATGACCGGGGTGTGGCTGGACGACATCGCCTGCCGCTTCGCCGAGACCGACCACGACGCCGATGAGCTGTTCGCCCGGGCATGGCAGTTCGTCGAGGACCTGGAACTGGCCCCGGAGGGCTTTTTGACCAGGGACGATCCTGCCTTGTTCACGACGCTGCGCGGCTCGGCCGCCGGCATGCTGGCCCGACTGTGGGTCACCGGCTACCTCCTCGGCCCCATCCCCGAAGACGCCTGGCCGGAGGAGGAACTGGCCATCCTGCTCCTGCGAGCACTCGAGCACCACGCCGACGCCCGCGCCCTGACCGAAACCCTCGACCACCACCGCCCGAGCCGTGACGAACCGCCCCCGGGCAGGAAACCCCGAAACGATGAGGAACTGGGCGGAACGCATGGGGAACCGCCCTCACCTGCTGGCCTCCGCGGCATACAAGCGAACAGTTCCCTCCGCTGATCCAGCCACCGTCGCATCAGCGGAGAAGGCACGCTTCACGCGTGACGCGGCGCCGCTGTGACTCGTTGACGATGACGGACGCGTGACGTGTTCCCCTGTCGCATGGAGACGCGGCCCGGTGGGGGCTCTGGACACCACCCCCGGCCAGAGCCCCCGCCCCACCTTTCAGTCTCCCGGATCGCATGGCCGCTGCCCCTTGTACTGAAGGGCCTGGCCGGACACACCAGCGAACCCGGCAGCACTTGCTCCATGACTTCCAGCCGGCAAGCTCTCCTCCCGAGGCCCGGCGCAGCCACCGGCCGGACCTCCGCACCCAAGGCATCAGCCTCCCGGGGGGCAGCGGCACAAACCTCGAGACGGCCGCTATCCCGAGGCGCCGTACACAGCGAGGGCACCGTCGCCGTGTGGCGCCGGCCGGGTAGCGGAAGGGCGGGCGAACAGGCCCACGGCGTGGTGCCATGACGTGCGGTGCATCACCGCGGCCAGGGCCTCGGACGCTTCCTGGGCCTCGCCCAGGCTGCCGTGGGCGTGGTGGTGTGGCAGCAGAACCAGCCAGGCGCCCTCCCCGACCGGGGCGAAGAACGCCAGATGGACACGCCACTGCGGGCGTGAAGGTAGCGGCCGGGCGAGGAACAGCAGCCCCCGGCCGACGAACAGCGTCCGGGTATAGGACTCGTTGGTCAGGACGCGGT
>NZ_JBHWAQ010000100.1:0-4952 GCF_042743475.1 Streptomyces sp. NPDC059534
ATCTCCCGTATCCGATCCGTCCTCGGAGTCGAACTGCCCGTCCGGGCCCTGTTCGAGACCCCGACCGTCGCCGCCCTCGCCCCACGCCTGGAGCGCGGAGACAAGGCCAGGGCGGCCCTCGTCCCGCAGTCGCGGCCGGCCGACATCCCGCTCTCCTACGCCCAGCGCCGCCTGTGGTTCATCAACCAGCTGGACACCGAGAGCCCGCTGTACAACATCTCCCTCGGACTGCGGCTGCGCGGCCCGCTGGACACGGTCGCGCTGGAAGCCGCGCTCGCCGACGTGGTGAGCCGTCACGAGTCCCTGCGCACGGTCTTCCCGGCCCCCGACGGCACGCCCACGCAGGTCGTCCTCGACGCCGAGACCGTCGCGGCAGATGTCCTGCGTACCGCTGACATGACCGAGGGCGACGTCACCGAGGACCGGGTCGCCGCGCACGTCGCGGAGACCGTCCGCCAGGGGTTCGACCTGGCCGAGCAGAGCCCGCTGCGCGCCCGGCTGCTCACCCTCGGCCCGGACGAGCACGTCCTCGTGCTCGTGCTGCACCACATCGCCGGCGACGCCTGGTCGATGCGGCCGCTCGCCCGCGACCTGGGCGACGCCTACAGCGCGCGGTGCACGGGCGGCGCGCCGCGGTGGGCGCCGCTGCCGGTCCAGTACGCGGACTACGCCCTGTGGCAGCGCGAGGTACTGGGCGACGAATCCGACCCGGACAGCGAGATCTCCCGTCAGCTCGCCCACTGGACCAAGACCCTCACGGGCCTTCCCGACGAGCTGAACCTGCCCACCGACCGGCCCCGCCCCGACGCCTCCTCGCACCACGGCGAACGGATCCGCTTCGCGCTGGACGCCGCGCTGCACCGGCAGCTGCTGACCCTCGCCAGGGAGTCGGGCACCAGCCTGTTCATGGTGCTCCAGGCAGCCCTCGCGAGTCTGCTGACCCGCCTCGGCGCGGGTACGGACATCCCGATCGGCACCCCGATCGCCGGCCGTACCGACGAGGCCGTGGAGGAGTTGGTCGGCTTCTTCATCAACGAGCTGGTGCTGCGCACCGACACCTCGGGCAACCCGACCTTCCGTGAGCTCCTGACCCGGGTCCGCGAGACCGACCTCGCCGCCTACGCCCACCAGGACGTCCCCTTCGAGCGCCTCGTCGAGGCCGTCAACCCGCCCCGGTCGCTGGGCCGTCACCCGCTGTTCCAGATCGTGCTGGCCCTCCAGAACACCGCGCAGCCCACCCTGGAGCTGCCGGGCCTGAGCATCGGGGCCGAGCCGGGCCGCGGCGGCGTGGCCCGCTTCGACCTGTCCTTCGGACTCAACGAAAGGCTCGCCGCCGACGGCACCCCCGCAGGACTCGACGCCCTCGCCGAGTTCGCCACCGACCTGTTCGACCGCGAGACCGTCGAGGCCGTGACGCGGCGGTTCGTCACCGTCCTGCGCGCCGTGGTCGCGGACGCCGACCGCAGGATCGAGGATCTCGACATCCTGGGCGCCGCCGAACGCGAGCAGCTGCTCCATGGCTGGAACGACACCGCACGCCCCCTGCCGGAGCTGCTGGTGCCGCGGATGATCGAGGAGCGGGCGGCCCGTACGCCGGACGCCCCGGCCGTGTCCGGCGGCGACGTCACCCTGTCGTACGCCATGCTGAACGCACGCGCCAACCGCCTCGCCCACCTGCTGATCGGCCACGGCGCGGGCCCCGAGTCGATCGTCGCCATCGCCGTGCCGCGCTCGCCGGAGATGATCGTCGCGGTGCTCGCCGTGCTCAAGTCCGGCGCGGCCTACCTGCCCGTCGACACCGAGTACCCCGCCGACCGCATCGCCTACATGCTGGCCGACTCCGCGCCCGCCCTGGTCGTCACGGCCCAGGACGTCCTGCCGCACCTGCCCAAGGGCACCACGCAGCCGGTCCTCGCCCTCGACGCCGCAGCGACCGTCGAGGAGCTCGCGGGCCACCGCGCGGACGACCCCGCCGACGCGGACCGCACGGCCGCGCTGCTCCCCGACCACCCCGCGTACGTGATCTACACCTCCGGTTCCACCGGCACCCCGAAGGGCGTCGTCGTCCGGCACGGGGGCCTCGCCGACTACGTCGCGGGCGCCGCCGCCGACTACCGGGGCGTGGCGGGCCCGGTGCTGCTGCACTCCTCGGTCTCCTTCGACACCACGGTGACCTCGCTGCACGTGCCGCTCACGGTCGGCGGCCACATCCTTCTCACCGACTTCCTCGAAGGCGCGGTCGAGAAGGACTTCACCCTCCTGAAGGTGACCCCCAGCCACCTCGGGATGCTCGCCGACTCCGTCGAGTCCGCCTCGGCCGACGCCGAACTGCTCGTCGCGGGCGAGGCCCTCACCTCGTCCGCGGTCGCCTCCTGGCGCCGACAGCACCCGGACGGCGCGCTGTTCAACGTCTACGGCCCCACCGAGACGACGGTCAGCGCCGTGCAACACCGGATCGGCGCCGGCGAGGAACTCCCGGACGGAGCCGTCCCGATCGGCCGCCCGCTGCGCAACACCCAGGCGTACGTCCTCGACCGGCGGCTGAGCCCGGTCCCGGCCGGCGTCCCCGGCGAGCTGTACCTCGCCGGCGACGGCGTGGCGCGCGGCTATCTGAACCGCACCGCCCTCACCGCCGAGCGGTTCGTCGCCGACCCGTACGGCCCCGCGGGCACCCGCATGTACCGCACCGGCGACGTCGTGCGCCGGCGTGCCGACGGCGCCCTGGAGTTCGTCGGCCGCGCCGACGACCAGGTGAAGGTCCGCGGACACCGCATCGAACTCGGCGAGGTCGAGACCGCCCTCGCGGCCCTCCCCGGCGTCGCCCGCGCCGTCGCGGCCGTCCGCGAGGACACCCCCGGCAACCGCCGGCTGGTCGGCTACCTCGTGCCCGTCCAGGGTGCCGCCCTGGACGCGGAGGCGGCCCGCCGCCAGGTCGCCGCCGTCCTGCCCGAGTACATGGTCCCCTCCGCCGTCGTCACCCTAGAAGCGGTGCCGCTCACCCCGAACGGCAAGACCGACCGCAAGGCCCTGCCCGCGCCGCAGCAGACCGCGCCCGTACGGGGCCGGGAACCGCGCACCCCGCAGGAGGCCATCCTGTGCGGCCTGTTCGCCGAGGTGCTCGGGGCCGGCCGGGTCGGCATCCATGACGGCTTCTTCGAGCTCGGCGGGCACTCGCTGCTCGCCACCCGGCTCCTCAGCCGCATCCGTTCGGTCCTCGGTGTCCAGCTCGGCATCCGGGCCCTCTTCGAGGCCCCGACCGTCGCGGGCCTCGCCGAGCGCCTCGACGGGGCCGGCGCGGCCCGCCCGGCCCCCGCCCCCGCCGAGCCGCGGCCCGACGCGGTCCCGCTGTCCTTCGCCCAGCGCCGCCTGTGGTTCATCAACCGGATGGACCCGGCGAGTCCCCTCTACAACATCCCCATGGTCCTGCGGCTGCGCGGAGACCTCGATCCGGACGCCCTCTCCGCCGCCCTCACCGACGTCGTCGACCGCCACGAGAGCCTGCGGACCGTCTTCCCGGCCACGGACGGCGAACCGCGCCAGGCCGTCCTCGACACCCGGTCGCCGCACCCCTTCGGCCTCACCGTCCTGGACGCCTCCGCCGCCCCCGACCCGCGGGCGCTGATCGCCGAACACGTCGGCCGCGGCTTCGACCTGACCCGGGACGTCCCGCTGCGGGCCACCCTGCTCACCACCGGCCCCGCAGACCACCTCCTCGTCCTGGTGCTGCACCACATCGCCGGCGACGCCGCGTCCCTCGCCCCGCTCGCCACGGACCTCTCCACGGCCTACGCGGCCCGCATCCACGGCGCCGCCCCCCAGTGGGCGCCGCTCCCCGTCCAGTACGCGGACTACACGCTGTGGCAGCGCGAGGTCCTGGGCGACGAGTCCGACCCGGACAGCGAGATCTCCCGCCAGCTCGCCCACTGGACCGAGGCCCTCGCCGGCCTGCCCGAAGAGCTCACCCTGCCCACCGACCGGCCACGCCCGCAGAGCGGCGCCCAGCGCGGCGCGAAGGTGCGGTTCTCCTTCGACGCCCAGCTCCACCGCCAACTGCTGGCCCTGGCCGGCTCCACCGGTACCAGCCTCTTCATGGTCCTCCAGGCCGGACTCGCGTCCGTCCTCAGCAGGCTCGGCGCGGGCGACGACATCCCGATCGGCGCCCCGATCGCGGGCCGCACCGACGACGCCCTGGACGACCTCGTCGGCTTCTTCCTCAACACCCTCGTCCTGCGCACCGACACCTCCGGCGCACCGTCCTTCCGCGAGCTGCTCGCCCGGGTCCGGGAGACCGACCTCGCGGCGTACGCCAACCAGGACCTGCCCTTCGAGCGGATCGTCGAGGCGCTCAACCCCCGGCGCTCGCTGACCCGTCACCCGCTCTTCCAGGTGACGCTGACCGTGCAGAACTCCCGGGACGCCGCCCTCGAACTGCCCGGCCTGTCCGTGTCCGCCGAGCCCGGCGCGTCCGCGTGGGCCCGCTTCGACCTCTCGCTGGGACTCGGCGAACGGCACACCGCGAACGGCGTCCCCAACGGCCTCGAAGGCGTCGCCGACTACTCCGCCGACCTCTTCGACCGCGACACCGTCGACACGATCGTCGCCCGACTGGAGCGCCTGCTCCGCGCTGCCGTCGCCCACCCCGACCTCCCCGTCGCCGACATCGAGATCCTCGAATCCGCGGAGCGTGAGCGGCTGTTGGGCGGCTGGAACGCGTCGGGTGTGGTGGTGCCGGTGGGTGTGGTGCCGGTGTGGTTCGCGGAGCGTGCGGCGGCGGTGCCGGAGGCACCGGCGGTGGTGTGTGGTGATGTGGCGTTGTCGTATGGGGAGTTGTGGTCCCGTGCGGTGGGTGTGGCGAATGCGCTGACGGGTGTCGGTGTGGGTCGTGGTTCGGTGGTGGCGTTGGCGGTGCCGCGTTCGGTGGACGCGGTGGTGGCGATGCTGGGTGTGGGTCT
>NZ_JBHWAQ010000101.1:0-4898 GCF_042743475.1 Streptomyces sp. NPDC059534
TCGGTACGCAGCGGGTTGATCTCCGAGACGGCGCCGACGAACGTGGTCTTGCCCACGCCGAAGCCGCCCGCCACCACGATCTTCGCGCTGGTGGTTGAACGGGCCGCGCCGCCGCTAGAGCTTGCGAAGTCCACTGAGCACCCTTTCGAGCAGTGTCACGTCTGGCTGACCGCCGGCGGACTCGTCGCCGCCCGGCTGGTGGATGGCGACGAGTCCGGCCTCGGCCAGGTCGGCGACGAGGATTCGGGCGACGCCGAGGGGAATGGAGAGAAGAGCCGAGATCTCCGCGACCGACTTGATCTCGAAGCACAGCCGGCAGATCCGCTGGTGCTCGGGCAGCTGCCCGTGCAGCCGGGCCGGATCGGCCGTGGTACTGACCAGCGCCTCGATGGCGAGCTGGTAGCGCGGCCGGGTCCGGCCGCCGGTCATCGCATAGGGACGCACGAGCGGGTTGTGCCCGCTCGATCCGCCCGCGGCGGACGAAGCGCGCGAGACGCTCGGGGAGCCGGCTGCCGAGGACTGGGCGTGAGGCTGCGCGTAGGGCTGCGATGCGCCCTGTCTGCTCGGGGCGGAGGGAAAGTTGAACCGGTTCTGTGCGGCGTCGCCCAGCGGCGCCTGGTGCGCGTCATAACCGTGATAGGGGCTTGCGCCCGGGGGTGTTCCCACGTCTCCTCCTCCGACTGCCTCGCGGTCCATGTCCCTTGGACCCGCGCCACCGCACCCTACGGGGCGGTGGCGCGAAACGCACTGTCTGTCTGTTAGTTGAGAAGACTTCCCTGAAGCTCCGCCCGGAGGTCGGGAGTCAGTACGGTGCCCGCGCGGTCCACGAGCAGCGCCATCTCGTAGCCCACGAGGCCGATGTCGGCCTCCGGGTGCGCGAGCGCGGCCAGCGAGGAGCCGTCCGAGATCGACATCAGGAAGAGGAAGCCGCGCTCCATCTCCACCACGGTCTGGTTGACCGCACCGCCCTCGAAGATCCGGGACGCGCCCGCGGTCAGCGAGGTCAGTCCGGATGCGACGGCCGCCAGCTGGTCGGCGCGGTCGCGGGGGAACCCCTCGGACATCGCCAGCAGGAGTCCGTCGGCGGAGACCACCACCGTGTGCGACACCCCAGGGGTGTTGTCCACGAAGTTGGTGATCAACCAGTTCAGATTCTGCGCCGCCTGGCTCATGCTCACACTAACGCTCCTGGTTGTAGGTACTGCCCGGGCCGAGGCCCGATCCGTTCGTGTCCGTTCCCGCGCTGCGTCCCTGCTGGACGCCCCGGCGCAGGTTGCTCAACCTGCCCCGTACGTCCTCGGGAGCGCGGGAGACCTGGGGGCCGCCCTGCGGCGTCTGCTCCGCGGTGCCCTCGACCAGGTTGGCCTTCGGGACCCGCCGGGGAAGACCGGACGAGGTGACCCCGCCCGCCTTCGGGTCCTTGAGCTTCCCGGCCCGCTGCCAGCGCTCGTCGTTGGTCGAGCGCCAGTCGTCGGAATCTTCGGCTTCGTTCTGCTGCTGTTCCGGCTGCGCGGGCTTCGGCTGCTGCGGCACCTGCTGCGCCGCCTGCTGGGTCTGCGGGGCGACGCTGCCGCGGCGCGGCAGACCGGCGTCGGTCAGCGCGTGGCCGGCGTCCGGGACGGGGCTGGGAGCCGGACCCGGACGGTCGAAGCCTACGCGGTCCTGCGTCTGTTCGGGAGCGCTCGGAGCAGATTCCGATTCCGCTCCGTACTCCTGGCCGTAGCCGTTCCCGTAAGCGCCCTGATCCGGCCACACTGCCTGGTGGGCCTGGGGATCGAACGCATTCCCGTACTGCTGGTGTTCGGTTTCCGGGGCCTCGTACGAAGCTTCCGCATAGCCCTGCTGGGGGTACGCCTCGTACCCCTGCTGCGGGTAGCCGTAGCCGTCCTGCGACGGGTAGCCGCCGGCGTACTCCTGGCCGTACTCGGGAGCCTGCTGCGGCTGCCCGTACTCCTGCGCGGGGTACTGCTCCGCCGGGTACTCCGGGGCCTGCTGCTGCGCGTACTCCTGGTCCTGGCCCTGCGGATACGCCTGGTCCTGGTCCTGGTGCCCGTACTCCTCGTCCTGCTCCGTCTCGTCGCGGAACAGCGGCCGGTCCCCGGTCTGCGTCTGGGCGCCGAGGGCGGCGCGCCGGCCCTCCCGGTTCAGCGAGCGGTTGACCGGGTCGAGCTCGCGCTCCTCCTCGGCCGGCTGCTCGTAGCGCGAGTCGTCGAAGCCCAGGTCGGCGGCGGTCAGCATCGGCTGCTGCTGCTGAGGGGCGGGCTCGAAGGCGTTCTGCTGCTGCGGAATGATCTGCGAGACGGTGAAGTCGTCCTGGAGCGGCTGCTCGCCGCCACCGCCGTGCGTGATCGCGTCCGGCAGCATGACCAGCGAGGTCGTCCCGGCCTGCTCGCCCGAGGGGCGCAGCTGGACCCGGATGCCGTGCCGGTCGGCGAGCCGGCCGACCACGAAGAGGCCCATGCGCTGCGAGACGGCGGCGTCCACGGTCGGCGGGTTCGCCAGCTTGTGGTTGATGTCCGCGAAGTCCTCGGCGGTGAGGCCGATGCCCTTGTCGTGGATCTCGACCATCACGCGGCCGTCGGGGAGACGGGTCGCGGTGACGCGGACCTTGGTCTGGGGGGAGGAGAACGTGGTGGCGTTCTCCAGGAGCTCGGCGAGCAGGTGCACGAGGTCGGTCACGGCCTGGCCGTGGATCTCGGCCTCCGGGACACCGGCCAGCTCGATGCGCTCGTACTGCTCCACCTCGGAGGAGGCGGCGCGCATGACGTCGACCAGCGGGACCGGCTGGTCCCAGCGGCGGCCCGGCTCCTCGCCGGCGAGGACGAGGAGGTTCTCGCCGTTGCGGCGCATACGGGTCGCCAGGTGGTCCAGGCGGAAGAGGTTCTCCAGCTGGTCCGGGTCGGCCTCGTTGTTCTCCAGGTCGGTGATGAGGGTCAGCTGGCCCTCGATCAGCGACTGGTTGCGGCGCGAGAGGTTGGTGAAGATCGCGTTGACGTTGCCCCGGAGCATGGCCTGCTCGGCGGCGAGCCGGACGGCCTCGCGGTGGACCTGGTCGAAGGCGCGGGCGACCTCGCCGATCTCGTCCTGCGAGTCGATCGGGATGGGCTGCACGCGGGTGTCGACGCGGCCGGGCTCGGTGCGGGAGAGCTGGTCGACCAGCATCGGCAGGCGCTGCTCGGCGATGCCGAAGGCGGCGGTGCGCAGCTGCTGCATCGAGCGGCTCATCTGGCGGGCCATCATGCCGGCCAGGATGAAGGCGGCGAGCAGGGCGATGACGACGATGGCGCCGTTGACCCAGGCGTCGGTCTTGGACTCGTCGGAGATCCGCGCGGCCTCGGCCACGGCCTTGTCGACGAGGGCCTTCTCGACCTCGGTGTAGCCGTCGAACTTGGCGGTGGCGACGGCCAACCAGGTCTCGGCCGTGATGCCCTTGGCCTTCAGGCCCGCCAGCGCCTCGGGGCTCTTGGCGGTGCCGATGGCGGAGGCCACGCCGGAGTAGACGGAGCCGTCCTTGCCCTTGGGCAGGTCGACGCCGGCGGCCTGCATCTGCTTGGCACCGTCGGCGGCCTTGCCGGCCATGACCTTCTTCAGCAGCTCGACGTCCTCGGGCATACCGCCGGAGGAGAACTCGCCGAGGGCGATCTGCTCCAGGTAGTTGTACGAGTTGAACGCCACGGACTGCTGGGCGAAGACGGCGTCCTGGCGGCTGGGCCGGACCAGGAGCTGGGTGCCGATGGAGCGCTGGAGGGACTCGGCGCCCTTGGCCAGCTGGACCGCGTAGACGCTGCGGCCGTAAGCGGTGACGTTGCCGGTGCCGAGGCCGAGCTCGTTGGAGAACTCGGTGAGGTAGTGCTGGACGCCGGTGTACCCGAGCTGGGTGTTCACCGGGTCGAGGGAGCGCGTGTACGCGGCCTTGCGGAGCGCTTCGAGCTTGGGCTCCTCGTCCTTGAACAGACGCAGGCGGCGCTCCAGGCCCTGGCCCGAGGGCAGGTTCTTGGCGGCCTCGTCGAACTTGGCACGGGCGGCGTCGGTGGCGGCGTACGCCTGCGTCACCTCGTCGCTCTTACGGTCCTCGGCGGTCTTCGCGGAGAGGAGGGGAGCGGCGGTCAGGTCCCGCTCGTTGAGCAGGGCGGTGCTGTACTCCGAGGCGGCGCGCACGATGAGCGCCGTCTTCTCGGCGTCCTGCGCCTCCTGCCAGTTGTCGATCGACCCCTTGACCTGGAAGCCGCCCATGACGAGGCCGACCAGCACGGGTATGAGGAGGATCGCGTTCAGCCTGGTGGGCACCCGCCAGTTGCGGGGCGAGAGCTTGCTGGTGCTGCCCTTGGCGGCCGCGGCCGGCGGCGGCGTCACGGGCACGTCCGCGGGCGACATCGCCGCACGCGACGGCGGGGTGAAGTTGCCCCGCGCCTCCTGCTCCGCGGAGCTTTCCATGCTGCGCCTCACTCGACCAACAACCTCTCGGCGTCGGCACCTACGTTGTGCCGGTGTTTCGTTCAGGGCCGTACTACTCGGGAGTTCATGAATTGCAGCACGTGAAGGGGGTCCCTTCCAAACAGTGGGACAGACCCTCTTCTCGCGGTCCGGAGCGTACGTAAAACGGGCATAAAGAGCGAGCCCCGCCAAATGGCGGGGCTCAGGTGAGCGCAGTGACACCGATCGGATGCGTCGGGTGTCCGGGGCGCCCCAATTCTCTGTCGAAACGTTATGAACGCGAGGGCGGCCGTGTCGAAGGACACAGACCGGCTCCGGCAGGGGCATATGACACGCGCCCCGGCCGGCCGCTCCTCGCCGTCCTACTTGAGTCGCGCCATGAGGGCGTGCTCGACGAGGGTGATGAGCGCGCTCTTGGCGTCCGCGCGGTGGCGGGCGTCGGTGGTGATGATGGGGGTGTCGGG
>NZ_JBHWAQ010000102.1:0-4872 GCF_042743475.1 Streptomyces sp. NPDC059534
GAGCCCTTGGGGCTTGCTTGAGCCGTGTGCGGTGAAAGCTGCTTGCACGGTTCTGAGGGGGCGGGGACGCAGCAATGCGTCCCCGCTACCCGACTGATCGTCGGGAGGAGGAACGGCTCGGCCATCGGCACCCTCGTCGAACGAAGCACCCGCTTCACACTGCTGGTCCACCTGCCGAACGGTCGCGCCCCCGGCTTCTTCCAGAAGGCCCTCCTGGAGGCCGTCAAGGACCTCCCGCCCCAGCTAAAGCGGTCCCTGGCCTGGGACCAAGGAGCGGAGATGGCTCACCACCACGCGTTCTCAAAGGCTTCCGGGATCCCGGTCTACTTCTGTGACCTGCACAGCCCATGGCAACGCGGGTCAAACGAGAACACGAACGGTCTGCTGCGGCAGTACTTCCCGAAGGGAACGAACCTGTCCAGGTACTCCAGGAAGGACCTGGACGCCGCCGCCTCAGAGCTGAACATGCGGCCTGGGACACCCCAGCCGAGCGCTTCACCAACCTGCTGAACGGCCCCACCAACCATCGTGTTGCGACGATTTGTTGAATCCGCCCGTAACGCCATCAAGCCAGGCCAGCGCCAGTGAAAACCGATAACGCAGACCCAGTGCACAACACGCGACGCACATCACCTGAACGGTTCGGCCAGCAATCGAGCCGAACGGATGTATGCATCCGCCGTTGGCGATTTATGCACAATCATGAGCTCATCGGCATCCGCGTAGGAGGCGAAGTTCTTCAGGTAGTCTGCAGCTTCGGCAGGTGTGCCAATTGCCGAAAATTCCAGTGATTTCTCAAGCTGATCCCGAATGGAAGAATTTGCGGGCTCTTCCGCTTCCTTTTTGTTAGGTTCTTTGCGTGCAGCCTCGATTTCAAAACGCATGTAGGTGTCAAATTGATCTGAGGCTTTAGTGGAGGTGTTGGAGACCGCCGCATTTATGCCAGCGATGACGTATGGGGCCTTTAGCTGTTCGGACGGTCGGAACTGCCTGCGATAGGTCCTGACGGCCTCATGTAGAGCGGGGGGTGCGAATTGGGAAGCGAAAGCAAAGGGGAGTCCGAGTGAGGCCGCACAGGTGGCTCCTGCGACAGACGATCCGAGAATGTAAAGAGGCACGTTCGTGCCACTGCCAGGCGTTGCCTGCACTCCCTCCACTATGCTGCGACCTGTGAGGTAGCCACGTAGCGCAGCGACGTCTTCGGGGAAGCGGTTCTCCGTGTCTGATGATCTGACCAAGGCGCGAGCTGTGGCCTGATCGGTCCCCGGCGCCCGCCCGAGGCCGAGATCAATACGGCCGGGATGCAGCGTCTCCAGGAGCCCGAATTGTTCCGCGACGGTGAGCGGGGAATGATTCGGGAGCATGACACCGCCAGCGCCAAGGCGAAGGCGCCTGGTGTGAGCTGCGATATGGGCTATGAGAACCGCTGGGGTGGCTGATGCTACCCGCGGGTAATTGTGGTGTTCAGAATACCAGATTCGATGGTATGCCGAATTTTCAGCCATGCGCGCCAGCTCTAAACTTGTATCCAGGGCTTCGCCGGCCGTTTGCCCGGCGTGGACGAGTGCGAGATCAAGTAATGAGATCCGTACCATTCAGGACTCCTAGGGTGATGCAAACGACGGCTGCTTAATGGGAAAAGGAAGTAAGGGTTCCCTGTCAGCGGGGAATGAAGGGTTCCTGTGTTTTCCGGTCCTATTGGCTAATTTATGCGGCGAGCTGCCGATTCGGGTAGGCGTCGTGGACGTCTCGTGGGGTCCGAGTCCCGAGTGACGGCGTATCGTATTGTAACGGAGCTCTATGTGGAGGGTCAACGCCGCGGTAGGCATACTTGCGGGTGAGATAGGGCGGTCCGATAGGGTCGTTCGTTTTTCATGGTCGCGAAGAGCGATTCCGCAAGGGTATTCTCGTAACAGATATCGGGCCGTCCGGCGCCAATAACGTGACAGCACCCACGCATTCGCTCTCTTCAGCAAGGCATTTATTCCTCCCTGAGCTTGACGTTTAACGTCCACCGTCGAACGGGGCTCGAACTTCTTCGGTGTTTTCCCAGTTCACCTGATGTGTGAGGGGCCGCGGGCCGATCCTGTGCTGAGCGACAACGCAGCACGTACTACAGCCGGAGATCTTGAGGGTGGCTGATCGGTGGGGTCGGTTGATGGGCCGCCCAGGCTCGTAGGTGTTGTGGGAGGGGGTCGCCGCGGCGTCGGTAGTGGCTGACGGTGGCGCGGGTCTGGTGCAGGCGACGCCAGAAGTCGCAGGCCAGGACGGTTTGGATGGGGTGGTGGGGGTTGAGGCGGGTGGCGGCGAGGCAGTGCCGGATGCTCTCTGACGGGAGGGCCGCAGGAGCGGTCCGGGGATCAGTCGGTGGTCTCGCTCTCGCCGGTGGCCTGGGCTTTTCCCGGGGCGGCTGGACTCGTGGCCGGAGCGTCGCTGTCCGGTTCGGGGGCGGTCAGGGCGGCGTGCTGGACGGTGAGGAACGCGGTGGCGAGCATGCAGGCGGTGACGTGCCGGTGCCACGGGGTCCACTTGCGGACCTGGTACTGGGCGAAGCCGACGAGCTGCTTGTTGATCTCGTTGTCCTCCTCGATCCGCCAGCGGCCGCCGGCCCGGGTGATGATCTCTGTGAGGGTGGTGCCGACCGGGGCGTGGATGAGGAAGTAGGCGGTCTCCCGGTGGAGTTCGCCGTCCTTGCCGCGCCGGTTGGGGTGCAGAGATCTGCGCATCACCAGCCAGTGCGCGAAACCCTCGGCCGGTGCCTCGTCCTTGACCGTGACGTCGAAGGCGGTGAAGTCGTAGAGGCGCTCTCCCTTCGCGCCGTCGCCCAGGGAGCGGCGTTCCCACTGGGCACGGACCTTGGCGTAGTGCAGCAGGTCCTCCGCTCTTTTCACCGCGGGCTGGCGGGTCTTGCCGGGCGGTCCGGCCAGCGGCAGGTCGACGGGGACGGCCAGGACATAGGGAAGGGTCCGGCGGTGGCAGAAGCCGCGCAGGCCGGGATCGCGTCCGTAACCGGCGTCCGCCAGGACCCAGCCGAACGGGATGTCGGCGGCGAGGGCGTCCTTCAGCATCGCCACGGCCAGTTCCGGTTTGGTGGCGAAGGCGACGTCGTCGGGGATGCCGGCCTCGCGGCACCGCTCGCGGTCGGTGGTCCAGTCCTCGGGGAGGTAGAGACGGCGGTCGATGAAGGCGTGCCCTGCGGGAGCGGCGTAGGTGAGCATGACCATGGTCTGGCAGTTGCGGACATCACCGGTCAGCCCGCAGTGCTGGAAGGCCACCCCGACGGACTTGGTGCCCTTCTTCTGCGCCTGGGTATCGTCGATGACCAGCGATGCCTCCGGGTCACCGAGGTGTTTCACCAGGTAGCTGCGGACCCCGTCCCGTAGCCGGTCGGCGTCCCAGACCGAGCCGTTGAGCAGCCACTGCATCCGGTCCGGTGTCACGTGTCCGGCCCGTTCCGCCAGCGTCCAGCCGTTCTTCTTCGGCAGCTCCGCCAGCAGCCCCTCGACATACTGTGTGAACACCACCCGCGGCTCGGGTCGGTTGAACAACCACCCCAACGAACCGGTCAGCTCGGACAGTTCCGCGTCCCACCCGGCTATCTGCTCAGCCGTCACACCCGTCATCATGCCCGGTCAACGAGCGTGACGGGCCACGGTCACAAGATCTCCGGCTGTAGTACAGGGCCCCGGCAAAGTCGCTATTTGTCCGTTCTGCCGAGCCGGCCGTGGCTGATTCTCGCGCTGACGTCCCAGCTCATGAGGTTCTGATCAGCTCGCAGTCTGGCTGGACAACTCGGATATCTCGCGACTTTGCCGGGGCCCTGCCTACTGAGCATCAATAACTCATCTCTGAGACTCGCGGGATGGCTAACATGAACCGTGATGGAATTTGAATAGAATCCGCCACCTCGCCCGGCGGCACGAGCAATATCATTGTCGCATCGCGGGGATCGCAGTGCCGAATTTGAAAACCCTTACACGATCAATTGCACAGATAAGGATGATCGATGACAGTGAGTTTTTCGAGATACGCCAAAGCGGTCGCCATTGCCGCCATTCCCTTCCTCCTGGCTCCCGGAATCGCCTCCGCCGGAGAGCCGTCGGACACCACAGTGGTAGGCATGCCATACCAGGTGGATCCCGAGCGGAGGGCCGCCCCGACCGTCAAGTGTCCCATGACTTTCCCATATGTTAAAGAAGTCACGGTATCCGCGATAAAGCAGGGACTGACTCCTACAGCTCCGGTTGCGGCCAGATTCGCGGGGTCGAGCGCCTATATCGAGCAGGTGACGTTTGACGTTCAGAACTCGTACAAACTGTCCGACCCCATCCATCCGAGCGTCACATTCTACCTCGGCGCCACGTGCTCGAAAGTGAATCCAGGTGTGCCGCCGAAGAAGACCCGGAACGTCACCGACGAGCAGAATTTCAACCCCGGGGAGCTGAAGTATATGTCAGCCATGTGCCCGGCAAGCTTCCCCTCCCTCCAGAACATCAACGCTGGGGGCCACCAAAGCTTTATGATATGGGAATCATTTTCCACTAGCGCGAATGGGGCTTCCGGCTGGGTGCGCAACACGTCAACTGTACCGAACACACACGCATTGACGGCCGAATGTCGGTAGAGGTTCGGGGTCAGGGCCCCGGCAAAGTCGCTATTTGTCCGTTCTGCCGAGCCGGCCGTGGCTGATTCTCGCGCTGACGTCCCAGCTCATGAGGTTCTGATCAGCTCGCAGTCTGGCTGGACAACTCGGATATCTCGCGACTTTGCCGGGGCCCGGGTCTGTCAATCGAACGGTGTAACGAGGGTGGTTGGGGTTACTGGCGGGCTGCGGAGAGCCGGCCGTCGAAGGTGATGTCGAAGGCGTTCAGC
>NZ_JBHWAQ010000103.1:0-4485 GCF_042743475.1 Streptomyces sp. NPDC059534
CGTCCACCACCGAGCCCCACACCCCCACCACCCCGCCTTCGCCCCCCCCGCCCCTCGACAACCCCCCCACCCCCCCCACCCCCCCCGGCCGTTCCCCCATCACCCCTCCCCTTCCCGCAGCTTCGTCACGCTTCATGGAGAACCCCCATGCCTCTGACTCCCACCGACGACATCGTCGGGCCGGCGCGCGCAGCCAACACCGGTGTCGGCGCTTTCAACGTCGTACAGATCGAGCACGCCGAGGCGATCGTCACCGGGGCCGAGCGCGCCGAGCTGCCCGTCATACTGCAGATCAGCGAGAACACGGTCCGCTACCACGGCTCCCTCGCCCCCATCGCCCTCGCGACGCTCGCGATCGCTCGCGCCGCCGCCGTACCGGTCGCTGTCCACCTCGACCACGCCGAGTCGGCTCCGCTCGTTGCCGAGGCCGTCGAACTCGGCTTCACCTCAGTCATGTTCGACGCGTCAAAACTTCCGTACGCTGCGAACGTCTCCGCCACCCGTCTGATCACCGACCACTGCCACCGGGCCGACGTCTGGGTCGAGGCGGAGCTCGGCGAGGTCGGCGGCAAGGACGGCGCCCACGCCCCCGGCGTCCGTACGGACCCCGACGAGGCCCGCGCCTTCGCCGAGGCGACGGCCGTGGACGCGCTCGCCGTCGCCGTCGGCAGCTCGCACGCCATGCTCACCCGGAACGCCGTGCTCGACCTGGACCTCATCGCACGGCTGAAGGAGTCTCTGGACATCCCGCTCGTCCTGCACGGCTCTTCCGGTGTCGACGACGCGGATCTCGCGAAGGCCGTCGCCGCCGGGATGACCAAGGTGAACATCTCCACCCACCTCAACAAGCTCTTCACCCGCACGGTCCGCGAACGACTGGAGGCGGCCCCTTCCGTCGCCGACCCGCGGAAGTACCTGGGCCCGGCGCGCGATGCGGTGGCGGCCGAAGTGGCGCGGCTGCTGGGTGTCCTCGCCGGCTTCTGACCGCCCGCTCCGCATCGTCGGCTTTTCCAACGCAGAACGCTCGGCTGGGGAGCCCCAGCCGAGCGCCTGCGGAGACTGCTGGCGTTCTGATCAACCGAACCCGCGTTGCAACGACCCCTCGAATGCGTCATCGTCACCCGGGCGCGCTCGGCCGTGGTCCCGGCCTGGGTCAGGGTGCGAGGGCCATGTCGAAGATGTGGATGGCGCCGTTGCTGGGCAGGACCACGAACGCGACCTGCTTGGCGGGGTCCAGCGGGACGGCGTGGGCGAACACGCGGTACGCGATCCCCGCGTTGCCGTATCCGTCGGGGCGGTTGCGGCCGTCGGACGAGGCCACCAGGGTCGCGCCGTGGTCGTTCGCGGGGGCGAAGGACCAGTTGGGGAAGCCGAACGTGCCCGACGTGGTGGTGCCGTCCTTGTAGTGGACGGTCGCGCTGCCGGTCGCGCCGCTGCCCACGCCGGATCCGAGGAAGACGAGCTTGCCACCCGAGCCGGACAGCGCAATGGCCTGGCCGGCGCTGGAGACGTTGTTCTTGGTGCCGGGTGCGACGTCCGGCCAGGTCAGGTGGGCGCCGAGAGTGTTCACGGCGCCGCCCCTGGTGAGGCCGGCGGCGGCCAGCTTCTGTGCCGAGAAGCTGTTGCCCTCGCCGTCGTAGTTGCCGGCGGTGGTGGCGGCCTCATCGGTGACGGCGACGTTGTTGTACGCGGCTGTCAGGTTCGCCAGCGGGGTGCCGCTGAGTTCGGATCGCGTGGCCGTGGCAGAGCCGAGAGCGTCCCCGCCGCGGTAGGTCGCGGTCGCGCTGAAGGTCCACTCCTTGAATCCCGGGCGGCGCTCCGGCACCTGGATGCGGAAGACGGCCTCTGCCGAGGCTCCGACGGCGAAGCTCCCGTCGACCTCTTGGGCGGAGGGCTGTACGGCCCAGCCCACCGGTCCGGCGAAGGAGATCTTCAGTGACCGCATGCGGTCGGGACCGGCGTTCTTGACCGTGACCTTCACGGTGGAGATCGCGGGCCCGTCGAGGTCGATCGGGGAAATGCCCACTTCCGTCCTGGCGTCGGCGCTCGGGGCGGAGGCCGCAGCGGGTGCCGCCGAGGCATGCGTGGGGGTGAGGAACAGGCCGACGGCCGCCGCGAGGGCGACGGCTCTGAGGGGGCTCGTCCAGCCGCGTGGCATTCTCATGTCTTCTCCTGTGGAAGCGGGTTCAGGGGAGGGGGTCAGGCGACGGGCGGCATGTCGGAGGCGCGGGAGTCGAGGCCGGTCCGGAGGTTGACCCAGTCGCCGCGGGTGAAGTCCGGTATGTCCACGGGCTTTCCGCCGGCGGCCAGGGAGGTGACGCTCAGCGGAACGGGGGCGCACCAGGCGGCAGAGTCGTAGACGTCGATGTCGGGCACCAGGCCCGCCCGCATCAGCTGGACCGTCCGCCACTGCAGCACGTAGTCCATGCCGCCGTGCCCGCCGTTGTTGACCGCGTCGTCACCGATCTTCTTCCACAGCCAGTGGTCGAACTCCTTGCGGTACGAGCCGAAGTCGCGCCAGCTGTGACCGCCGTGGTCCGGCTCCACGTATATACGTCCGCCGTCGGCCGAGGAGACCCCCGCGTAGTCCTCGAAGATGCCCCGGCTGCCGGCGAGGCTGTTGATGCGGCTGTAGGGGCGGGGCGAGCTGACGTCGTGTTCGGCTCTCATGACGCGGCCCTGTGCCGTGTCGATGAGACAGGTGACGAGGTCGCCGTTGATGTAGGTCTCGTTCCACGACGGGTGCGAGCGGTCGACGAAGCGGGCACGGTAGTCGGCGAGCCCCTTGGGCTCGGTCGCGGTGGCGCGCAGCGTGGTCATCCGGTCCCCGCGGTTGATGTCCATGGCGGCGGCGATGGGCGCGAGGCCGTGCATGGGGTAGAAGCTGGCGGTGCTACGGGTGTGCCAGAGCCGGCGCCAGGAGTCGGTGTAGTACGTGTCCGAGAACAGCAGTGCGCGCAGGTCGTGCAGATAGCCGCCGTGTCCGTTGGTGATGTCGCCGAACAGGCCCTCGTGCCCCATCTTGAGCATGGCCAGCTCGTTGCGGCCATAGCTGCAGTTCTCCGCGAGCATGAGGTGCCTGCGGGTGCGCTCGGAGGTGTCGACGAGGTCCCACAGTTCGTCGAGCTCGGTGGCGATGGGCAGTTCGACGATGACGTGCTTGCCGGCCGTCAGCGCGGCCTTGCCCTGTTCGTAGTGGAACTCCCACGGGGTCGCGATGTAGACGAGGTCGATGTCGTCACGCCGCAGCATCTCCGCGTAGGAGTCGCCAGACCCGCCGTACTCGGCGGGCCGGGGCTTGCCCGTGGCGACGAGCTGGTCGGCGGTCCGCTTGGCTCGGTCGGCGCGGATGTCGCAGACCGCGGTGACGGTGCAGCCCGGCACGACGGACCAGCCTGTGGTCATACCGGAGCCACGGTTGCCCAGCCCGATCACACCGACGCGCACCGTCTGGTGGACGTCGTATGCGATGTTGATCATGGTCTTCTGTCCAGATCGGCGGCGGGGTGTGACGGCCGACAGAGCCGGAGCCGCGGACGCGGCCGGCGCCGTCGAACCGAGGCCCGCCAGGACCGCTCCGGTGGCGACCGCTCCCCCCATCAGCGAACGGCGGGACAGGGAAGAGAACTTGGGCATGGCGCTCCTTGGTGCGAAGACGGACCGGTGTGCGGCATGACTCTGGCGGGCAGTCAGATGTGATGTCAACACTTGCTCAAGAAAACCGAATTCCAAGTATTCTCAAGCAAACATCCTGCGCGTAGCGTGCATCTTGGGGAGGCGGCCACGCATCAGCCACTGATGCGGTGAGGACAGGGGCGGAGTACATTCGATGCCCCGAAGGCTGTACGAGAACGTGGGCTTCGACGACAACGGACACGTCGGCAACGTCGGTGGCGGCCTCGCAGGCATCCCTGCTGCCGTCCACGGACGGTCCCTGGTCCCCGTCGTGGAGCAAGCTCTTCTAGGCGGCGTCATCAAGGTCGACCCGGCGCGCGTCACGGGCCGGCAGAGGCCCTACCGAGGCTGGGGCGAGGTGGTCCGCTCCGCCGCATGTACGGCCGCGCGCATCGGCGAGGTCTCCGGCCGTGAGGTCGGAGACCTCCACACCACCCAATGGATCTGGACCGTCCGGCGCCAGACCACCCCGGCTCCCGGCGGCCTCGTCGACAAGAGAACGAAGGGCAAGCGGGCCCACCAAGTCCCCGTCATCGAAGAGATCCGCCCCCTCGTCGCCCAGCGCATCCTGGCTGCCGGCCCCGACCCCGACGCGCACAAGCTCACCGCCGCCGGCACCGCGCCCTCGGCGCACCTCGGCGCGCTCCGCGCGCCGCCGTCCCTGCCGAGCCCGATCGTGGTCGCCCGCTGACCGGTCAAGGCGAGTTGGTCCCCAGCTGGTCCCCGAAAACGAGTCAGGGGCCGTTTCAGATCTCTCTGAAACGGCCCCTGACCTGCGACTCTTTCGAGTCGGGACGACAGGATTTGAAC
>NZ_JBHWAQ010000104.1:0-4270 GCF_042743475.1 Streptomyces sp. NPDC059534
GCCGATCCGCCGGGCTGGCTACTGAAACTCACCGACACCGACGGCCACCACATGGCCACCGCCAACCTGCGCGCGCCCACCACCGAGACCGCCGATATGGCCGTGCTATGGCAGCTTGCAGTGCGCCACTCCCACCGCCGCCAGCACATCGCCACCCACCTACTCGGCCAGTGCCTCCACCACGCCGCCCTCCACGGCGCCCACCACCTCACCGCCGACGCCCCCCCCGACGACCTCCCCGCCACCCGCCTCCTCACAGGAGCCGGCTTCCTGCCTCTCGACACCCTCACCGTCTACCAACGACCCTTGTGACCCACCCGCCCTACCGGCGCGCTGCCGACGTGGCGAGCAGCGTCCTGGACGAGATCCGCCGACCCCGGGACACCAGGCAAAAGCGGTCCCACCCACCCCACGGGCAGACGACGGTCCACCTGGGTTCCTGACGGCTCTTTCTCGCCGACCGCGCCTGTACGCGAACCACCGACCAGCCCGCCACTCGAACCGCCTGCCGGAGCCATTTCCCCTTGTTCCGGTGGGCCAGGACAACTCGGCGAGACGGTTTAGCGGTCGACGGCTGGCTTCCCTGATCGCGAGAGGGACGATGCGCCGGCACTACCGGGGGCGTGGACCGTGCCGGCGCATCGCAGGCGAGGTACGTGCTCAGGGCAACACGCGCAGGTTGGAGGAAAACACAACCAGCCTCACCTGGCTGTCCGGCAGAGAAACAGTCCCCCAGGACCTTCATCTACGGGGCAGCACCTCCAGCAAGCAAAGCCTGATCAGGGGGCCTGCGGAAAGAGCAAGCAGTACTCCTGGCGTTCATCTCCCGGTGTCAGGGCAGGCCGTCACACTTATGGGTTGCCGAGCATGCGAAAGCCCCCCACCGGGGTATGACGAGAGCGTGTCTGAAAGATCGTGTAAGTCCGTGATGTGGAAGCCTGGTCTGGGGCTCGGCCTCGGGGCCCTTGGGCCGGTCGGATCGGACGAGTCATGGCAGACGAAGAAGAAGTGGCCAGGTCCGTGGCCGGCGCCGAAGTGGTGGATGAGGTCGTCGAGCGATTGGTCGACAAAGCTGACGTCTCAGAAGCCGTTGCCATACCGATCATGGAGTCTGTTGATCGAATGGGAGTCTCGATCGGGTGATCGTGGGCACTGCCCGGCATGAGAGCCGGTCCTGGCGGTATACGGGCAAAATCCAAAGGAACGGAGGGCCGCGCGCTGCTATGGTCGGGCGCTATGAGCTGGCTCCCCGATAACTTCGTCCATCCCGTCCTGGTACCGCTGCCGGGCAGTGGTCATCACCTGCGGCCGATCCGGGAGACGGACACCCCACTCGACTATCCGGCTGTGATGGGTTCGCGCGAGCGGCTGTGGACCATCTTCGGCCCAGCCTGGGGCTGGCCTGCGGCCACCATGACCTACGAGGCCGACCAAGCGGACCTGTTGCGGCACGAGAAGGAGATCGCCGCACACCAGTCTTTCAACTACGCGCTGTTCGACGCGGCGGAGACAGCTCTGCTCGGCTGCGTCTACATCGACCCACCGGAGAGGGCCGGCGCGGACGGCGAGATCTCCTGGTGGGTGGTGGACGAGCTGGTGGACAGCAAGGTCGAGCAGGCCCTCGATGAGCTGGTGCCGCAGTGGATCGCCGCCGACTGGCCGTTCGAGCAGCCGCGCTTCCTCGGCCGAGAGATCTCCTGGTCGGAGTGGCTCGCCCTGCCGGAGCACTCCGACGCGTAAGTAGCTTTTGTCGTAATGCTCTGGGGGCTTGGTGCTCGAACGGCCGTCTCGATTGGGTGGTCGTCGGGTGCTCGGCGCATGCGAGGAGGGCCTCCTGAACAGCTCGCTGGTGTCGAATCACCGAGCATCAGGAGGCCCTAGTGTCGCAGTCTTGCGTGCCGATGGCCGTGCAGTCCACCGCGGGTACTCGGGAGTGTGACTGTCAGGCTCACCGGTTCGGAAACGCTGCCGACAATCGCCTGCGAGAGCGTCGGTATCCGAGCGAAATGACGGACGCGGAGTGGGTGGTGGTGCGGCCGCTGCTGCCGGTGCCGGGTTGGATGCAGGGCCAGGGCGGGCAGCCGGAATCGTACTGCCACCGGGCGATGCTGGACGCGATCGGCTCTCTCGTGGACAACGGCATCAAGTGGCGGGCGATGCCGGCCGACTTCCCGCCGTGGGACCGGGTCTATGCGTTCTTCCGCCGCTGGCGCGATCGCGGCCTGATCCGGGAGTTCCATGACCGGGTGCGCGGGCAGGTCCGGGAGAGGGCAGGGCACGATGCCCTGCCGACGGCTGGGGTGATTGATTC
The DNA here is from genome assembly GCF_042743475.1 of Streptomyces sp. NPDC059534. NCBI lineage: Bacteria > Bacillati > Actinomycetota > Actinomycetes > Kitasatosporales > Streptomycetaceae > Streptomyces > Streptomyces sp. NPDC059534. The sequence goes on from NZ_JBHWAQ010000104.1 coordinate 2,312, forward strand.
GCAGTCAGTCAAGGCGGATGCCGTGGTCAGCGCCGGCACCCGTGGCTTCGACGGCGGCAAGCTGGTCAACGGACGCAAGCGGCACGTCGTGGTCGACACCCTTGGCCTGCTGCTGGGCGTGTGTCGGCGTACAAGTGAAAGTGGCTCTGACAAGATTTTCGTGAAGCCGGGGTGTGCGACCGTGCGCCGGTGACGCTCCGTCATACCTTCCGGCATTGTCAACGAGTGTGACGACCTCGTACGGATTGTGTCTCCGTACCTCGATGCGGTGATGGTGGAGCGGGTGTGGGTGGAGGGCAACGTGGTCCGTGTCTCGGCCCGCACCCGCGAGTTGACGGTTGCCTGTCCGGACTGCGGCCGGGGTTCAGTGCGGGTGCACAGCCGCTATACCCGCACGCTGGCTGATCGCGCCGTCGGCGGCCGCCCGCTACTGATCGGCCTGTCGGTGCGGCGGCTGTTCTGTGACGGCCCAGGCTGCGCTCGCCGGACGTTTGCCGAGCAGGTCGACGACCTGGCGGTGCGCTACCAGCGCCGCACTCCGCTGCTGCAGCGCCTGGTGGAGACGGCCGGGGTGCTGCTCGCCGGCCGGGGCGGTGCCCGACTTTTACAGATCGTGAACGTGACGCTGTCGCGTACGAGTGTGCTGTTCCAGCTGATGCGCATGCCGCTGCCTTCGGCAGCGACTCCGCGGGTGCTGGGCGTGGACGACTTCGCACTGTATGCGGACGTCTACGGCACGCTGCTGGTGGACGCTGATACCCGGCTACCGATCGCGCTGTGGGCGGGACGGGACGCCGAGCAGCTGGCTGCCTGGCTGCGCGCGCACCCCGGTGTTGAGGTGGTTTGCCGGGACGGATCGCTGGTCTACCGGCAGGGCATCACCGACGGCGCCCCAGACGCCCTGCAGGTCAGCGACCGGTTTCACCTCTGGCAGGGGATGTCGAAACGGGTGGGGGAAGTAGCCGCCGCCCACCGCGACTGCCTGCCGAACGTACTTCCCGATCCCGAATCGGCACCGCAGCGCCGGTCGGCGGGGGCACCGTCCGACCGAGCGGATACACCCGCCCGTCGCCACGCCAAGCGGCTGTTTGAGGCGGTGCACGCCGTGACCGACACCGGCCGCTCGATCAACCCCGCAGCTCGCGAGCTGGGCCTGGACTGGCGCACGGTGCGCAAGTACGCCCAGGCCGCCACCTGGGACGAGTGCGTACGGCGGGCCCGCCCACGCCGGCCGACGAGCCTCGATCCGTACCTGGAGTACCTGCGTCTGCGCTGGGAGGAGGGCGAGCACAGCGCGAAGGTGCTGCACCAGGGGCTTGTCGCCAAGGGCTACCGCAGCCACTGTCAGCGGGTCAAGATGGCTGCCGCGCCCCTGCGTCGCGGTCTGCCGATCGACACGCCGCGCGAGCGTCTGCCCTCGCCCCGGGAGGCCGCCCGCTGGATCACCACCTCACCGTCCCGGCGCGGCCTGCACGCCACAGAGCACCTGAACCGACTGCTCGCACACTGCCCAGAACTGGACCACACCCACGACCTGGTGCGAAAGTTCGCCGACATTCTCGATGCCCGCGACGCCGACGGCCTCACGGACTGGCTCAAAGAGCTCACAACCTCCCGCCTCCCGCCGTTGGCCAGCCTGGCCAAGGCCGTCCGCGAGGACCAGGCGGCAGTCGTGCAGGGCATCACTACCCCGTTCAACTCTGGCGTCAACGAGGGCCGCATCACCGACGTCAAACTTCAGAAACGGCTCATGGCCGGCCGCGCCGGAGTGCCGCTCCTCCGCCACCGCGTGATCCTCATAGCCCAGCTCCGACGCCGCCACCCATGACGGAGCGTCACCGGCACACGGTCGCATACCCCGGCTTCGCTGAGTAGGCCCGGAGCGCGGTGCCGGGATTGCTCCCGGTCCGTTTCTCCGGACCTCTCGCCGAACCCGCCGTGCGTCTCTCAACGCAACGG
>NZ_JBHWAQ010000105.1:0-4012 GCF_042743475.1 Streptomyces sp. NPDC059534
ACGTCCACCGGGCGCCGTCTCTCCAGGTCCACCAGGATCGTGGCGTACTAGTCACCTTTCCGCAGCGCGAAATCGTCGACACCGAGCACGCGAATATGTCCGACGAATTCTTCCGGCGTAGCGCGGACCAGACGTAACCGGGTGTCCTTGGCGACGCACAGGCCCAGCGCCGCGGCCAGGCGGGCTCCCGCGCGGGCATCGTGACCACCCCGGCCACAGCCCGCTCGACCAACTCCACGACGACGCCGGCCAGATGAGGGAACAACACCTCGGAACTCCGCGAAGAACACGCGAGCCATGATCACAACCACCACTGACACCGCAGCGTCACAAGATCAGCGCCAGAGCCGTAATTCCCCAGGCGGAGCTCCCTCCGTTGACGCGGGTGCGCAGACTGGCGGGATCGACGCTTTAGTGTGATTTACGCCTGCCGGGGCGAGTCAGCGGTACAGCTGGCCGCTTGCGCAGGGCCATCACCTCTACGGTGTGATGCCCAAGGACCGGATGAGCTGGGCGAGTTCTTCGCGGAAGAGCTTTTCCGGGCTGAGTGCCTGGGTCTGCAGGTGGCCGTAGATCTCCAGTGACACCAGGCCGTGCAGGTGGCTCCAGATGCGCAGGGCAAGGGCCACGGCGGCCGGGGGCAGGTCGGGGAAGGCCGGGCGGACCTTGTCCAGCAGACCGAGATCGAAGTCGGACCACTCGAAGTGGCTGTCCGAGTAGCGGAGCTCGGCGTGTGGCCAGGCTGCGGCCGCGAGTGCGGTGATGCCGGTGCAGACGCGGTGGGCGGCTTCCGGGGCGGCGCCGCCTTCGGGGGGCCGGTAGCCGGGGACGGGGTCGCCGTAGATGAGACGGAAGCCCTCGGGGTTGGCCAGCGCCCAGCTCCTGAAGGCGTGGGCCCATGCCTGGATCCGGGCGGCCGGGTCCTGGGCGGGGGTGGCGTCCCAGGCGGCGTCCACGGTGTCGGCCAGCGAGGTGTAGACGTTGCTGATCAGCGTGGTGACCAGGTCGTCGCGGGTGGCGAAGTAGCCGTAGATGGCGTTGGCCGTCATGCCCATCTCGCGCGCGATGGCCCGCAGCGTGATCGCATCCGGTCCCCCCGAGGCCATCAACTCCAGCGCGACCTTCTTGATCTCGGCGGTCGTCTCGGCCCTCAGCCGCTCTCGGCGCCCCTTGGTGTTTCCCACGCTTCCCATGGCTCCTGACTCTACAGCGTCACAATACTGAACCCCGTATCAATACTTCACGCCGTGTACTCTCTGCATGCCGTGAAGATGTCGGCAGTGCGAGCAACTACCCAGGGAGAGCCATGCACATCGGAGTCATCGGGGCCACGGGCGGCATCGGCAGTCGCGTCGTCACCGAAGCCCTCGACCGGGGGCATCACGTCACGGCCTTCAGCCGCGACGCCACGCGGATCGACGAGAACCGGAAGAACATCGCCTGGAAGAGCGTCGACGTCCTCGACGCGGACGGCGTCGCCGCCGTCATACCCGGCCTCGATGTACTGATCAGTGGATTCCAGCCCGGAAACGCCACCAAGGACATCGCCGACACCGTGGCACGCTCGATCGCCGATCCCACGGTGTACGCCACTGCCGCGCGAGCACTCCTGAAGGCGCTGGAGAGCCACCCTCGGACCCGGCTCATCGTCATCGGCGGCGCCGGCAGTCTGGAGATCGAGCCCGGAGTCGTGCGGGCCGACTCCGACGAACTCCTGCACGAGGCCCTCGATGAGATCGGCCTGCCGAGGGAGTACTCCGCCGCGGTGCGCGGCCACCGCGACGCCCTGAACGTCCTGCGCACCTCCAACCGACTGTGGACCTACTTCAGCCCCGCAGAGGACATCGCACCCGGCGAACGTACGGGCAGGTTCCGTATCGGCGGCGACCAGCCGGTCCTCGACGCAGACGGGCGCAGCAGCATCTCCATGGAGGACGCCGCCATTGCCCTCGTCGACGAGGCGGAGCTGCCGCGCTTCGTCCAACGCCGCTTCACCATCGGCTACTGACCGACGCCAACGGACCAAGGCTGCATCTGTCGGATGGGCCTGACAGTGCGCCGCAGCACCGGTAGGACCGGATGCCCACGGAGGCGCGTTCGGGATCCCATGGGGAATATCGTCACCGTTCACAACCGGCTTCGGCACAGCAGCTCACGCCGGCATCGGGGTTCGGCCGCTTAGGCAGTGTCCGGTCGATCATGTTCGGAGCCAGATGGTGAGGGCTGCGGTGGTTGCGGTGCCGAGGTAGACGTAGCGGCGCTTGTCGTAGCGGGTGGCCACCGCCCGGTGCTGCTTCAGTCGGTTGATGGCACGCTCGACGGTGTTGCGTTTCTTGTACCGCTCTTCGTCGAAGCCCGGTGGCCGTCCGCCGCGTGCCCCTTTGCGTAGGCGGGCGGCCTGGCTGTCGATCTTCTCGGGAATCGTGTGGCGGATGCCCCGTTGCCGCAGATAGTCGCGGCAGGGCCCGTTGCTGTATGCCTTGTCGGCTGCGACGCTGTCCGGCTTCTTGCGTGGCCTTCCCGGACCGCGCTTCGGGACGCGGATCCTCTCCAGGACCGGCTTGAACTGCGTGCAGTCCGCCCGCTGTCCTGGTGTGACGACCAGGGACAGCGGGCGGCAGCGGCCGTCCGCGCTCAGGTGGAGCTTGGTGGTGAACCCGCCGCGCGAGCGGCCCAGGCCCTCACCTCCCGCACCACCTCCACCGGGCGGGCGTGCAGGCTCTGCCATGGCGTTTCGTCCTGATGTTCTGGCCCTTCGGCCCCCTTTGACGTGGGGGCCGGCGGCGGGTCGGTGCGGGCACCCGCCGCATGCTGATGCGCCCGCACGACGGTGGAGTCGACCGAGACGTTCCAGTCGATCTCACCCGCCGCATCCGCCGCCGCCTGGACCTGCTGGAGCAGACGCTCCCAGGTCCCGTCGGCAGACCACAGCCTGTGCCGTTCGTAGACGGTCTTCCAGGGTCCGAACCGTTCGGGCAGGTCACGCCACTGCACGCCGGTCCGTACCCCATGCAGAATCCCGTCGATCACCTGCCGATGGTCCCGCCACCTGCCACAACGCCTGTTGCTGACAGGAAGGAACGGCCGCAGCCGTTCCCACTCCGCGTCACTCAGATCACCCCGCCCCATATCCGTCCCAACGACCTGAAGCCAGGGCAGTCACATGATCGGCCTGGGGCGGTCGGCCCGATCGGGGGTTACTCCTGCCGTGGCCCGATGACGCACTGGCCAATCTGTTCTGCCAGCCAGGCGGCGTGCCGTTCCTCGGCCCCCCTGTCGCTCCTGCGGAGCCCGTGGACGAACACGGTGTGGTCATCGGCACGTTCGTCGAGATCTTTGGTGCGGCAGTTGAAGAGAAGAGAAACCCCGGTATGGTTGGCTTCGCCGTGGATGCCGCAGTCCGGTACGTCAGGCCAGGCCAGGCTGTCCCACCAGATCTCGCCGATGTTCGACCCTACCGAGGCAGCGAAATCGTCCTCGATGCTGCCCACTGGCCGGTACTCCATCGATGCCCAGAGCGGCAGGTGATGGTGCAGGGAGTCCGGGTCCGTGGAGAGCTCGGGTGCATGGATACCGCCGTGCAGACGAGTCGGGTCGGAGGGATCCCGCGCCCAGTCCTCGATGTCCTCCTTCCTGAACCAGGAATCCGGCAGCGCCTCGCGTATCCGCAGCACTTCCCGGACCGTCCGCAGTTCGACGTCCACCGACACCTGCGCGTACTGCTGGTCACCGACCGCCACAAGCTCTCGCGCCACGCGCAAGGCCGCTGCTGGGTCGGTAGTACGGAAGACGGGGTACGAGACGGGGTTGGACATGCGAGCACCCTGACACACTCGAGAGTGGGCGAGGATCCATTTTCCTGGCGCTGTTCGGGGCCTTGATCTCGACGGACTGTCACATGATCGGCCGGACAAGTCCTAGTACTCCAGCAGGATTTTACTGTCTGACCTGCGGGTTTCGCTGGGCGGCTGGAGTGTAGCGGGGCTTCGATCGTGCGGGGGCGGTCTCACGG
>NZ_JBHWAQ010000106.1:0-3951 GCF_042743475.1 Streptomyces sp. NPDC059534
TTGAGCTGGGCGAAGGCCCGTTCGCCGGGGCTGGGAGTCGGGTGTGGTCGCGGTTGAACTGCTGGTAGTGCTCGGGCTGTTCGCGGTGGTGGTAGGCGCGGTCCGCGAGGACGAGGATCTGCCTGGTGTGGCAGGCATGGGCGATGCCGTGGGCACGGGCCGCGGTCAGATCGTGGGTGCGGCCGGGTGTCGCGTGGGAGAACCACAGCGGTGTGCCGTCGGGCCGGGCGATGACCTGCACGTTCACGCCGTGCTTGCCGTGCTTGCCGTGCTTGCGGTGCTTGCGGTGCTTGCGGTGCTTGCGGTGCTTTATCGAGTAGCACGGCTCATCCGCGCGGATCCGGTCGGTGGGAATCAGGGTGCCGTCAACGATGACGTGGTCGCCCTCACCGAGGCCGGTGAGGGCTTCGTGGAGGCCGGGTGCCCATGCCGCGAGGACGTCGAGGGTCTCGTCCACGTAGCGCCAGGCGGTGGCTGTCGAGATGCCGAAGCCGGCTGCCAGGGCGGGCAGCGGCTCGTTCTTACGCAGATGGACCAGGGTGAGCAGTGCCTGCTTGAAGCAGCCGCGCTTACGCCAGCGGATGTTGCGGGCCCGGCGATGCTCATACAGCAGCCAGGCAACATGCTCGACGAGCTCATGCGGGACGTCGAGCGTGGCAGGATACGGAACCAACAGGGCCCCTTCGGTCACCACCGGTGGTGTTGAGTGGAATCACCACGCCAACGACGAGGGGCCCTGCCCCGTCACCACCCCCGTTGACCAGCCCATTTCACCCTCCACCACAGAATGAAAGAGGTTCACTGAGCTCCTTCAGAACGGCCACCGATCGGGTGACGGCTACGTCCGCAAGTGGGAATCCCAGCCGCAGGTCAGAAACCGGTCAACCCCAGAAGAGCGTTCGCCCTGCGGAGTGACTACTGAAAGAGCTCAATGACAACGGCGCGGCTTTTACCAGGATCTCGTTCGCCCTCTTCACCTCGGCCAGCTCCCGGCGGACCCGCCGGGAAAACCTGACATTCCCCTGGGTGTTGGCGACGCCCTGCCACATAACCTCCCTATCTATCCGTTAGTAAGCACGCACGCTAATCTAATTTCGGAAAGGTAAAGAGGGAAACTAAACAGCTCGGTGGTCAGTCTTCAGCCGGTGTAACACTGCCGTCGGCCTTGAAGTCAAAGTTGATTTGGTCTCCATCGACAGAGGTCACCTTGACAGATACTCCCAAGGTGCTTCCGTCACCCGCCGCAAGCTTGCACTTGGTGGTGTTGCCGATCTTGCCAACAAGGACGTCCGGACAGGTGATTTCCGGCGCTGGCTGGCCCGTTGTGGACGCGATCTTTTCGGAGAGCGTGGTGGCCAGCTTTTCCGCGGAGAGTTCAGGCGTGGTTCCAAAAGAGAACGAGCAGCCGGCAAGGAGAATACCAGTGGCTATGGCCGAGAAGGTTGCGGTTACCGCGGACAACCGGATTGCGCCCATCGTAGATTCCGATCTGAGGAATATGACACCCAGCCGGAAACGGCCGGGGCGGACATCGCCTAGCGAGTCCCCACCGTATCTAGTCAGTGAGGAGAAGTCGATGCGCTAACGCTATCGAAGGACTCAATCGCCGAGGCATCGGGAATGAGGAGCCGTCCCGGCTGACGCTAGACGGAGCAATAGAAGCCCCATCCACCGAACTGCCTCTGCGAATGAGCTGAACCAAACGTATGTGCCAGAAGGCTCCCCGATCTGGGTAATCGTTACTCACTATGACCAAATGACGCGACTGAGGTTTTCTCAGTGAGTCGTTTTCATCCTGAATAGTTGCAGGTCAGTCCCCCTGTTCCCTTCGGGGACGCCTTGCTGGCGTGAAAACATGATCGCGGTGCCTGCCCGCCGACCCTGATGTCTCGTTGGGACGTTGAGCCCGTAAGTCAGTCTGGCGCCGGGACCACAGAGGGGCTACGCACTATTGCCTTCGAGCACGCCGGTCAGGTTCTCGCTCCCCCAGTGGTCCTATGGGCAGGCGCCGTTTTGTTCGCGGACACGAGAACTGAGGGGAGCTGTCCATGGCCGAGGTTAAGGACCGTGATGGAGCTTCCCCTTGATCGTGGACACCTGGAGACTGGGACGTGATGTTCCAGAGGAAGTAGTGCCAGGTGGGAAGCAAGTACACGAAGCGGTACGCGGCGGAGTATGAGCGGGACGCCATCGCGCTCGTCCGCTCCTCCGGCAGGACCGTGGCCGAGGTCGCCCGGGAGCTCGGCGTCAGCCTGGAGAGTCTGCGTAACTGAGCTCTTTCAGAGTGGCCACCGATCGGGTGACGGCTACGTCCGCAGGAGGGAATCCCAGCCGCAGGTCGGAAGCCGGTCAACCCCAGAAGAGCGTTCACCCTGCGGAGTGAGTACTGAAAGAGCTCACTGGACTCAAACGCCCACCAGGCGGCGAGCTCGCCCTCACCCAGCGCACCGTCAATCGGGCCCTGGCCGCGGCCCGGGCACCGGTCGAACGCGGCATGGCACGGCTGAAGTCCTGGCAGATCTTCCGCAGATCCCGCATCAGCCCCAACCGCATGACCGTCATCACCAAAGCCGTCCTCACCCTGGAGAGGCAACGCTGAAAACGCTCAGTGTCATCACGTTGAGCGCGGGATAGCCGGCCCAGCCCAGACGTGTGCGGACGCGCCCGAGCCAGGCGCGGTTGTCGACGGTGTCGGGCACATGCAGTGAGTGGCAGCCGTCGAAGGCCACCGTGCGCAGTCCGCGATAGCCCACGCCCGGCGTGCCGGCCGGGGCCAGCGGCACTGCCAGGACCTCGAACAGAGCGCGCAACGGTGCCGGACTCAGCCGAGCCCGCAGCTGCCGCAGCGCCGCCGAGGTGGGGCGCGGAGCTCGCAGACCCCAGGCGTGCACCAGCTTCTCCCACACCAGCGCCATCCCCAGCTGCGGGAACAGACACAAGGCGAGCACGAAGTACACGTCACAGCGAGACGGCAGCAGGCGCAGCCGCTGCTGGAGCCGCCCGGTCTCCGCCAGGACCGCCTCCACCAACTCCGGCGGCAGATAAGCGGTGAGCGCGCCCAGGTGCCCTGGTAAATAGCGATCGTCGTTCACGGCGGAGGGCGGCAGGCCGGGCATGGCAGACTGAAACGACAACGGGACCTCGGCGCGGGTGAGTTCTTGGCGGAACGATCACGCTAGCCGGGGTCTCGTTCGCATGCCCGCACCTCTTGACAACACACCACCACCGCCTAACTACTCGGCATTGCGTCGCTGCGCGATGGGCTGCGCCCACCCTTGACAACTCGTCCCGCTCCGAGGCTCAGCGGGCTATCGGATGGCCCCGGACGAGTGACGTCCGGCTTCTGCACTGTGGCTTGTACGGGGTTCTGTAGATGAGCTTGTACGCGGACACCAGAGCACCGGTGTAGCCGCCGTCGGCCCAGACCGGCCTGAGCAGGAAGAACCTCCTGGTCAGCCGGGTGAGTAGAACCTGGGCCGCCTCCCGGTCGGTCACGTTCGCCGTGGTGACCATGACCGTCAACAGCAGCCCTGTCGTGTCGACCACGATGTGCCGCTTGCGGCCGTTGATCTTCTTCCCACCGTCGAAGCCGCGTGAGGAGGTGGGCACGGACGCGGCGGCTTTGACCGACTGGGGGTCGATGATGCCTGCGGTCGGCTCCGGCCCCGGCCGGCCGCGGCACGGGTCTTCCCACGCAGCCGGTCGTGGAACTCTTTGACCAGGCCCTTGTCCCGCCAGCGGCGGAAGAACACGTAGACCCGGTGCCAGGCGGGAAAGTCCACTGGCATCGCCCGCCACTTGATTCCGTTGTCCACGAGGAAGCGGATCGCGTCGATCATCTGCCGGTGGCAATAGTTTTCCGGCTGCCCGCCACGGCCCTCCAGCCAGCCGGGCACCGGCATCGCGGCACGGACCTGGGCCCACTCCCGGTCCGTCATGTCCGAGGGGTAA
>NZ_JBHWAQ010000107.1:0-3925 GCF_042743475.1 Streptomyces sp. NPDC059534
CCAATAACCATGTTCATCGCTTCGTCTTCAATTATAAAATTTGGAGCCGCAGTACCTTCTGCTTTGATCCTGACGGGGATATCGTCAACAGTCCCGGGATTCAGGCTTGAGCATGTATAGTCGAGCCGGATGCTCGGCGGGGCCTGAAGCTGAGGGTCATACGGAGTTGACCTACTTACCGTAAAGAACCCTGGGGCGGTGGCGGTCGGTTCGCCGATGTTGAGCTCGTCGATGTCGCTTACCGCCCTGCCCGTGTCGGCGCCAACAGTAGAGAAGGTCATGCTTTTGACATAAGGGGTCGTGCTGCCGCAGTTGAATCTTGCCGTGCGAATAATACCGTCGGCTGCGGTTCCTATATAGTAGGTCTTGCTCACGGAGGACTCACCGCCTGCTGCAGCTGCAGTGCCGGTCGCAGTGCAAACTCCAGCAATGGCGGCAAATGCCAGGAAGGCGTGAACAGTGGGGCCGTATTTCATTAATAATTCCTTGAACTCGGGTGTCCCCGGCTCGCTGTGTGGGAAATAAACAGCGTCGGGCATCGTGTACCATGGACTGCATTATCGATACAGCTAGATCGATAATGCAGTCAGCAGGGCGCTGGGTACCAGCTAAGCTGATCATCCGCTCCAGGGGGCGAGTAATTGATACTCGCTCAAATCCTCTGCCCTCTATAGAGGTCGTAGCACGCTCATGGGGTCTGTCTATTGAGTCGTCCTCAGTAGAGGGACTGCACGGTCTTCGGCTCTGTCTCGTAATCGGTGGTGACAGGGCGTCATGCGAGAAGGATGCGGTGGCGGAGGAGGTCGAAGCCGGCGCGGCCGTGCATTTGCCGCATGATCTTCTTGGTGCGGGTGTTGACGCCTTCGGTCCGCCCATTGGGTGCGGGAGGGCGAGGCCGGCATCGACGGCCGCAAGGTCGAGTTCGAGACCGTTCGCAAAGGCGTGGAGGTAGGGCAGCTGGGCCGCGCGGACACCGACGATCTGTCAGGAGATCCGAGAAACAATGCCTAGTGACCTGGTTTGGAGATCCTGTCGCAGTATCGGCAGATGCGGTCGAGGATCTGATTGGCGGTCTTGGTCCGTTTGAAGGGCATGGCGTCCTCGTTCCGGACCTTGATCCAGCTCTCGAGGGCGGCCTTCAGGTCGTCGAGTGAGCAGAACACGCCGCGTTCGAGGCAGTGTCGTTCCAGCTCGGCGAACCATCGCTCGACTTGGTTGATCCACGACGAGTACGTCGGCGTGAAGTGCAGCTGGAAACGGGGATGGGCCAGCAGCCACTTGCGCACGACCGGTGCCTTGTGGGCGGAGAGGTTGTCGCAGATCACGTGGACCGCCAGGCCCTTATCGGTCTGGCGGTCGATCTCGTCGAGGAAGTCCCGGAAGTCCACCGCCCGGTGCTGCGCGGACAGCTTCGTGATCACCTTGCCCGTCGCGGTGTTCAAAGCGGCGAACAGATCGACGGTGCCGTGCCGCACGTAGTCGAAACTCCGCCGCTCGGGGACGCCGGGCAGCATGGGCAGCACCGGCGCGGTCCGCTGAAGGGCGCCGGGCCACCTCGGTGGGCTGACTCAGCACATACCGTTTGAGCTCGTCGATGACGTCCTCGATGAGACCAGAACCGTTCAGGCTCGCGTGCGTACGCTTCCGTCGCGAGTCGGCGTCTACTTTGTCCTGGCCCTGGGACTCTTCCCCACCCTGGGATACCGGCGTGTATGGGACAAGCTCGTGGCCGGCCTGTCGGACCTGGACCTCTCTACTCCCTCGGAAGCCGCCCTGCGACAGCTGCGCCGACGTCTCGGGCCGGAGCCGATGAGAGCTCTGTTCGACGTTCTGGCGGTGCCGCTGGCTCGGCCCTCAACGCCCGGCGTCAGCTACCGGCGCTGGCGGACGGTAGCGTTTGACGGCTGCAGTTCCCTCAAGGCTCCTGACCTGCCACGCATTCGGGCCCTGCTGGGCAAGGTCCGGCACCACTGGGCATGTCCGGCTACCCGTCATTGAGGCTGACCGTCCTGTGCGAGACCGGGACCCGCGGGCTGCTCGGTGCGGTCTTCGGCCCGTCCGGGAACGGGGAAACCGTCCAGGCAACCCAGCTGCTGCCCAGGCTGACCCCGCAGATGCTCCTCCTGGCAGACCGGGCCTTCGACGGCGACGACTTCCTGCGTGCCGTCGCCGGCACCGGCTCTCAGTTCCTGGTCCGACTGTGCGCCCACCGACGCCCTGCGGTTCTGGCGGTCCTTCCCGATGGGTCTTACCTCACCCGCTTCCACGGTTTACGTGTCCGCGTCATCGACGCCGACATCACCCTCACCACCAGCAGCGGACAGCGCATCACGGGTCGCTACCGGCTCGCGACAACTCTCTTGGACCACCGCCACGACCCCGCCGAGGTCCTGGTCCGCCTCTACCACGAGCGCTGGGAGATCGAGTCCGCCTTCTACTCACTGCGACACACCCTGCTGACCGGACGGGTCCTGCGTTCCCAAGAACCGCGCGGACTCGAGCAGGAAGTATGGGCTCTGCTCACTCTCTATCAGGCGCTCCGCATGGCGATGGCCGAGGCCGTCGAGGCCGTGCCCGGGGCCGACCCGGACCGGGCAAGCTTCACCGTCGCCCTTCAAGCTGTCCGCGACCAGGTGATCCGCGCAGACCACGTCCTGCCAGCCCCGTCGGACCACACCGTCAGCGGCATTTCCACTGCCGTCCTGTCCGCTCTGCTGCCGCCCAGGCGTTCACGCACCAGCGCCCGAAAGGTCAAGTGCCCGACCTCCCGCTATCCGGCGAATCCGACCAGTGAGCATCCCCTGACCAGCCAGAACGTCACCATCCTCGCCGTCGAGATCCACACCCAACCCCCGTCAGCGGCAGCATCCGGACGCAGCGGTCAACGCAATCAAGTCCTCCAGCACATGCAAACCGCACCCCACAGGTCTTGGCATGCGCGCGAGCTGGCAACAGCCCTCGGCTTCACCCACTACGACAGCTTCTGCGTCCAGCTGAGCCGCTGGACAAGGGAAGGTCTCCTCGAAAAGATCTCGAACGCGACCTACAAGATCGCCCCCGATTGCCTACCCCCACAGCCTTCCCCAACCGACAGACACCGTCCTTGACTCGGCGGCCGCGGCACTAACTTCGTGGCATTGCCGGAATGGCCCGCGGCTGCGTCTGCGGAACCCGCTGGCGAAGCCTTGCTCGCCGGAACACCGGCGCCGGCCCGTCGGGGTCCCGGTGGGCCAAGGCAGCTCGTCGCCCGGCAGACTCAGGGACTGGATTGATCAGCGGGCCGCGGTTGTGGTGCCGGTGGAACGCGTAGAAGCTGCTGACCACGGTCAGGTTGTGGTTGATCGTCGCCGGCGCGTATCCGGACTTGAGGTAGCGCTTGCCTGTCTTGATGTTCACCGACCCCGGCGGCGCGGCATCCCGGCGGCGGCGTTCGCGCTGAGGGTTCTTCGCAGTGCGGAGCTATCCGACAAGGGCCGCGGTCTCCGCCTCAGACGCCCGGTCCCACGCAACTCCGAGGAACCACAGGGTTCTGAACCATCGCAGCAGGTCATACGCGTAGCTCCTGCTGGTCAGCGGCCGGTTGTCGTCGAGTGTCAGCCCGCATAGGAAGGCTTGGACGGGCCCGACGGGCACACCCTCCGCATCAGCGACCGCGTACCGCCCGTACAGAGTGTCCAGCTCGACGACTGAACCAATCCGCGGAACGGTCGCCCGTCCTTCGATCAGCTCACGGTGAAGGTCCCGCAATTACAGCTCCTTGGGGATTGAACTACCCGCCTACGATCCAGAGAAGGTGCAGTTAACAAAGCGACTGGAGCAGGCCGTCTCGTGGTGTGGCGTGCCGTCTCGTTTTGGGTTACTGAGGTTTTCAGGGTGGGGTCGGTGGTACGAGGGTCAGACCGGTGGCGGTGAGGCAGCCGTCGAT
>NZ_JBHWAQ010000108.1:0-3752 GCF_042743475.1 Streptomyces sp. NPDC059534
TCCAAGCGCCGCCAATTGCATCGGATGCGAACTGGCGACAGTTGCTGTGTCGGCACCAGCAGGGCGGAGGACACCTCGCTGAACAGGGACATCAGGCTCCATTGCGTCGCGTGACGGTAGCGGCTGGCAAGTCCCGATGGCCAGCCGGTGTCACTCGTCCGGATGGACGGCCTGCGGTTTCGCCCCCGACTCGCATCCGATGCGGTTTTCTCGCATTGGATGCGAGCTACGGAGAGTGGTGGACAGTGAGGTTCAACGGGACGGTCCCGGGGGCGGCGAGACTGCACCTGACGGACGGCGTCGCACTGCTGCGGCCGGAGGAACAGGTCTTCTCCGCGATGCTGGGCGGATTCGCGAATCAGCAACTCGCGCGGAACCTGGCCCGCTCGACTGTCGAAGGGCGGGAGAACACGGTGAAGGCGTTCACCGCCTACGTGAACGCCTTCCCCTGGCAGTGGACGCCGGCCATGGTGGATGAATGGCTCGGTGACCTGCGCTCATTGCGTGATCTGAAGCGTTCGACGATCCGCTCGTACTCCGAGGCCATCCGCTCCTTCTGCCACTTCGCCACCGACCCCCTCTACGAATGGGCCAGCACGTGTGAAGAGCAGTTCGGCTCCCATCCGGTCCAGATCGTGCACGAGTGGAACACCGCGGTGCACGTCCAGGACAACGAGTCCGATGCGAAGAAGCGCGCCTTCACCAAGGCCGAGCTGCACGCCTTCTTCGCTCACTGCGACGACGAGGTGGCCCGCATCCGGGCCTTCGGCCGCAAGGGCTGGCTGCCCGCGTTCCGCGATGCGACGTTGTTCAAAACCGCGTACGCCTTCGGCACGCGACGCAACGAAACACGGATGCTGGACGCCGCTGACTTCGGCCGCAACCCTCATGGTGCCGAGTACGGCGAGTTCGGTCTGTGCCGCGTCCGGTTCGGCAAAGCCAAGAAGGGCTCACCGCCCAAGCGACGCACAGTGCTGACCGTCTGGGACTGGGCCCCCGACATCCTGGACGAGTGGTTCACCGAGGTCCGGCCGCTGTTTGGGGGCGAAGGGAACCCGGCCGCCTGGCCCTCCGAGCGCGGACTGCGGATCGGCTGCCAGCGGCTCAACTCCCGGTTCATCACCTACCGCCAGGCCCTTGGCCTGGACGAGGGACTGGACTTCCATTCCTTCCGCAGGTCCTACGTCACCCATCTGATCGAGGCTGGCTGGGACCCACGCTTCGTTCAGGAGCAGGTCGGTCACGACCACGCAAGCACGACTGCGATCTACACCTGCGTGAGCTCCGACTTCCGCACCCGCACACTCCGCCGACATCTGGACGGCACCGTTGCCGCCGCCCTGAACAGCCAGGCCGGGAGGCAGAGGTGAAACGCAAGGTCGGCTACACGTGGAAGCTGCGCGAACTAATGGGCACGCACGGCATGTTCACCACAACGGAGCTGGTGCCGCTACTACGCGACCGCGGCATCGAACTGTCAGCTTCCCAGGTCCACCGACTGGTCTCCGGCACCCCCGAGCGGTTGTCGCTCCAGGTCCTGGCCGCGCTCTGCGACATCTTCTCCTGCACGCCGGCAGACCTGGTCACCACGACCGCCGAGAACGCCGGAGTCCGCAAGACCGCGACCGGTGATCTCCCCGCCTTGCCGACGGCGGTCGCGAAACTGCGGCCCCGACCGGCCCGAATCCTTCCTGACGAGTGAGCCCCACCTACACCCCCGAGGAGTGCGAACGCTGGCACAAGAGGACGTGCACCCGCTGTCAACGCCACGGCTGGTTCGCCGCCCGCTGGCCCGACGGCTATGTCTGCCGCACCTGCCACGACAAAGCTCTCTGCGTTCGTGGAACCTGTCCCGAATGCCGAGTCGAGCGTGCTCTTCCCGGCCTACGTCCGAGCGACCGCATGCCGATCTGCTCCGACTGCGCGGGCTTCATGATGTCCTATCGATGCTCCCGCTGCGGAGAGGAAGGCAAGCTGCACAGAGGCCGGCTCTGCACCCGCTGCACCGTTGCCGACCGGCTATCCCAGCTACTGGACGACGGCACCGGCCGCATCCGCCCCCAACTCGTTCCGCTGGCCGACTCGCTCCGCACCATGGACAGTCCGTTGTCCGGCCTCGCCTGGCTCGACCGGAACAAGGAACGCCCCGACTCCACCGCCGACTGGCTACGCCGACTCGCCACCGGCGACATCGAGCTGACCCACGAAGCCTTCCACAGCCTCGAACCCTGGAGGGCCGCCGCCCACCTGCGGGAACTCCTCATGTCCTGCGGTGTCCTACCTGCCGTCGACAAGCGGATCTGCTCGCTCGAACGGTGGCTCATCGGCCACCTCGCCGACATTCCTGACCCGGACCACGCTCAGGTCATCCGCCGGTTCGCCACCTGGGAAGTGCTCCCACGCCTGCGGACCAGCACCCAGAAGAAGCCGATCACCCCGGCAGCCCGTCGACATGCCGCTGACCAGGTTAAGCAGGCCACAGCCTTCCTCACCTGGCTCGCCGCCCGTGATCACACCCTTGGCACCTGCGGCCAGACCGGCATCGACGCCTGGCACACCGAGCAGAACGAGTACACCCGCAACACAATGCGAGCCTTCCTGCTCTGGTGCTCGGCCAGCAAGCTCACCCGGCCCTTCCGGCTGCCCCCGGTCCACATCCGCCGGGCCACCCCGATGCCTCAGCCCGAACGACTGGAACTGATCGGGCAGCTCCTCACCGACCTGGACCTACCGCTTCGTACTCGGGTCGCGGGCGTGATCGTCCTGCTCTATGCCCAACCACTCAGCCGAGTCGTGCGCCTCACCCTGGACGACGTCGGCCACAGCAACGACCAGACGTTTCTCCGCCTCGGCGAACCGCCGTCCCCAGTGCCAGAACCGCTCGCGGAACTGCTACATCGTTGGATCAGCAGCCGGGACAACATGAACACCGCGACCAACCACGCCTCCCGGTGGCTGTTTCCCGGTCGCCGGGCCGGACAACCGATGCACCCCGACGCTCTTGCCGCACTCATCAACGACATCGGCATCCCCACCACGGCTGGCCGCACAGCCGCGATCCGGCAACACGTTCTGGAAATGCCCGCGCCGGTCGTCGCTGAGGCTCTCGGCTATCACCGGGTCACCACAGCCAAGCTCGCGTCCGAGGCCGGAGGCAACTGGAGCCGATACGCCGCCGGAGACCACTGGCGGTCACCACCCGGCTGGACCCCACAGAGCAATGCCTGAATCTGCGGTCGGCCGAATGAACCTGCTACTCCGCAGGAAGAGGACTCAACGGAAACTGGGACAACGCCCAGCGCGTGAACGTGAGCAGATCCTCGCCGACGATGTTCTCAAGCCGGTCGAAATCCTCCGGCAGCACGTCGAGCAGGAAGTGCTCGACTTCCCGGTCGGCCCGCTTGATCAGGACGAGGCAGCGATAACAGGGCTTGGGAGGGCGCTCAAGAAGGATCGCGCGCAGAGACCCCGTCGCATCGTCGGTCAGGTACTGATCAAGCCATCCAGGCTCGCGTCCCCTGCCAAGGTTGAGGCGCTCGCTCCTCGAACTCAGCTCTACGAGGACCTGCTTGTTCACACACTTGATCTCCTTGGGGACGTTCAGCGGCATGAAGGCAGGTTATCCACCAACGGCCAGAACGCGAGGGGCTGCCAGCACAGACCATGACCTGCGGCACCCCAACAGACAGTGACTGCACCGACGCTTTGGCAGCAATACTCACGACAGTTGAATACGCGAGCCCACCAGTACC
>NZ_JBHWAQ010000109.1:0-3721 GCF_042743475.1 Streptomyces sp. NPDC059534
GCTGAACGCCTTCGACATCACCTTCGACGGCCGGCTCTCCGCAGCCCGCCAGTAACCCCAACCACCCTCGTTACACCGTTCGATTGACAGACCCGCTGAGACCTGGCGGGTCTCTTTGGACGACCGGCTCATCGACCACGAAACCGGTGCCGATCTCGACGGATACGTCTGGGGCGTGAAGTGGCACTGCCTGTACCCGGGAGCCAAGCTTCTCCCCGAGTCGGAGGTGACCCGCCGCTGGTCGCAGGCCCTCGGGATCGACTTCCACGAGGTGCGCATGGAGACCAACGCGCACAACCTCACCCTGCTCTTTTCCGAGCTTCAGGTGACCGAGGTCCCGGTCGGATACGCGCCCTTCATCACGGAGTAGCGATCAGGGTTCGTCTGATCTTGTGACCGACGTCTGTCCGGGTCGTTCCTCCTGTCATGGGGCGGGGTGATCTGAGTGATGCGGAGTGGGAACGGCTGCGGCCGTTCCTGCCGGTCGGCAACTATCGCAATGACTTCAGGCGTCGCCAGCAGATGAGTGCGCATCCGAGGGTGAGGAAAGCTTCGTGAATGTCGTCGCGGATCTCCCAGCGGATCCGGAGGCGACGGAACCAGTACAGGTGGGCGAACGCGCGTTCCACGAACCAGCGTTGGGTGCCAAGTCCGGAGCCGTGTTCGGTGCCGCGTTGGGCGATCAGAGGCTTCACGCCGAGGTCCCAGACCAGGCGGCGGTACTTGTCGTGGTCGTAGCCACGGTCGCCCAGCACCACATCCGGGCGGCGCCGGGGCCGGCCGCGTTTGCCCCGCACCGGCGGCACGGCCTGGAGCAGTGGGATCAGCTGAGTGACGTCGTTGCGGTTGCCGCCGGTCAGGGTGGCGGCAAGCAGGATCCCGGTGGCGTCGGTGATCAGGTGATGCTTGCTGCCCGTCCTGCCCCGGTCGACGGGGCTTCGTCCGGTCTTGGATCCCCTTTAACGCCCGGACATGGGAGCCGTCGACCGCCGCCAGGAGAGAAGTCCAAGGCGTCCGCGCCGCAGAGTTCGGCGAGCAGGACCTCGTGCAGCCGGGGCCACACCCCGGCCTCGGTCCACTCCGCCAGACGGCGCCAGCAGGCCAGCCCCGAGTGCCAGGAAGTGCTCGGGGCCGGCGGGCGGTTGCCCGGTTCGAGCGGGGCGCCGGGACCCGGCGGAGCCGGGCCGGTACTGCCCGCTGGGGCTCCCCCCGGGGAAGTAGCCGGCTCGGCACTCCCGCTCGGGTTCAGGGGTGTCGCGGGGGCGCTTTCGTCCTGTGGACTAATCCTGGAAGAGCGCTTCGATGTCGGCGTCGGTGACCTCGCCGAACACCTCGGGCGCTGATTCCAGCGCGGTCCGGATGATCTTCTCCTGCTCGGCGGCGGCCCGCTTCACTCGCAGCCGGACCGGGCCCAGGGACGAGCGGTCGTCGAACATGACGACCAGGACGGCACGCTGGGCGATGATCGAGATGTGGATGTCGTCCTGCTGCCCCTCATGGAAGAGCACCGAGAGCTCACGCTCGCTGATCGGCTTGGCCACACCGTCGGTGGCGGCGACGTTGCCCGCCGTCAGGGAGGCGAGTGAGGTCGTATCGAACTACTCGACCTCGCCCGCCGCCGCCTACTGCCGACCGTTCTTGTCGATCAGGAACACCGCTTTGGCGTTGGCTTCCTGGCGCAGGCGGCGCAGGGTCTCGTCCAACTGCTGAACGGTGCCCTCGAAGGCGTCAAAGTCGGTGGTGGTCACAGAGCTTCTTCCGATGGGATGGCGGGAGGCTGGGCCTGAACGGCGCTGCCGCGACTCACCCTATGGAGATCATGGCCCTACGTACTCGAGTTGCTGCTTAACGTCGCCTTCGTGAGCCTCACAGGGTGTCTTCCATGGCCGGTGGGCCTGCTGTGAGCCCGTGAGGTGATCCTGTCCCCTTCCCCTGCCGCCTGGACGATCGCCGAGTACGACGGCCCGGTCGGCGCGCGCGGGAAGGGGAACCCGGCCGCCCCGCCCGCGTCGCTCACCTCGGTCCCGCAGTCGGCGAGGGCCGTCGCGAGTCCGCCGGTCCCTTGTCAGGGGGAGGTGAGCTGGATGTGGTGCGGGCGGCTGGCGAGGGCAAGGCACGAGTATCGAAGTCTCCTCCGCGTGTCAGTTCGTCGCGTCGGGCTTCACGATGTCGGGGAGCTTCGCCTCGAACAGCTCGTCCAGCTTCGGCGACGGCAGGACGTAGTTCTTCTTGACGGTGTCCGCGGCGACGCTCGCACCCCACAGCGACGCCGCGAGACGCTGGTTGGGTGTGCCGTGGTGGCCGGGGCTTGCGAAGCCGCAGTCGCCGACCTCGTAGAAGGACTTGGCGGCCCGCAGCGTCGCCGTGTCGGAGAAGCGCAGGCCGCGGTGGTGGGCGAGGTAGTACGAGCCGAACGCGTCCGCCATCAGCTCGGTGCGGCGGGTGGCCTCCGGCCCGGTGAGCGTGGTGCCGGCGAACAGGTTGTCCTCGTACTGCACGTGGTGGCCGAACTCGTGGGCGAGGACGGTACGCGGGGCGGTGTCACCCAGGCCGACGGCCTTCAATGCCTCCAGGATCCCGTCACCCATGACGATGCGGTCGGAGATGCCTGCCGGGTTCGGGTCGCCCTTCTCGGAGAAGGCGAACGCGTTGAAGGTGAAGAGCGGGTTGTCGCCGCCCTGGAGGACGGGGTCGGCGTTGACGAGGCTGATGACCACCCCGGCCAGCCGCCGCACCACAGGCTCGTTCGTGATCCCGAACATCAGCGAGAGGACGCGGGCCACCCTCTCCTGAGAGGAGAAGACCTCGCGGCCGTGCATCGGCACGAGCTGAATGTCCTCGGAGTAGACGTCCCAGAACTTCTTCAGGTCCTTCTGCTCCTTCGTCAGCTCCTCGGTGTAGTCACCATGGACGCCGAAGGTGCTGTCCTTCGACTCGCCGCCGAAGACGAGCGCGTCGTAGGTGGGTATGTCGAACGCGCCGAAGACGTCCAGCCAGTCGCGCAGGTCCTGATCCTCGATGCCCGTCCGCAGGCCGTTCGCGTACTCCCTGAAGGCCGTGCTCCCGCACTGGTAGTCGCCCGGGTTGATGACACTGTCACGGAGCTGCGCCCACTGGGTGTCGTGGATGCCGTACCTGGCGGCGGCGGCGTCGCGGCGCTGCTCCCAGTCGGCCGGCAGCTCGGCGAGCATCTGGTCGACGAGGGCCTTGAGATCGGGGGAAAGGCGGGAAGTGTCCGTCCCGGTGCCGGAGGACGTGGTCGACGTGGCGGCCGTGAACGTCGTGACGTCGGCGGCCGTGGCGGGCACGGCGGCACCGAACGTGCACGTGGCCGCGGTCACCACGGTGACGGACCAGGCCAGGATCTTCTTCACAGGGAACTCCTTGGTGTACTCGGGCCGACGCGCTGAGGTGTCCCTGCGGAGTGAGGGAGGCGGTGGCAGTGCCGGATGCGGGTCCCGTGAGGGACCGGCGTTCCGATGACGTTGGTACCGGAGGAATCAGGCATGGCGAGAACGTGCCGGGCCCGGGGAATTCCAGGACTCCCGTCCTGACCGGCAGGCATCTCGGAGTCGAGTGCGGTGGGTGCGGCCCGGTGGGGGCTCCGAGCCCCCCACCGGCCCCCCCCCGGGTGGCCACCCAACGGTTCGGGGGGGGGGGGTTCACCAGGAGGGGGGGGTGCGCGCCAACAACCACGGCAAACGGCGCCGGGGGCGGGGTG
>NZ_JBHWAQ010000110.1:0-3574 GCF_042743475.1 Streptomyces sp. NPDC059534
GGGGGGGGGGGGGGGGGGGGGGGGGGGCGGGGGGGGGGGGGGGGGGGGGCCCCCCCCCCCGCCGGGGGGCCCCGTGGGGGGGGGGCCCCCCCCCGCACACGCCCCCGGGCCGGCGCGGGGGCCGAGGGATGCGCCGGGCGCGGTGTATGCGGTGTCGTGTCTGCTGGTCTCAGGCCCGGGGATACCCGGTGGCCGTGTGCGGCTGCGCAGCCACGGGGCCGTACTGCCAGGCGGTGTGGATGCCGAGCGCTGTGGGGGCATCGGCGAGACCCGCACCGGTGCGGGCCGGGTCCGTGCCGGGGATGGGGCGGCAGGCGGCGCGCAGCAGGGTGTGGAGCTGGCTGGTGCGCGCGGGGGTGCGGGGGACGGTCTGGGTGCGCAGGTGGTCGTGGTGGGCGAGCAGCAGGGCGGCGAGTCCGGTGATGTGGGCGGCGGCGATCGTGGTCCCGTCGGCCGGGATGTAGCCGTCGCCGGGTGCGGTGGTGATCACCGCGGTGCCGGGTGCGGCCAGGTCCACGCCGGGTCCGGTCGCGGTGAACGGGGCCGGGTAGGGGCCGGGCCACGGCGGCTGCGGGGCGGCGTGGGAGCTGCCGGCCGGGCGGGCGGTGTGCGCGATCGCCCCGACGGCGAGAACATCCGGCAGTGCGGCGGGCTGTGTGACGGGGCCTGCGGTGTCGCCGGCCGGGGCGATGAGGGCGATGCCGGCGGCGTGGGCGTCGAGGAGTTTCCAGGCGGCCAGCTGGGAGGGGGCGGGGTAGGCGAGGTTGATCTGGGCGATGTCGATGCCGTGGGTGACGCAGTAGTCGATGGCTTCCAGCAGGTCGCTGATGTGTCCGCCGGGGAACAGTTTCAGCGCGTGGAGTTCTGCCTCCGCGGCGATGCCGGTGATGCCGGTGCGGTTGTCGGCCGCGGCGATGATCCCGGCGCACCGGGTGCCGTGACCTGTGGAGTCGCTCTGCCAGGTTTTTTCTCCGCTGAGGCGGGTGAAGTCGTATCCGGTGCGGACCGTGTCCTTGAGATCGGGGTGGTTGGTGTCCGCGCCGGAGTCGAGCAGGGCGATCTTGACGCCGTGGCCGCGGTAGGTAGGCGGGATCTGGTGCAGCCGCATCGCCTGCGCTCCCCAGCCGGACATCGCTTGCCCGGGGCCCTCGAAGGTATCCGCTAGCGCCTGCACCTCCACGACCGTCTCCACGCCGTGGGTAAGGTGTGGGTGGTCGATGCGCAGCGGCCAGTAGCCGCTCGCCGGGCGGATGTACAAGGCCCGCAGGGTGGCCGGGGTGTCCGCCGCCAGCTGCAGGTCGGCCTGCCCGTCGGAGCCGGTGATCGCGTGGGATGTGGCACCGGTGCCCACAGCCCAGACATGCGCGCCGGGCAGCCTCTCGCCGTCACTGCCCTTGACCAGGACACTCAGCCGCCCGGGTTCCTCCAGCGGAACAGCAAGCGCCGGATCCATCACCGGCGTGGCCATGCCCAGGCCGCCGAAGGCCGCCGCGGGAGTGTAAGACAGCGGCTGGTCGATCTCCACGACCACCTGCGGATTCGCCGCGAGCGCGCGGGCCCGCTCCTCGGGCATGACCACCACCGCGACCGGCGGGCAGGCCGGGTAGAGCTCCGCGATCGCACCCAGCCCCCGCGAGCGCGACGGACGCACCTGCGCCACCGGCTCCACCTCCGGGTCCTCCTCCAGCAGCGCGAACAGCGCCGAAGCTTCGACCGGCGGCACCCCGCCACCCAGCAGTCCCAGCGGACGCGGCGCCACCAGATACCGGCCCCACCCCGCCCGCAGACCGCGAACCCGCGCGCCAGCAGACATCTCCGGCTGCACCTGTTCACCCTGCCCGCCCGGCTCACCCACCCCGCTCGCCATCTCGCCGGGCTGCTTCCCCGCCGTGCTCTGCGTGCCCTGGGACCTTGCGCCCTTGCCGCCGTTACCCGGCTTCACGCCACCGCCCTGCTCCGTCATCACCCAACCGCCATCTCAAAGATCCGTCGCCCATTGCACGTCTTGTGTCTCAAGCCGCCGCTGGTGGGAGCGGACGTGCCGCCGCTCCCACCACGGCATGGCCACAGCGGAAGCTCGTCGTCCGCGCGGCGGCCTGCTGGCCGGGCGGGCCGCCCCGGGAACGGAGGCAGCGGCCCACCCGGCGCGTCTCACATACCCAGACCGGACCACTGCCCGTACTGAGGCTGTCCGAACAGGCCCTGCCCCTGGCCAAGTCCCTGGAGCTGGCCGAACTGACCCATCTGACCCTGCGGCTGCTGGCCGGGGAACTGACCGAACTGCCCCATACCACCCTGCCCGAACTGGCTCATCTGGCCGCTCTGGCCCTGGCCGGTGATCTGCGCGAGCGCGGTGTGCACGAGGGGAGCGATCCGGCGGGCACACTCCGTCAGCACCTGGCTGAAGGCGTGCGGCGGGATCTGCCCCTGCGCCTGGATCCCCATCAGGATCTGCGGGTCCATCCGCAGCTGCTCCACCACCGCGCTCACGGCCGTCGCCGAACAGCGCAGCGACAGCTCCGTCACCAGCAGCGGCAACTGCTGCTGGCCCTGGCCCTGCTGCCCGAACGGCTGCTGCTGGCCGAACTGGCCCTGGCCCTGCTGCCCGAACGGCTGCTGGTTCTGGGACTGAAGCCCCCAGAGCGGCTGACCGGACATCTGCTGCCCGTACGGCTGCTGGGACTGCGGCTGGCTGATCTGCTGGGGGGTGTAGACGGACATGCCGGACTCCTCCTTGAGTCTTCGGGGAACCACACGACGGACGGCAAACCGGACATCTGCCTGCCGTCACGCAGCAGCAAACCACCAACCCGCCAAGAATACATTCCGGGACATACCGCCAAGAGGCGTAGCACCCCTTACACGACGTTGACGCAGCGCGCCCCCGGCATCGGCCCGGCACGTGCCCGCCAGTCCGCCTCTTCAGGGACAGGGGAGCGGACAGGTCGCCGAAGCGCATCGCCGGGCGCAGGCTGGTGGAATGAGCATGCGCCCCTCCCCGTCCCTGCCATGCGGGATGCGCTGCCGCCCCTGTCGCCGATGCTCGCGGTGATCGGCCCGCCGCCCGGAGTGGACACGGAGGCCGAATATGCCTACGAAACGCTCTGGAACGGCGCCCGCATCATTGTCCACCTGCCCGGTGACGGCAGCGTGCGCCTGCTCTCCGCGACGGGAGGCGACGTCACCGCCCAGTACCCGGAGTTCCAGACCCTGCCCGGCCTGCTGCCCGCGCCCGAGGCGGTGCTCGACGGGGAGATCATCGCTCTGAACGACAACGGCGGCCCCTCCGTGGAACGGCTGCAGCAGCGGATGAGCCTGCACCACCCGGACGCGGTCACCCACGCCGGCGAGGATCTCCCCGTCCAGCTGATGATCTTCGACATCCTGTACCTCGGCCAGCCGACGGTGTACCTGCCCTATACCTTCCGCCGGGACCTCCTCGACGACCTCGGCCTCACCGGTCCCGGCATCGCCGTACCCGCGGCCTGGCCCTCGAACGCCGCCCAGGCACTCGAGCACGCGCATGAGGAGGGCTTCGACGGCGTGGTCGCCAAACGGCTCACCAGCCCCTACC
>NZ_JBHWAQ010000111.1:0-3510 GCF_042743475.1 Streptomyces sp. NPDC059534
ACAGTAGACATCACATTCAATTAGTAATACAAGATATCACGTAGTGATTCTTTTTAACGGTTAAGTTAGAAAGGGCGCACGGTGGATGCCTTGGCACTAGGAGCCGATGAAGGACGGGACTAACACCGATATGCTTCGGGGAGCTGTAAGTAAGCTTTGATCCGGAGATTTCCGAATGGGGAAACCCACTACGTTTAATCGCGTAGTATCTTGACGTGAATACATAGCGTCTTGAAGGCAGACCCAGGGAACTGAAACATCTAAGTACCTGGAGGAAGAGAAAGCAAATGCGATTTCCTGAGTAGCGGCGAGCGAAACGGAACATAGCCCAAACCAAGAGGCTTGCCTCTTGGGGTTGTAGGACACTCTATACGGAGTTACAAAGGAACGAGGTAGATGAAGAGGTCTGGAAAGGCCCGCCATAGGAGGTAACAGCCCTGTAGTCAAAACTTCGTTCTCTCCTGAGTGGATCCTGAGTACGGCGGAACACGTGAAATTCCGTCGGAATCCGGGAGGACCATCTCCCAAGGCTAAATACTCCCTAGTGACCGATAGTGAACCAGTACCGTGAGGGAAAGGTGAAAAGCACCCCGGAAGGGGAGTGAAAGAGATCCTGAAACCGTGTGCCTACAAGTAGTCAGAGCCCGTTAACGGGTGATGGCGTGCCTTTTGTAGAATGAACCGGCGAGTTACGATCCCGTGCAAGGTTAAGCAGAAGATGCGGAGCCGCAGCGAAAGCGAGTCTGAATAGGGCGAATTGAGTACGTGGTCGTAGACCCGAAACCAGGTGATCTACCCATGTCCAGGGTGAAGTTCAGGTAACACTGAATGGAGGCCCGAACCCACGCACGTTGAAAAGTGCGGGGATGAGGTGTGGGTAGGGGTGAAATGCCAATCGAACCTGGAGATAGCTGGTTCTCTCCGAAATAGCTTTAGGGCTAGCCTCAAGGTAAGAGTCTTGGAGGTAGAGCACTGATTGGACTAGGGGCCCCTATCGGATTACCGAATTCAGTCAAACTCCGAATGCCAATGACTTATCCTTGGGAGTCAGACTGCGAGTGATAAGATCCGTAGTCAAAAGGGAAACAGCCCAGACCGCCAGCTAAGGTCCCAAAGTGTG
The DNA here is from genome assembly GCF_042743475.1 of Streptomyces sp. NPDC059534. Lineage (NCBI taxonomy): Bacteria > Bacillati > Actinomycetota > Actinomycetes > Kitasatosporales > Streptomycetaceae > Streptomyces > Streptomyces sp. NPDC059534. Next base: position 1,121 of record NZ_JBHWAQ010000111.1, read on the forward strand.
TATTAAGTGGAAAAGGATGTGGAGTTGCTTAGACAACTAGGATGTTGGCTTAGAAGCAGCCACCATTTAAAGAGTGCGTAATAGCTCACTGGTCGAGTGACTCTGCGCCGAAAATGTACCGGGGCTAAACGTATCACCGAAGCTGCGGACTGTTCTTCGAACAGTGGTAGGAGAGCGTTCTAAGGGCTGTGAAGCCAGACCGGAAGGACTGGTGGAGCGCTTAGAAGTGAGAATGCCGGTATGAGTAGCGAAAGAGGGGTGAGAATCCCCTCCACCGAATGCCTAAGGTTTCCTGAGGAAGGCTCGTCCGCTCAGGGTTAGTCGGGACCTAAGCCGAGGCCGAAAGGCGTAGGCGATGGACAACAGGTTGATATTCCTGTACCACCTCCTCACCATTTGAGCAATGGGGGGACGCAGGAGGATAGGGTAAGCGCGCTGTTGGATATCCGCGTCCAAGCAGTTAGGCTGGGAAATAGGCAAATCCGTTTCCCGTAAAGGCTGAGCTGTGATGGCGAGCGAAATTTAGTAGCGAAGTTCCTGATTCCACACTGCCAAGAAAAGCCTCTAGCGAGGTGAGAGGTGCCCGTACCGCAAACCGACACAGGTAGGCGAGGAGAGAATCCTAAGGTGATCGAGAGAACTCTCGTTAAGGAACTCGGCAAAATGACCCCGTAACTTCGGGAGAAGGGGTGCTCTGTTAGGGTGCAAGCCCGAGAGAGCCGCAGTGAATAGGCCCAGGCGACTGTTTAGCAAAAACACAGGTCTCTGCGAAGCCGTAAGGCGAAGTATAGGGGCTGACGCCTGCCCGGTGCTGGAAGGTTAAGAGGAGCGCTTAGCGTAAGCGAAGGTGCGAATTGAAGCCCCAGTAAACGGCGGCCGTAACTATAACGGTCCTAAGGTAGCGAAATTCCTTGTCGGGTAAGTTCCGACCCGCACGAAAGGCGCAACGATCTGGGCACTGTCTCAACGAGAGACTCGGTGAAATTATAGTACCTGTGAAGATGCAGGTTACCCGCGACAGGACGGAAAGACCCCGTGGAGCTTTACTGCAGCTTGATATTGAATTTTGGTACAGCTTGTACAGGATAGGTAGGAGCCTGAGAAGCCGGAGCGCTAGCTTCGGTGGAGGCGTCGGTGGGATACTACCCTGGCTGTATTGACCTTCTAACCCGCCGCCCTTATCGGGCGGGGAGACAGTGTCAGGTGGGCAGTTTGACTGGGGCGGTCGCCTCCTAAAAGGTAACGGAGGCGCCCAAAGGTTCCCTCAGAATGGTTGGAAATCATTCGTAGAGTGTAAAGGCACAAGGGAGCTTGACTGCGAGACCTACAAGTCGAGCAGGGACGAAAGTCGGGCTTAGTGATCCGGTGGTTCCGCATGGAAGGGCCATCGCTCAACGGATAAAAGCTACCCCGGGGATAACAGGCTTATCTCCCCCAAGAGTCCACATCGACGGGGAGGTTTGGCACCTCGATGTCGGCTCATCGCATCCTGGGGCTGTAGTCGGTCCCAAGGGTTGGGCTGTTCGCCCATTAAAGCGGTACGCGAGCTGGGTTCAGAACGTCGTGAGACAGTTCGGTCCCTATCCGTCGCGGGCGCAGGAAATTTGAGAGGAGCTGTCCTTAGTACGAGAGGACCGGGATGGACGCACCGCTGGTGTACCAGTTGTTCTGCCAAGGGCATCGCTGGGTAGCTATGTGCGGAAGGGATAAGTGCTGAAAGCATCTAAGCATGAAGCCCCCCTCAAGATGAGATTTCCCATAGCGTAAGCTAGTAAGATCCCTGAAAGATGATCAGGTTGATAGGTCTGAGGTGGAAGTGTGGCGACACATGGAGCTGACAGATACTAATCGATCGAGGACTTAACCATATTTTTGAATGATGTCACACCTGTTATCTAGTTTTGAGAGAACACCTCTCTAAGAGCGGAAAAGGTAAGGAAACTCCGCTAAGGGCTCTCACATCCTGTGAGAAACGCCCAGTACCTTCATCCTGAAGGCATTTGTTTGGTGGCGATAGCGAAGAGGTCACACCCGTTCCCATACCGAACACGGAAGTTAAGCTCTTCAGCGCCGATGGTAGTCGGGGGTTTCCCCCTGTGAGAGTAGGACGCCGCCAAGCAATTGCACGTTAGTGCAAGTATGGAGGATTAGCTCAGCTGGGAGAGCATCTGCCTTACAAGCAGAGGGTCGGCGGTTCGAGCCCGTCATCCTCCACCATTTTTCATTATACATATCGGTTTTACATATATGCCGGTGTAGCTCAATTGGTAGAGCAACTGACTTGTAATCAGTAGGTTGGGGGTTCAAGTCCTCTTGCCGGCACCATGATTTTATTATATAATATAAAAGATGCTGAAAAAATACAGATAGCTTTCGAAAAGTCTTCAGAT
>NZ_JBHWAQ010000112.1:0-3482 GCF_042743475.1 Streptomyces sp. NPDC059534
TTTGTGTTGGGGTGCGCCGCGGGGGGGGGGGGGGGGGGGGGGGGGGGGCCCGGCCCCGGGCGCCCCCCCCCCACCGCGCGGTCATCGCCCTGGTGTACCTACGCGAAGCTCGCCGCAGGCTTTCGGGTCAGCGAAGGTACCGCCCAAGCCTATGTACAGAGCGTGATCAGAATCCTTGCCTCGAAAGCACCGTCTCTCACGCAAACCCATCGCCGAGTGCGACGGGGTCGGCGACCACGAGCGCAACTACTCGGGCAAGGACAGGCGGCGCGGCGTGAACATCCAGGCTGTCACCGACCTTGCGGGCGAGCTGATCTGGTACTCGCCGGCGCTGCCCGGCCGCACCGTCGACATCACCGCAGCCCGCACTCACCATATTGTCACCATCTGTGAACAACTCCGGATCCCCGTGCTCGCCGACAAGGCATACGCCGGGGCCGGCGGAACGTTTCAAGTGCCCTTCAAACGACCCCTCACACTCAGACAAGCCGCCGTCAACCGAAGCACACGCCCGGCTCCGCTTCCCCGTCGAGCGGGCCTTCGCCCGACTCAAAGCCTGGCGGATCTTCCGCAAAGCCCGGATCAGCCCCAACCGACTCACGTCAACCACCAAGGCCGTCCTCACCCTCGAGAGGCGACGCTGGAGATCCTTAGTGATGCACCGTCGACTCACCCGCGACTATTGAGACCAAACCCGAACACTCCGAAAGCATGATCCGCCTCGCCGCAATCTCAACCCTCGCCAAACGCGCAACCGGCGAAACCACCCTAACCTGGCGAGACGCATAAACCACAACCACCCACGAACTACACGACCTCTAACATCCACAGCCTGAGCAAGCCCCCTACAGGCTGGAACAGCCCCTCACCTTCCAGCGCTTCAAATACTTCGCTGTCCGCTGGGAAGCAACGCCTGACCTCCACGACTCTGCCGCAACGACCTGATTGAGTGCTAGCTACTCATGTTTTTTAAGAGAAAGAGGAAGACCCTCTTATCTGGGAACCCTTTTTGCAAAGTCAGTTACAACTCAAGAAATGAAAACTTACTCAGGCCATTACTCAATCTTGCTGCACATCAACTGAGCCTCAGGCGGTGTTTGAGAACTCGGATGATCTTGCTCTTGAGGCTTGACCGACTGGGAGTATCGGCCGGTCTGGAGAGGATCCCCAGCGGTGACAGTGAGCTCTTTCAGAGTGGCCACTGATCGGGTGACGTTTACGTCCGCAGGAGGGAATCTCAGCCGCAGGTCGGAAGCCGGTCAACCCCAGAAGAGCGTTCGCCCTGCGGGGTGAGTACTGAAAGAGCTCAGTGAGAGAAGTATTTCATTTCGAACAGGCCGAGCGAAGATTGAATTATGCCATCAATAAGCAATGCGCACGGCGCCCGGCCTCTAAGATTAAAGCAAAGCGCAATGGATCGATTGGAGAAGCTGTTGAGTAGATCTAAACGAGTGACTGTAGGGCTCGCCTCGGTTGCGGCAGCAGTCGCACTGGCAACGCTCCCGGGAGTCGCTCAAGCTGTCACGCAGAGCTACTCCACAAAAAGCTTTATAGGCCCAGCAGTGTACAGTCAAGTAACCAAACAATATGAGCCAAGGAAGATGGTCACGTCCCTCCCGTGCCCCGCCTCCAAGCCGTATCTGGCTTCACAGAAGATAGACATCCCCGCCCTGCCAAATTCCACCTCGGGGCTCAAGGGTGCTAAATTGGATGCCGCAACACCCACTCGCGGCGAGCGCCTTAATCTAGTATTCGAAAACTCAGACCAACGATATGGGTATGATATTTACCTGAGCTGGTCATGCGCTGACACCCCACTGCCGGGTCGACAAATTCCGGCCACCTTCACGCGGTACATAGACGACCGCGATGACACGAGTTTTCACTTCAATGCGATTTGCCCGTCGAGCCATCCGATATTTACTTCTTCTTATGTAAATGGAAGAGTAATAAACGGGGGCTCGGGTCTCCCCGACTGGGATGGCCAGCTGTTCCGCGGAAGCTTCGATGTTAAAGTCACTCCCTATTCTGACGGAGACGGAATTCAAATCGATGTAGATCGAAAATCGGGAGGGGATGTTATGCCGGCAGCAGAAATATTTGGCGTGATGACCTGCCAGGCGGAGTAGGGCGAAAGCTTGTCGGCTTTTCCTTGCACCGCACCCATCATATGAATGAGATGTTAATCTCATCGTTTGTCCAGTCGCCAGGGTTTGGTGCCCTTCTTGGCCCCGGAGTCCTATTGATCAGAAACTCATGGGGTTCTCGTCCAGGACGTAGCGAACGTGGGGGCCGCCGAAGTAGCCGCGGACGATGTGGGGCTGACGCTGTCGGCGGTGGAAGAACCTGCGGGTTTCGGCGGCGAGTTCGACCTGGTTCCTGGCCCGGTGGGTGTGGGGCAGGCTGCGTTTGAGGTCGGCGTTGACCAGCTCGTCCGGGTTCAGTTCGGGTGAGTACGAGGGCAGGAAGTGCAGCTCGATCTGGGCCTGGTGGTCGGCGAGCCAGGTCCGGACGGTCTTCGAGCGGTGGGCCGAGTGCCGGTCGACGATCAGGTGCACCTTGTGGTCGAAGTGCCCGACGATGCGGGCGAGGAAGCGGCACATGACCTTCGCGTCGAACGACTCGGTGAAGACCATGAAGTGCATCCGCCCGCGGGTGCTGATCGCGGACATCGCGTTCACGGAGAACCGGTTCCCGGTCCGGTGGACGACCGGAGTGGCGCCTCTGGCGCCCCAGGTACGGCCTGTGACCTGGTTCGAGCGGATCCCGACCTGGTCAGCGAAGAGGACTTCACCGTTCTCCGCCTTTGCTCGGGCCCGGATCGCCGGCCAGGTCTCCTCGCGCCAGAGGCGGACCGCTTCCGGGTCCTGCTCGACCGCCCGTTTGTCCGGACGCTGGAAGGTCAGCCCCCAGCGTTTGAGGTACTTGCCCACCCCGGGCTCGGTGAAGCGGACCCGGTACAGCTTGAAGATCAGCTCGCCTATCTGCCCCCGTGTCCACAGCTGACCCGAAAGCCCCAGGTCGGAGGGGATGTGATCGAGGACGGCCTGCCGGACGGCGGCCTGCTCGGCCTCCCCGAGCACCTGGTGCACCCCGACCGGCTTGCCGCGCGGGCGCATGACCAGCGCCTCCCGGCCGCCGGCCTGCCACTTCGCCCACCAGAAGTCGACCGCTTTCAGCGACACCCCGAACACCGCCGCCACGTCCTCACGGTGCCGCCCCGCCACCAACGCGGCCACCGCCCGCAGCCGCAGGGCCTCCTGCGCCGACGGCGACAGATGCCGCGCGTCCCCCACCAGATCGCTCACACCCCACCAACGACCCAGAACCCGAACCGTTTCGGATCAATATTTGAAGAGCGTTTCGTCCTGGCAGCGGTGTTTGGTAACTAGGCACTGTTTCTTGGATCTCCTGACAGGGGCGGGGTGTTGAGGTCAGGCTGGCTGTATGAGCCGTGGGGATCTGACGAACGCGGAGTGGGA
>NZ_JBHWAQ010000113.1:0-3273 GCF_042743475.1 Streptomyces sp. NPDC059534
ACATCAAGTGGGACCTGGGCCGCTTCGGCAAGCTCCACGTCCGCCATGGCAAGGGCGCCCGCGGATCGGGTCCGCGCGAGCGGATGGTCCCGCTGATCAACGGCGCCGACCGCACGCTGCGGTGGTTCATCGAGGACGTCTGGGGCCAGTTCGACGACGACCACACCCGCCCCGGGGCACCGCTGTTCCCCTCCGAGCGCAAGAACACCGACGGCTCCTCACGCCGCGCCGGCGACGACGCCTTGCGCAACGGCCTGGCCGCCGCAGCGAAGGCCCATCTGCCCGGCTGGGCCGACACGCTCACCCCGCACGTTCTGCGGCACTTCTGCGCGTCCGAGCTCTACTTCGGAGGACTTGATCTGCTCGGGATCCAAGAGGTCCTCGGACACTCCTGGATCGCCACCACGATGCGGTACATCCACGTTCAGCAGACCCGTGTCGAGGACGCCTGGGTGTCCGGGCAGCAGCGGGCCGCGAAGCGGCTGGAAGGACTGATGGGATGAAGTGGAACCTGCGGCTGACCGCCGCGAACAAGGGGATCTGGAAGGCGTCCGAGCTCCAGCGGAGCCTGGCCGAGCACGGCTTGGTGATCTCGGCCGGGAAGATGTCCGGCCTGTGGTCCGGCCAGCCGGTCTCCCTCAAGCTGGAGGACCTGGACGTGATCTGTGTCGTGCTCGGCTGTGAGATCGGCGATCTGCTGATTCCCGAGCCCGGGAAGGTCAGCAGGCTGGAGTCCAGGAGGCCACGACCGGCTCGATGGTGGCCCCAGCCGTCGTGCCCAAGCGCCGCGACGGCCGTTCCCTGCCGCCGATGTGACCTGGTCACATCATGGGGAAGATCAGCGAGAGCAAGCCGGCAGCCTCCTGCTCGGGCTGTTTCGCCTGGGGGCAGCTGCCCGGCCGGTTCTGCCGCGGCTGCTACACCTACGCCCAGCTACATGCCGTCGGCGAGTGCGTCGGCTGCCGGCGGCCGGTCCCGGTCGACGACAAGTACGGCTACTGCCGCCTCTGCCGGGCCCAGGCGACGTGGGCGATCAAAGCCAGCGGCAAGGCGTCGGTGATCGAGCCGTACCTACGGCGGGTGACCTGCCAGCAGCTGTTCTTCGCGAACCTCCAGCGGCCCAAGAACGGAGGGCCGCGAGTCGGCAAGGCCGGACGGCGCGTATTGAAGCCGCCGCCCCTCCCCGAACCGCATCGCGTGATCACGACGTCAACGCAACTGACCCTGTTCACTGCCGCTCGGGACTTCCGCCGGTTCGACCGAGAACTCCACGCTGACCTGGCCAATCCCTGGCTGATCCGGGCTCAACAGGCCGCCCGGGCACTGGGAGAGGCGCGCGGCTGGAGCCGCTGGATCACCAGTGACGTGAACCGAGCCCTGGTCATCGTGCTGTTCGGCTTCCGCGAAGGTGAGTCGATCCGGTACTCCGAGCTCTTCCCGGCCCTACGCGCCCGCGGACTTCCGGTCGTGCGGATCGCCGAAGTTCTCGACGGACTCGGTCTGTTCACCGACGACCGGGCCCCCGCCGTCGACCGGTGGTTGGAGCGAAAACTCGACGGGATGCCCCCGGGCATCCATCGCGCCGTCGAAGCCTGGATCCGCACCCTGCTCGATGGCGGGCCGCGGTCGGAGCCGCGGTCGCGGCAGACGGCATGGGTCTACCTCAACGAGATCCAGCCGGTGCTGCTGGAATGGTCCAGCCGCTACGACCACCTGCGAGAGGTCACCCGGGAAGACATCGTTGCGGCCCGGGACGCTGTCACCGGCAAACAGCGCGAAAGCCGGATCGTCGCCCTGAGGTCACTGTTCCGACACGCGAAGAAGAACGGTCAGATCTTCCGCAACCCCACGATCCGCATCCGTGTCCCCCGACAGACCGGCGGCATCCCCCAAGCTCTCGTCCAGACAGACATCGACGAGGCCATCGGCGCCGCCACCACCCCGGACATCCGGCTCATCATCGCCCTGGCCGCCGTCCACGCGGCACGGCCGAAGATGATCCGCACCATGCAGCTGGACGACGTCGACCTGGGCAACGGGCGCATCACCGTCGGCGGCCACGTCCGGCCACTCGACGATCTCACCCGTCAGGCGGTGCTGGACTGGCTCGACCACCGCCACAACCGCTGGCCGAACACGGCCAACCCCCACCTACTGATCACCCAGAAGACCGCCGTCGAACTCGGCCCGGCCTGCAAGCTCTGGACCACCCGAGCCACCCGCAACCTCACCGCCACCCTGGAACGGCTCCGCGTCGACCGACAGCTCGAAGAGGCCCTCACCCACGGCGCCGACCCACTCCACCTCGCGCTCGTCTTCGGCATCGACGAGAAGACCGCCATCCGCTACGGCGACGCCGCTCGGCAGCTTCTAGCATCAGAAGCCGAGGAACACCACGGGAGGTCATAGGCATGCGCATCTCAACCGACGACGGCCGATTCGGGCTGATCTTGACCCCAGCAGGTGACCCCTGGGATGCGCGTTTCTTTCATTTCCAACTCATCGTGGACTCGATCATCATGGGCGATTCAGAGCCCTGCATCCTCGGCTCGATGATGCTGACACTGCAGAACATGGCCAGGCTTGAGGACCCGCGTCTGGCCCAGCCCGACGCTGACCCGGCCGCGACGCTGTCCGTGTTGCGCTCCGATGCCGCCCTAAACGATCCGTCGCTGCTGGCCGCCGCCGAGTCCCTCGACCATTGCCTGGTCCGCGGGTACGTCCACGGCACGAACGCGATCGTGATCGGCGAGCCCACCGAACCGCCCGTGGGGACGCGCACGCCCCACGTCGCAGTCGTGTCACTGCACGACTTTCAAGCGATCGTCACCGCCGCCGCCCACTACTGGGAAGAGGTTCAGCGTGATGCACAGCTCAACACACTTAACCGATGAGCCAGCACCTTGAGTTCATCCAGAACACACGGGTCGAAACCCTCCAGAGAGCCGGAACACCCGTCGGTTCCCGACGAAGAACCCTCAGTTTCGCTGAACCCGCGGGACTCGAGGCCCTGCACTCCCGAAGCTGCCGCCAAGTGACAAGTAGCTCTCAGTAGTGATGCCACCACGCTGCGGTCATGTAGTCGTCGGGGCGTTATCGGTTACTTCGGGGACGTAGCCGCAAAGCTGCGGTGCGCATTCGGCCTTGTGGTCTCGGCCCCATTGGGAGGTGTCTCGCTCGATGGAGCGGACGCGGTGGACGAGTCGCAGCTGGTCCATCCGGAGCAATGAGCTCTTTCAGTACTCACTCCGCAGGGTGAACGCTCTTCTGGGG
>NZ_JBHWAQ010000114.1:0-3043 GCF_042743475.1 Streptomyces sp. NPDC059534
GGTCAACTGGCGCCGCCGCCACGACGGCTTCTCCACCCTGCGGGCGGCACCGCCCTGCCTCCCGACTTCGGCCGGCGCCCGGCGGCCGCCTGGCTCTTCGACCGCGGCAAGATCGCCGCTCCCACAGGCGTTCCGGAGGCCGCAAAACGGGTGATTCTACCAGCTTTCCGCGGCGCCGTCGTGGTGGTCGCGGAAGACTTCGGAGCCCCGTCCGCCCTGGGGGAGGGGTGTCCAGTTCATGCAGAGCAGTGAGGCAAGGGCGACATATCCGCGTTCGGTGAGCTGCTGGTCGACCGTGCGGGGCCAGTCGCCGCTGGCCTGGAAGCTGTCACGCAGGGCGGCGTCGGGTCTTTCCAGTAGGGATACCTGCCAGCCTCCCCTCGGGGCGGGGTAGGCCACCGCATACAGGGGTGCCGCACAGGACCGGACGGCCTGAAGGACGTCAAGGTCCCAGGACGGGGGAGGGGCTGCCAGGTCGAGCGGGGGGTTTCTCATGAACGCTCCGGGAGTTCACGGTCAGGGTAGGTAGCCAGGACCTTATGCCCGGCAGGCAGCGACAGCGAGCAGCCCGGCCTTGGAGCTCCGGCTCCGGCGTTTCGTTCGAAGGGGAGAGCTGGAAGCAAGGAGACCGGCCGGGCTGGTGGACTGGATGCCGGCGGCGGCCTTTCCCTGATGCGCCTTTGTGGTGATGGGCGCACACTTGAGGACGTCAGTCACGTCCCGGCTGTCCGGCCGGGGCCGATATGAAAGGGGTGCCGGGATGCGGGCGAAGGAGGGCGATGTGCTGCGGTTTTTGGGCCGGAAGGCCAGCTCCGCCGGGCACCGCGTGAGGGTGGTGGAGGTTCTCGGGCCGGAGGGTGAGGCGCCGTACCGGGTGCGCTACGACGACGGACACGAAAGCGAAGTCTTCCCCGGCCCCGGCTGCACCGTCGACTCCTCCGCACCACGCACCGCCGCGAAACCGGCAGACTCGTCCCGCTTCTCGCCGGTATGAGACCGGTGGTGGACGACGCTCGGCCATCGAGCAGGACCGGTTCCCTACGGCTCAGAACAGGGGGGTCATGCGCGGAGCGGCCGAGACGGGGATGGGTTCCGTGGCCGGTGGGGATGGCAGGGCGCTGCCCGCTCGCCACTGCGACCAGCCGAGGTTCCAGTCGCCGTAGCCGTTGTCGAAAGCGCCCATCTTCGGTCCGGGGCCATTGAGGACGCGGATGACGTCACCGGGTGCGAGGGTGCGGTAGAGCCAGGCGGCGTGGCCGGTGCTCATGCCGGTACAGCCGTGGCTGACATTCGCCCTGCCGTGGGCATCGGCCGACCAGGGCGCGGCATGCAGATACTCCCCGCTCCAGGTGATCCGGACGGCATGGCGGACGTCCAGGTCGTAAGCGTCGGGACTGTCCTTGGGGATGCCGATGGACTCGCCCTTCATCCGGATCACCGGCTGCTTTTCCAAGACCACTTTGATGCCAGTGCGGGTTTGGTACCCCTCCTTGCCGGTGGTCACCGGAATCGTCCTGAGGGCTTGGCCGTTGCGGTAGACGGTCATGGAGAACCGGGCGACGTCGGTGACCGCCTCGATGTGGTGCCCCGTGGTGATCCTCAGCGCTTTGGACCGGCCGCCGTACAACCCGTCCGTGATCTTCACCCCGTCCAGGGCGCTGCGGGCGGTGATGACCGCGTGCGCGGGCCAAAAGGACGGGGGCCGGAAGTGGAGGGTCCGCGTGTCCACCCAGTGCCAGGACCCTCCGGCGTCCGGGACGGACGTCACCCTCAGCCCACGCTCGACCACCGCCCGCGCCGACCGGTCGCCCCCCGGCAGAGGGTGACTCAGATGGGCGGTCAGCGGCTGCCCCACCCCATACACCCCCGGTCCGGGACCGAACCGGACGGTCAGCGCCCCAGCCCCGGCCGGCCGCGCACCAGCCCTGAACCGCAGCAGGGAGGCGGTCCCCGCCCACGGTGCACCCGGCGCGGCGGGAGAAACCAGGCCGGACCGAACAGGCCCGCCAGACGTGGCGGCGGTCCGGTCCGTGTCCCGGTACACGCCCGCAGGCGCCTGCCCTGCCGGGTGCGCCAGGGGAGCCATCAGGATCAGTCTCGCGGACACCGGCAGAATGCCCCGCATCCATACGGCACGCACCGGCATACCCACCTCCTGGCACGACAGACAGCACGGGCAGAAGAGACGTCACCTGCATGATCAACGCGCCCACCCGCCGGCGCGACCCGGCCGCGGCCAACCGAGACCCTGCCGCCGCCGGCCGTGGGTGACTTGGGGCTGCCGGGTGGCGTTTACCTCGCATGCCCACTACGACGATGCGGCCGCGGCCCGCGATCGGCACACAGCGCACCGGCGAAACGGTTCCCCTCGCCAGCTTGGAGCCAATTTATGACGAACTGGTGCAGGAATGGCGAAACGCCGGACGGCTTATCCCCGGGCGTGACGACGAAGAATGGACCGCGCTGACCAGCCCCCTCTCTTGACCCCACGCCCTGACCCACCCCTCCCGCATGAACTTGGTGCTCACGCCGGTGCGGGACGGCTGGCGCTTGCCTGATTGGCCGTCGGGGCCGGATGGTCTTGCCCCTCAGTGCGGGGTCAGGTGTTGGATCTTGATCCAGTCGCGGGTGCGGCGTCCGGGCAGGTAGGGGCTGGAGGAGGCGTTTGGCGACCACGCCGTCGTAGCCCTCGGCGCGGGTCTGCTCGAGTGCCTGGGCGGCAGGTGCAGGCCAGGCCGCGGGTACGGCGATGTGGGGGCCGGTCAGGGCGAGGTCGTCGAGGAGGTCCCGCCGCGAGGTGTAGGGCAGCTGGATGACCGGCTGGCCCAGGTGCAGGATGTCGAAGATCATCAGCTGGACGGGCAGATCCTCCAGCGCATGGGTGACCGCGTCGGGGTGGTGCAGGCTCATCCGCTGCTGCAGCCGTTGCACCGACGGCCGGCCGTCATCGCCCGAGGCGATGATCTCCCCGTCGAACACCGCTTCCGGCGCGGGCAGCATCCCGGGCAGTACCTGGAGCTCGGGGTACTGGGCGGTGACGTCC
>NZ_JBHWAQ010000115.1:0-2867 GCF_042743475.1 Streptomyces sp. NPDC059534
GCTCTGGCTCCCGGACCGTTTCAAGGAGATTTCGCCTGTGCCCGTTCATTCCGAGCAGTCCGTATCCGGTTTGCTGAGTCAGGCTTTGACGGCTCTGGAGGCGGGGGACGATGAGACCGCCCGAACTCTGGCCGCCCGGGCGGAGGAGCTGAGCACAGACGCGCTGGCCCTGGCCAACTCAGCCCTGGTACACGGATACGTCGACCAGCATGCCGGCGAGATGGAGAGCGCGCTCCAGAGACTCGGGCACGCTGCCGCTCTCGCCGCCGACCACCGTGACGTACCCGAGGGCGTTTCCCTCTACCTGCATGCGACGATGGCGATGGCGACGGTGTATCGAGTGCAGGGACGATACACCCCGGCGGAGCAGCTGCTCGTCGCGGCGGTGGGCCGTGTGGAAGAGCGAGCTACGGCGGAGGACATCGTCGCCGCATACAACGAGCTCGGGGTGCTGTTTAAGTATTCAGGGAAGTTCGAAGCGGCGGCGGGTTTCTATAAGCGGGCGCTGGACAGGCTGAGTGGCACCACCAGTCCCGAACTGGCCACGCTCTACCACAACATCGCCGGCCTCGCCCACGCCCGAGGCGACTACGCGGCAGCGGAAGACCCCGCGCGCAAGGCAGTCGCTGTCCGGACGGAGGCACTGGGGCCAGATCACCCGGATGTCGCTGCCGACTGTGCAGCCCTGGCCCCGATCCTCCTCGAGATCGGTGAAGCGGGGGAAGCCGAGTCCTTGCTCCGCAAGGCTCTGGGGATCTTCGAGAAGGCCTACGGCGCGGACCATTACGAGGTGGGCATCGCCACTGGAAACCTCGCCGCCGTGATGCATCAGTCAGGTAGGCCCGAGGAAGCGAAGGCTCGCTACGAACGCTCGCTGGCGATACTCGAGAGGGCTCTCGGTAGCCAGCATCCGGAACTTGCGCCCGTCCTCAACAACTTCGCCCAGCTGATCCGCGAGACGGACCCCCATGGGGCACAGGCAGCCTTGGAGCGTGCGCGCCTGTCGCTGGTCTCCGCATCCGTCGAGGAGAGCCACCCCACACTCATGGCCGTCAATGCTTGCCTGAGCGAGCTGAAGAACCAGAAGTGATCATCGTAAAGCACGGCCGGAGGCAAGTCATGGGAGTTCAAGGAACAGCCACGCGCACTCGTGACGTGAACGTCCTGGACAGGAAATACAGACGGACGACCATTGCCATCACATCCATCGTCACGATGGTCGCCTTCGAGGCCATGTCCGCGAACATGATCGCGCCGTCGGTGGCCGTCGATCTCAACGCCGTCGCGTCCTACGGCTGGGCTTTCAGCGCCTTCCTGGCAGCCAGCCTGCCCGGAATGATCCTCGGCGGCCGTCTGACCGACCGCGGGAGAATCCGCCCGACATTCCTCGCAAGCCTCGCACTGTTCACTGTGGGCCTGACTCTCAGCGGGTTGAGCTGGGCGTTCCCTGTCTTCGTCGCAGGTCGTGCGCTGCAGGGCTTCGGAGGAGGTCTCTACATCGTGGCGCTGTACGTGCTGATAGCCCGGCTCTATCCCGAAAACCTCCGGCCTCGCATGTTCGCCGTCATGCCGGCGGCGTGGGCAGCTGCCGCACTGCTCACACCCTGGCTCGCGGCCTCAGTGGCCGCCACTTGGACTTGGCGCGCCAACTACCTCGGAATACTGCCTCTCATCCTGCTCGCAACCATCGCCATCGCCTCTGCGACAGGATCCGGCGAAGCCGAGAACGCGACGCGGCCTCAAGAGGCCCAGCCCTCGATCCTCCGCTACACCGTGGCGGCAGCGCTCGGCATCGGAATGCTGCAATTCGCCGGACAGAACTTCACCCTCGCACTGACCCCGGTCCTGCTCACCGGGGGACGGCTGCTGGTCGCTGGCGTCCCGAAGCTGCTGCCCACCGGCGCCCTACGCTTCGCTCGGGGCGTCCCCGCGATCACCGCCCTGCGGGGCCTGCTGGCAGGAGCCTTCGTCTCGGCGCAGTCCTTCACTACCCTCTTCCTCGTTCACGAACGCGGCGTCTCAACCTCTGCGGCGGGCGCGGCCCTGAGCGTGGCAGCCCTCGGATGGGCTGCCGGCGCCTGGTACCAAGGCCGCGACAGCGTCCAGCAATCCCGCAGACTCCTCCTTCAAAGCGGCTGCGCACTGGCGATGGGAGGAATCACTGCCACGGCGCTCCTTCTCCTCTCCTCGCTGCCGGCGATCCACGTGGCCATAGGGGCAGCCGCCATCGGAGGGATCGGCATGGGACTTGCCGTGCCGAGCATCAGCGTCGCTCTGTTCGAACAGTCCCTACCCGACGAGCAGGGCGTCAACGCCGCCGCCCTTCAGGTCTCCGACTCGCTCGGCAGCGCAGCCGCTCTGGCGCTCACCGGCCTGATGTTCGCGCAGCTGGAATCATCGGCCTCTGCAGCCTTCGCAGCGATCGTCGCCCTCGCCACGCTTCTAGCCGCCTGCGCCACCGTCCTGTCGAGCAGATGCTTCGCGGTCAAGGACGCCGCCCAGCATACAGCCGGGTGACCGACGTGCTGCTGCGGAACCGGCGCGCCGAACCCGCTCCGACGGTGCGGGGCTGAATCAGGCCCCGGTGCGCGAAGGCCGCGACGACCACGGCACGGCCTGTGCGCAGCGTCCGCACGCATCGGATCGGGCGACCCGACCAGCGGCCCCCGTCCATCTGGGGACCTGGGTCCTTCAGCATGTCCGAGCGATCGATCGGTCGACGGTGTCCGCCGGGGTGCGGGGGCGGGGCACCGAGAACCCCAGGTCCAGGCGATGAAGTTGCTGGACCAGGACCCGAATTTCTTCGAGTCCGACGCACATGCGGTTCCCTGCCCCCACCAGGCGGTGTCGCGGGCAGCGAAGGTGGC
>NZ_JBHWAQ010000116.1:0-2784 GCF_042743475.1 Streptomyces sp. NPDC059534
CTGAGGTTGACCGGCTTCCGACCTGCGGCTGGGATTCCCTCCTGCGGACGTAGCCGTCACCCGATCGGTGGCCACTCTGAAAGAGCTCAGTGACTGGGACCTGATCGCGAACAAGTCCGGCCCGACCCGGCTCGGCTTCGTTATCTGGAGTCTGTGAGGCTGTGTCCATCACGTCCAGCACGTACGAGTGAAGCCCCCTCGGCCCGGTCCTGGATGGGATTACCTTCCGTCATCCACCACGGATGAGCGGGAGGTTCCATGCGGGTGCAGCGCGTGCTGATGCCGGACTCGGAGGCCGAGTCGTGGACCGTGCTCGGGGACGACCACGTGCCGGTTGCGCCGATCGAGCGCTACCTGGCCTACCTGGCCTGGGGCGAGAAGTCACCGAACACGGTCAAGGCGTACGCACACGATCTGAAGGACTGGTTCGTCTATCTCACCGGCCGCGGGCTGGACTGGCAGTCGGTGACGCTGGAGGACGTCGCCGGGTTCGTGGGCTGGCTACGGCTTCCGCTGCAGGCCCGGGACGGAAAGGTCGCGGTGCTGCCCACGGCGGACCACCACTGCGCGGAGTCCAGCGTGAACCGCAAGCTCGCCGCCCTGTCGTCGTTCTGCGAGTTCCACGCCCGCCACGGGGTACCGCTCGGCGACCTGATGGTGACGATGCGGCCCGCCGGCCGCCGGGGCCGCGGCAGCTCCTACAAGCCGTTCCTGGAGCACATCGCCAAGAGCCGTCCGCAGAAGGCGCGCACGATTCGGCTGCGGCAACCGCGGCGCCGGCCGGTCGTGCTGTCCGCCGGGGAGGCCCAGGCGGTGCTGGACGGGTGCGATCATCTGCGGGACCGGCTGCTGTTCGCGCTGCTTCTGGACACCGGGCTGCGGATCGGCGAGGCATTGGGCCTGCGGCACGAGGACATCGCGCTGGCCGAGCGGCAGGTGAGCGTCATCCCACGGCTGAACGCGAATCGGGTGCGGGCGAAGGCGGGCCGCTCACGGGAGGTCCCGGCCAGCGTGGAGCTGATGCGGCTGTATGCCGACTACCTCAACCGTGAGTACGGCGCCCTCGACTCGGACTACGTGTTCGTCAACCTCTGGGGCCGCCCGCACGGCCGCCCGCTCACCTACTCCGCCGTCTATGACCTGGTGGAACGGTTGCGCCGCCATACCGGCATCGACTTCGAGCCGCACCAGTTCCGGCACACCTACGCCACCTGGCTGCTGCGCAAGGGCGCCGGCATGGAGAGCGTGAAGGAACTCCTCGGACACGCCTCGATCACCACCACGATGGATACGTACGGGCACCTCACCGTCGAAGACGCCCGCCGGACGCTGGAAGCGGCAGGCTGGTTCACCGGCCGGGAGGTGCGGCTGTGACCGTCACACCCCTGTCCACGGGCCCGCTCGGCCGCTCCGGGCTGCTGGAGAAACTGCTGGCCTCCGTCCGCTCGGAGTTCCGCGTCGACGTCCTGGTCCCCGACGTCGACGACCCGGTGCTGGGCTGGAAGCGCTGCCCAGTTGTTCCTCGCCGACCCCGGCCCTCCGCTCCGGGGAGTGGGCGAGCTTACGCACTGCACCGTTCCGGGCTGCCGCTTCGGCGCCGCTGGCAAGGGACTGTGCTCGCGGCACCGCGACAAGTGGTCCCGCTCCGGCAGCCTTGATCCCGCCGTCTGGGCGGCCTCCGCGGCGCCGCTGCCGGGCACCGACCACACCGAGTGCGCCCTGCCCAACTGCACCTTGTGGGTTGAGAACGCGTCGAACGCGTTCTGTAAGAGCCATCACGTCCGGTAGCGTCAGGACGGCGCCCCGCCGGTCGCGGACTTCATCATCGAGTGCCAGTCCTTCGGCCTGCCGCGAGTGGACTTCCGTGGACTGGGGCCGCAGCTCAGGCTGGAGTTCCAGTACGCCGTCCAGGCCCGCCGCGACGAGCAGACCGTCACCGCACCGGCCCGCATGATCGCGGCCGCTATCCGCTGGGCCCGCGAAGAGCACGTGGGCTCCCTGCTGGACTATTCCGCGGAACGGTGGCAGCGGGTCGCCGACCCCTACCAACGCCGCGGATCCGGCGGCTACGACAAGCGCGTCGCAGTGTTCCTCCTCTACGCCCGGGACGCGGTCGAGACCCTGCGCGACGGCACCGGCTGGGAGGTCGAGTACGCCCGGGACGTGTGGCGGCTGGGCAAGCTGACCGGGCTCAACCGCAGCGTCAGTCGGCCCCGTCCCCGCAGCGAGCTGTGGTTCGACCGCATCACCCAGCCCTGGATGCGGGTGCTGGCGAAGCGGTGGATCAGGCTCCGGCTGTCGTCCGGTCTGAACGTCAGCACAGTTGTCAGCGACATGCAGGCCCTGACCCGGTTCAGCGAGTTCCTCGACGCCGTCGGCCCCACCGTTGTCCGCGGCCTGGGCGACGTCGACAGGGCCCTGCTGGAGCGCTACCTGGCCTGGCTGACCGACCTCCCCGGCGGGCTCAGCTCGAACGAGAGCCGCGTCAACGGCCTGCACCTGTTCTTCCAGGCCATCCGCCAGCACGGCTGGGACGACTCCCTGCCGACCAGTGCCGCGTTCTTCACGGGCGACTGCCCGCGGCGCCGCACACGGCTCGCCCGCCACCTGGCCGAGCACATCATGACCCAGGTCGAACAGCCGGCGAACCTCGACCGGTGGACCGATCCCGCCGCCCGGCTGATCACTCTTACGAGCTGGTGCGTGATTGCGTTGGAGACGTGGGGGTCTGAGCTGGGGGTTTGTGTCAGCCGGTGGTGTTGCGGTCGGAAACGAGGCTGGCGA
>NZ_JBHWAQ010000117.1:0-2721 GCF_042743475.1 Streptomyces sp. NPDC059534
AACGGCTCGTTTGAGAGACACCCAAGTAGCACGGGGCCCGAGAAATCCCGTGTGAATCTGGCGGGACCACCCGCTAAGCCTAAATATTCCCTGGTGACCGATAGCGGATAGTACCGTGAGGGAATGGTGAAAAGTACCGCGGGAGCGGAGTGAAATAGTACCTGAAACCGTGTGCCTACAAGCCGTGGGAGCGTCGGATACAGCTTGCTGTATCTCGTGACTGCGTGCCTTTTGAAGAATGAGCCTGCGAGTTAGCGGTGTGTAGCGAGGTTAACCCGTGTGGGGAAGCCGTAGCGAAAGCGAGTCCGAATAGGGCGATTGAGTTGCACGCTCTAGACCCGAAGCGGAGTGATCTAGCCATGGGCAGGTTGAAGCGGAGGTAAGACTTCGTGGAGGACCGAACCCACCAGGGTTGAAAACCTGGGGGATGACCTGTGGTTAGGGGTGAAAGGCCAATCAAACTCCGTGATAGCTGGTTCTCCCCGAAATGCATTTAGGTGCAGCGTCGTGTGTTTCTTGCCGGAGGTAGAGCACTGGATAGGCGATGGGCCCTACCGGGTTACTGACCTTAGCCAAACTCCGAATGCCGGTAAGTGAGAGCACGGCAGTGAGACTGTGGGGGATAAGCTCCATGGTCGAGAGGGAAACAGCCCAGAGCATCGACTAAGGCCCCTAAGCGTACGCTAAGTGGGAAAGGATGTGGAGTCGCAGAGACAACCAGGAGGTTGGCTTAGAAGCAGCCACCCTTGAAAGAGTGCGTAATAGCTCACTGGTCAAGTGATTCCGCGCCGACAATGTAGCGGGGCTCAAGCGTACCGCCGAAGTCGTGTCATTGCAGCATATAGCCCCAACGGGCGCTGTGATGGGTAGGGGAGCGTCGTGTGCCGGGTGAAGCAGCCGCGGAAGCGAGTTGTGGACGGTTCACGAGTGAGAATGCAGGCATGAGTAGCGATACACACGTGAGAAACGTGTGCGCCGATTGACTAAGGGTTCCTGGGTCAAGCTGATCTGCCCAGGGTAAGTCGGGACCTAAGGCGAGGCCGACAGGCGTAGTCGATGGACAACCGGTTGATATTCCGGTACCCGCTTTGAAACGCCCAATATCGAGCCCATTAATGCTAAGGCCGTGAAGCCGTTCCGGACCCTTCGGGGAAAGGAAAGTGGTGGAGCCGTCGACCCAAGGTGGTAGTAGGTAAGCGATGGGGTGACGCAGGAAGGTAGTCCAACCCGGGCGGTGGTAGTCCCGGGGTAAGGGTGTAGGCCGTGTGATAGGCAAATCCGTCACACATTAAGGCTGAGACCTGATGCCGAGCCGATTGTGGCGAAGTGGATGATCCTATGCTGTCGAGAAAAGCCTCTAGCGAGTTTCATGGCGGCCCGTACCCTAAACCGACTCAGGTGGTCAGGTAGAGAATACCGAGGCGTTCGGGTGAACTATGGTTAAGGAACTCGGCAAAATGCCCCCGTAACTTCGGGAGAAGGGGGGCCATCACTGGTGATCGGATTTACTCCGTGAGCTGGGGGTGGCCGCAGAGACCAGCGAGAAGCGACTGTTTACTAAAAACACAGGTCCGTGCGAAGCCGTAAGGCGATGTATACGGACTGACGCCTGCCCGGTGCTGGAACGTTAAGGGGACCGGTTAGTCACACTTCGGTGTGGCGAAGCTGAGAACTTAAGCGCCAGTAAACGGCGGTGGTAACTATAACCATCCTAAGGTAGCGAAATTCCTTGTCGGGTAAGTTCCGACCTGCACGAATGGCGTAACGACTTCTCGACTGTCTCAACCATAGGCCCGGTGAAATTGCACTACGAGTAAAGATGCTCGTTTCGCGCAGCAGGACGGAAAGACCCCGGGACCTTTACTACAGTTTGATATTGGTGTTCGGTTCGGCTTGTGTAGGATAGGTGGGAGACTTTGAAGCCGTGACGCCAGTCATGGTGGAGTCGCCGTTGAAATACCACTCTGGTCGTGCTGGATGTCTAACCTCGGTCCGTGATCCGGATCAGGGACAGTGTCTGATGGGTAGTTTAACTGGGGCGGTTGCCTCCCAAAGGGTAACGGAGGCGCCCAAAGGTTCCCTCAGCCTGGTTGGCAATCAGGTGTTGAGTGTAAGTGCACAAGGGAGCTTGACTGTGAGACCGACGGGTCGAGCAGGGACGAAAGTCGGGACTAGTGATCCGGCGGTGGCTTGTGGAAGCGCCGTCGCTCAACGGATAAAAGGTACCCCGGGGATAACAGGCTGATCTTCCCCAAGAGTCCATATCGACGGGATGGTTTGGCACCTCGATGTCGGCTCGTCGCATCCTGGGGCTGGAGTCGGTCCCAAGGGTTGGGCTGTTCGCCCATTAAAGCGGTACGCGAGCTGGGTTTAGAACGTCGTGAGACAGTTCGGTCCCTATCCGCTGCGCGCGCAGGAATATTGAGAAGGGCTGTCCCTAGTACGAGAGGACCGGGACGGACGAACCTCTGGTGTGCCAGTTGTCCTGCCAAGGGCATGGCTGGTTGGCTACGTTCGGGAGGGATAACCGCTGAAAGCATCTAAGCGGGAAGCCTGCTTCAAGATGAGTATTCCCACCTCCTTGAGAGGGTAAGGCTCCCAGTAGACGACTGGGTTGATAGGCCGGATGTGGAAGCCCAGTAATGGGTGGAGCTGACCGGTACTAATAGGCCGAGGGCTTGTCCTCAGTTGCTCGCGTCCACTGTGTTAGTTCTGAAGCAA
>NZ_JBHWAQ010000118.1:0-2684 GCF_042743475.1 Streptomyces sp. NPDC059534
GTGGTGGAGGCGTCGGGTTCGCGGGGGCCGGGTACGCCGATGGAGGAGCTGTTGTGCGGTCTGTTCGCGGAGCTCCTGGGGGTGGAACGGGTCGGCGTCGACGACGACTTCTTCGACCTCGGAGGCCACTCCCTGCTGGCCGTCCGACTGCTCAGCCGTCTCCGCGCCGAACTGAGCTCCGACATCGACATGCGGACGGTCTTCGCGGCGCGCACACCGGCCACGCTCGCCGAACGGTTCGTCACGAGAACGCCGGCGCGGAGCCCGCTGGGGCGGAGGCCCCGTCCGCGGGTCCTGCCGCTCTCGTCCGCGCAGCTGCGGTTCTGGTTCCAGGCGCAGACAGAGGGTGAGCCACCCGAGATCACCGCGGCCCTGCGGCTCACCGGCGACCTCGACGTGACGGCACTGCGTGCCGGCATCGGCGACGTGCTGGCGCGCCACGAGAGCCTGCGCACGGTCTTCCCGGTGGTGGACGGCGTACCGCACCAACGGGTACTGGACACCGGGACCGCTCTGGCGCGACTCGACTTCCCTGTGCGGCAGGCCACGGCCGAGACGCTGCGCGAGGTCCTGGCGGGCACCCCCGGCCGATTCGTCGACCTGACGCGGGATCTTCCGCTGCGGGGCGAGCTGCTGGCCATGGCGGACCGGGAACACGTCCTGCTGCTGACTGTTCACCACATCGCCTACGACGGCTGGTCGGCGGCCCGGTTCTGGCGCGACCTGTCCGCGGCCTACGCCGCACGCACGGCCGGCGTCGCGCCCGACTGGACCGAACTTCCCGTGCAGTACGGCGATGTCACCCTCTGGCAGCGCGAGGTGCTGGGCTCGCCGGACGACGCGGACAGTCTGCTGGCGAAGCAGCTGGGCTACTGGCGACAGGCCCTCGACCAGGCGCCGGAGGAACTGGCCCTGCCCGTCGACCGGCCGCGCCCGGCCGTCGCCACGCATCGTGCCGGTGGTGTCCCGCTGCGCCTGGACGCGGAGGGGTATGGGCGGCTGCTAGCGCTGGCCCGGCGGCAGGGGACCAGTCTGTTCGCCGTGCTCCACGCCGGCCTCGCCGCCTTGCTGCACCGGTGCGGCGCCGGGACCGACATCCCGGTGGGCAGCCCGGTCGCCTGCCGCAGCGACATGGCGATGGACGATCTGATCGGCTGCTTCCTCAACACCGTCGTCATTCGCTCCGATGTGAGCGGCGCCCCCTCCTTCACCGACCTCCTGGAGCGGACGCGCGTCCGGGTGCTGGAGGCCCTCGATC
Organism: Streptomyces sp. NPDC059534; assembly: GCF_042743475.1. Lineage (NCBI taxonomy): Bacteria > Bacillati > Actinomycetota > Actinomycetes > Kitasatosporales > Streptomycetaceae > Streptomyces > Streptomyces sp. NPDC059534. Next base: position 1,259 of record NZ_JBHWAQ010000118.1, read on the forward strand.
ACCAGGACGCGCCCTTCGAGCGTGTGGTGGAGGCGGTCAGGCCGGTGCGTTCCCCGGCTCGCCATCCCCTGTTCCAGGTGATGCTCAGCCTGCAGAACAACGCGGCGGCCACAGTGGCTCTCCCGGGCCTGGAGTCGACGGAGCTGGTCGAGGCCGGGTCGTCGTCGACCGAGTTCGACCTGCTCTTCGACGTCACCGAGACCTCCCATGGGCTCGAAGGGTGGCTGGTGTTCGCGGAGGACCTCTTCGATCGCGCCACGGCCGAGGGTCTCGCCCGTGGATTCGAGAGCCTCCTCGCACAGGCCGCAGAGGACCCGGACCGTCCGGTGGGCCAGGCGGGCGATCTCCCCCTCCCGGCGGGTCGGGCTGTCCCGGACGCCGGCGAGGGTCCCGTGCGCGAGGTGCTGACAGGTCCGGTGCCGCGATGGTTCCGGCAGCGAGCGGTCCGCACTCCGCATGCCGTCGCGGCGATCTGCGGCGACGTGTCGATGACGTACGAGGAGCTGGACACGGCCTCGGACCGTTGGGCGCGGGCCATGAGGCGGCACGGGGCGGGAGCGGAGCGGCTGGTCGCGGTGATCATGCCGCGTTCCCTCGACCTGCTGGTCGCTCTCCTGGCCGTGCACAAGGCCGGCGGCGCCTATCTCCCCCTCGACCCGGGGCAGCCCAGAGCGCGCCTCGACCTGATCCTTTCCGACGCGGAGCCGGCCCTGGTTCTGGCCGACGCCGCCACGCGCGCGGAACGGGGGGACGACAGCTGGATCACCCCGGACGACCTCCGGTCGACGGAGTCTCCCGGCGGCGACGCGTTGCCCGGGGAGGCGCAGGCCGCCGGCAGCGCGGCCTATGTGATCTACACGTCCGGGTCCACCGGGCGCCCCAAGGGCGTCGCGGTCACCCACCTGAACCTGGCCAACCTGCTGGAGGCGATGGCGGACCGGCTTCCCCTGGACAGCGGGGACCGGCTGCTCGCTCTGACCACGGTCGCCTTCGACATCGCCCAGCTCGAACTGTTCCTGCCACTGCTCGCCGGCGCCTGCGTGGTCATCGCGGGTCCCGAGGAGGCCAAGGACCCCATCGCCCTGGGCGAACTCATCGGGAAGCACTCGGTCACCGTGGTGCAGGCCACGCCTTCCCTGTGGGGCGGGCTCCTCGACAGCGTCCCGGACGCCGTCCGGGGATTGCGCGTCCTCGTCGGAGGCGAGGCGCTCTCCGCCAAGCTCGCGACCGCACTGACCGGACACGCCTCCGAGGTGATCAATGTCTACGGTCCCACGGAGACCACCGTCTGGTCGCTGGCCGCACCCGTCCACCAGGACAACCGGGACTGCCCTCCGATCGGTCGTCCGTTGGCGAATACGCGGGTGTATGTGCTGGATGGGGGGTTGTCTCCGGTGCCGGTGGGTGTGGTGGGTGAGTTGTATGT
>NZ_JBHWAQ010000119.1:0-2658 GCF_042743475.1 Streptomyces sp. NPDC059534
AGTCGGGTAGCGGGGACGCATTGCTGCGTCCCCGCCCCCTCAGAACCGTGCAAGCAGCTTTCACCGCACACGGCTCAAGCAAGCCCCAAGGGCTCGCGGGCAGGAGAAGGTGCAGGATTTGTCAGCCCGGCGGCTCCAATCCGTCGTCGACAAAGGGTGTGAAGGAGACGGAGCCTTTGATCGTCCGGTGAGCCACCGTCAGGGAAGGCGATGTACTGCTTGGAGATCGCCTTCCTGATGACGGTCCGCCACGATTCCCATTCCTGGGGGCTTTGTGGCGGGTGGTCGGCGTGTAACAGGAGTCCTCCGCAGATCGGGCAACGACCGTGCTGTGCCTGAAGCAGGCGCACGGTGATGCCGTCGACCGGTGGAGGCGGACCCTTGCGACGCCGCTCGGCCCAGTACGACTCAAGTGCCGGGTCGTCCGGAGACGCCCTGCCCTTGACCAACTGGTGCCGGACGATCTTCGTCCAGGAGAACTTGAGCAGGTAGGCACCGCTGCCTCGGTCGCCGAACACCCACCGGTCCTTCCTGGCCTTGTTGAACCGGCCGAAGTACTTGTCGGATATCCAGTGCTTCGACTTGTTCGGGTGGCTGTGCTTGGCCCACTTGTAAGCGAGCTTCCACATGTGATTGTCCAGCGCGGTAAAGATCTCGCTGGACACCACCGTCCGGTAGTAGGCCGACCAACCCCGCACAATCGGGTTGATCTTCTTGAGCACCGCACCCGCATTGGCCCCTCGCAGGGCCAGCATCTCGGCACTCAGCCGTTCCCGGATCCGTCGTTGAGCCGCTGCGCTCGGCTTGATCAGCAGCTTGCCGTGATAGCGGCGGACGTTGAACCCCAGGAAATCGAACCCGCTCTCCGCGTGGACGATACGTGTCTTGTCCTCGTGGAAGGCGAGCCCTCTGGGCGTCAGCCATGCGGCCAGCCGTTCCTTGACCTGTTCGGCCTGTTCACGGCTGATGCACATCGCGACAAAATCGTCTGCGTATCTCACCAGCACGGGACTGCCGCTCTGCGCGCTTCCGGCGTCTCTGCCGGTCGTGAAGTAGCGGACCCCTGCGGCTTCCTCCATCCCGTGCAGGGCCACGTTGAAGAGCAACGGGCTGATCACTCCGCCTTGCGGAGTTCCCGCTTCGGTCGGGGCGAACCGGCCTCGATCCACCACCCCGGCCTTCAGCCACTGTCGGACCAGTCCCCGAGCGGGGAAGGTGCCGAGCGCGGCCATCAGCCGTTCATGGTCGATTCGGTCGAACGCCGCCGTCAGGTCCGCGTCGAGCATCCACACACGCTGCGGGTTCTTCCCGTTCAGCGTGGAGTAGATGGCCCCGATCGCATCGTGACAGCCGCGGCCGGGCCGGAAGCCGTACGACTTCGGCTCGAACCGCGCTTCCCACTCGGGTTCCAGTGCGCTCAGTGCCACCGCTTGCAGGCACCGGTCAACGATCACGGGAATCCCGAGGCCGCGCTTCTTCGTCGTCCCTGGCTTGGGGATGAACACCCGCTTGACGGGCTTGGGAATCCACGGTCGGGCACGGTGCTGGACCCAGTCGGCCAGGGCGGCCTTGGACTGGGACATCAGCACCACCTTCCCGTCGACTCCCGCCGTCGCGCGTCCCGCGTTGATCTCCGTGACTCGCCGCACGCTCAGGAGCGTGTTGGAGCGGGACCGGAGCATCAGCTTCTGCAAGTTGCGGACCTTCTTCAGGTCCCCTGCCTGCGATGCCATGAAGATTCTCTGCCGCAGACGCCGTACGTCTTCCTCGGCCCGGCGCCAGTCGATCGACGCCCAGTCCAGGTATTCGTCCTCGGGTCCGTTCACCGTCGCGACGGCGGGCGGGACGGTCGAGACCGCTCCGGCCGTGTCCGTCATGGTGTCCAACTTGTCCCTCGGTTCTGTCGTCCTTGTCCAGTGAGTCCACACAGGCTCACCTGGCCCACGTCAGCACCCTTTCGAGTCCGGGCAGACACCCGTATCCGGACGGTTATGCGGGGCGACTGGCGGAGAGGCCGGTCATCGTGCCCCGGGTTCCCGTTTCCTTTCGGCTTCCGGCATTGGCTTCTTGGGCCATCCTGTTCCCGCTGGGGAGTTGAGCCTTCCTCACGGTCGGCCGACCGGGCCGCGACGGCCCGGACCCCAACGGGGTTTCCACGTTCCACACGAATGAGATACGACCGGGGTGGGTGCTCCCTTGACCCCGAGGCGGCGGTGTCCACCTGGCCGGAGTGACCTCTGCCGGCCAGCGCCTGCCGCTTCTCAGCGGCCAGCCATGCACCCCGCTGGAACTTTCCATCGGCGGGGCTTGGGATCACGAGGCATCATCGGGAGTTCACTTGCGTTCACCCGTCCGGTCTTCCCCTTGCCGGTAACTCCCGGATGGAGCAGGAGACCTTGGGCTTTCCCCTGAGCTTCGCACCACGCCGTTACCGGCGTCGCACGTCAAGGGCGGGGACGGGTCATACGGACACGGACCCGTGACTGCACCTACGGCCTCATCATCAGCCGCCTCTCCAATCGGTCAGTCCACTCAAATTCGTGCAACTTCGTGTCGCACGGTCCCCTTCCCAGTGGCCGGGAACCTTGCGGTCCTCGACCTCGGCAGGGCGGGCGCTGATGGACACCATGCCGCGGATGACGCCCCGCCCGGTGGGCC
>NZ_JBHWAQ010000120.1:0-2446 GCF_042743475.1 Streptomyces sp. NPDC059534
CGCCTCGTACCTCGCCTTCAGCTCGGCGGCGACTCGGTCACGCTCGGGGCCAGGTGCCAGCCTGCGGGCCGGAGACTTGCGGGTCATCAGCGGATTCCTCCCGGTGGGAACGATGGATACCCTATGATCGCGCGGGTCGGCTGCCGGCGGCCAGTGCGGAGGACTGCGTTGTCCGCCTGGTGCGAAGCCTCCGGGCACGTCACAGGGACTTGGCAGGCTTCGTGCATGCGTAACGACCTTCCGTTGACGGTGATCGGGAACCTTGTTGACGATCCCGAGTTGCGGTTCACCTCCGCCGGGGTGCCGGTGGCCCGGTTCACCGTGGCCTCCACTCCCCGTACCTTCGACCGCGACACCAACAGCTGGCGGGACGGCGAGCCCACCTTCTTGGACTGCAGCGCGTGGCGCCAGCTGGCCGAGAACCTCGGCGATTCGCTGACCAAAGGCGCGCGCGTGGTGGTCGCCGGCCGGCTGCGGACCGACCGGTGGGAGACCCCTGAGGGCGAGAAGCGCTCCCGCATGGTGATGGACGTCGACGATGTCGGCGCCTCGATGACGTTCGCCACGGTCACCATCGCCCGCACCACGCGCGCCACCCCGCCCCGTGAGACAGCGCCCGACGATCCCTGGGCCACCGCGAGCCGCAACCGCCCTGCGACAGCCCTTCCCGCCCAGGACAACGCCGCCGATATCCCCTCAGGGGACCCTCCGTTCTGACCAGGCCCTTGTGAGCAGACACGGCCACCCTGGTGGCCGCTGCCGGGACCCTGCGCGGCCCGCAGACGCGATGAGCGCCGCAGCGCATTCTTCCGGCCGTCCGGGCGGCCATCAGGAACTCAGTGCACACCGGGGCAGTGTTCTGCTGCGCGGTGCTCGCCTGCGGGCACCTCGGCCAGGGTCGCCAGGGCCGTGTCGGCCGCGGCCTGGGGAATACCCGACCACCATGCGAGGAAGTTCACCCAGTGCGGCAGCAGCCGCTTGACCCCGATCGTGACTGGGTGGCTGGAATCCCAGTCGCCAATCAACTTGAGATTGTGGCTGATTCGGTGGGGTGAGACCGAGTCCGCGGTATCCGGCAGGACCCCTCCCAGCCACTCGCCGACAAGCGCTCCCACGACCTCTTCATCGGCCGTCTCGCTTGGCCGCTGCTGCAGCCACGCAGTGAACGCGTCCCGCGTCGGGGTGACGTCGACGTCGTTTGGTACAGGTTGATGGCAGCGGGCAGTGAACGTCCCGCCGCTCCAGGGCGGCGGCAACATCGTGGATACGCCGCGCTGCCCGGAACCACTCGTCCCACACCGCCCGCGGCTCCGTCCCGAAAATAGTGATCTCGGTCAGGTCCACCTCGGTCAGGCAGCGCAGCGCCTCCGTTCCGGCCTGGGCGAGCGGCTCAGGAACGGCTCCGGCAGCCACCGTACCGACCGCGGCCCGCCATGCCGCAGCGGCCTGCTCCACATCGTCGTAGGTGCCGCCGCCAGCCAGGACGACGAAGCCGCAGGCATCGATGTCGAAAAGGTAGACCGCCGGGTCCGTACCGTCCGGATAGACCGTGGCCGCGATGACACCGAGACGTGAGCCGTACACATCACGCAGCACCCAGATGTCCCCGGTCATCCGCAGCTTCGCCACCGCATCCCGCCACTGCGGCAGAGCCGACGCCACCTGCGAACCGCGCACCACCGGACGCAGCCGGGACACCGCATCCAGGGCCGCCGGCGCGATCACCGGCGAGCCCACCGACGACAGCCCGTACAGCAGGAGCAGGGCGGCCTGCCCACCGGGCGCACCAGAAACCAGGCGCTCCCGGGCCCGCCCCTCGGCCGCGTCGATCAGCCCCATGGTCCAGTCACCGAGCGCGAGAGGCCACCCCTCCTGGACGGCTTGGTGTACCCGCGCCCCCAGCAGGCAGGCTGTCATGTCCTCCAGCTGGCGCGGGCCTTCGGCGCCAAGCAGCACCTCGGCCTCGTCCAGGAGAGCCGAGAAGGATGGCCCGAACCAGTCGCGCCTTGCGGGCTGTTCCTGCGCGAGCTGCTGCAGGAACGACAGGCCGGAAGGGTGTGCGAACGGGTTACCCGAGTCTAGACCGGACCACTCCCGCGATGCCGGGACGTCCCTGGCCGATGCGGGATTACCCGTACGCCTCCCGCTGCTGCTCTGGCGGTTCTTCTTGGGCTTGCGACTGCGGGAGACCGGAGACATGGCGGGGCCTTTACACGAGAGGGAACGGGCAGCCGAAGACCAGAGCAGAACCTTCCGGCACCCGGGCCGCCGAACCCGGCAGAGCCCCCTGGCCACCGTCTATGACGGAACGAGATTCTATGCCGCAGGCGGCAACGGCAGGGATAAGAGCTGGTCCTTCCCTTGAGGCTCGACAGCGAACAGCCAGCCTCGTCGCACACCCTGGATCCGGGCGCCCCACCGGTGTCACAGGCATGCGGCGTGCCCG
>NZ_JBHWAQ010000121.1:0-2343 GCF_042743475.1 Streptomyces sp. NPDC059534
GAAGAACCGCCGCTACCTGCGACGACGCGGCATCCGCCACACCATCCCCGAACGCCTCGACCAGCAAAGACACCGCAAGAACAGAGGCTCCCGAGGCGGCCGGCCCACCGGCTTCGACAGCGAGCGCTACAAGAAACGCAACACCGTCGAACGCGCCATCAACCGCCTCAAGGGCTTCCGGGCCGTCGCCACCCGCTACGAGAAACGCGCCTACATCTACCTCGGCACCGTCACCCTCGCAGCCCTCGTCATCTGGCTCCGAACATGATCCAAGAAACAGTGCCTAAGCCCCGCGGCTGCCCGGCCTGGCCGGGGGCTTGTCGATGCCGAGGCTGCCCCACGGCGCGCACCGCTCGTGCATCTCCAGCTCCGGGAACTCCTCGAACGCCAGCCGCACCTCCTCCTTGCTGAGGAGGCTGGGCATGTTCTTGGCGTCCGGGCAGTTCCCGCGGTGCAGCGTCGGGTGACCTTCGACCGCGCGGGACGGCAGGACCTTCCACGACGACTCACGCCGCGCGACTTCCCGCAGCCGCTGCTCCTCCGCCTGCTGCTGCTCGAGCGTGCGGATCGTCTGCTTTGTCTGGCCGAGCTGCCACTCAAGCCAGTCGCGCAGCGTGTGGAGCTTCTCCAGGCGCTCGCCTATCGGCATCTCCATGACGGCCCCTGATCAGGCTGCGGCGGTGACGCCGGCGTGGCTGAGGAGCGCCATCCGCGCGGCGACCAGCTCGGGGCCGCGCTCAAGCGTTGCCCAGAACGGGTGGGTGGTGATCTGCGCGGACAGGTCGGTGACGAGGGCGCGCAGGCGGGTGTCCTCTGAGAGCTGTTCGGGCTTGTAGCCGGGGGACGGCTCACGGCCCGGAGCGATGACCTCCTTGGAGTTCTCATTGATCTTGGGGGCCCAGCAGCCGGGCATCGGCTCGACCGGCCATGGCAGCGTCCGGCACAGCGCCTCGTGCTCGGCACGGGCCTGGTGCAGCCGGGTCTGGAGGTCCCGCAGGTCGGCGGGGAAGTCGTACTCAGGGGTGGTGTAGCTCTTGCTCACACCGAAATCGTACCTCTGTTCGATTATCGGGGCCAGCTACACACGCCGCGCCGGTTTCAGTCTCCGGCGGGGTTGCTACCGTCGACCCTCCAACTGAATACGGCTGAATACGGAGGCCCTCATGGAACAGCTCATCGGTGTCGTGATCGGTGGCTTCATCGCCCTCGGAGGCGGAACTCTCACGGCATGGCTGACGGCCAAGCACCAGAAGAATGCCGCACGCGCGAAGGACCTGTGGGACCGCCGCGCCGCCGTGTACCTCGACCTGCTGCTGCACCTCAGTGGCGCGGTTTCCTTCGCCACCGACCTGGACGTGCCCGGCTACTACGGACCGCAGACGCCCGAGCAGCACCAGCTCCGCCGGGACCTTGCGGCGAAGGTCACCCTCTTCGGTTCCCCGAAGGTACGGGAACTCTGGGAGGCCGCTACCGAAGCCATCGGCGATCTGCACTACACCTGCATTGAGGGCGAGCTCTACACACGGGATGGTGTCCTTCCCCCTGGCATCACGGACCCCGAGTTCCTTAGGTGCAACGCCGCCCACGAGAAGACGGAGCAGGCACTCATCAAGCAGCTCCGGCATGAGCTCGACGTCGACAAGCATCTGAAGGTCTGAGCGGCCCAGACTTCGGGTGCACGGCGGCCCCGGCCGGAATGACTGGTTGGGGCTGGCGCGCGTGGCATCAGCGGAAACCAGCAGGCGACACAAGATCCTCAAGTCCGACACGGTCCGCGGGTTCACAAACCCGACCGAAGGATCGCTGGTGTCTGAACTCGCCCCCTGGCCCCAAGCCGAACCCTCGCCCCCGCTGCAGGTGCCTGCTGTTCGCGGGGATCGCATTCCTCCTCAGCGGCGGCATGCTCGCCGTCACCGCGCTCGGGTTCGGGCTCGCCCTCGCCGGCCGCTCCCCGGCCGAGCCGAAGCCCACCCCGACCACCGCGGCGCCCGTCACGCCACGTCCGACGACCGCCCCCCCGGCCCACAACGACGTCCCCGGCGACCACCATCCCGCCGACGATGTCCACCCCGCCGCCTACGACCAGCACGCCCTGCAACGTCTTCGACCCGGAGTGCCCCGGCAGCGCTGGGGGCTCGGTGGGCGGCGTCGTCGGCTGACCTCCCCGCACCCCGCTGCGCCCCGGCCGGGCGACTCCCCAACCGGGGCGCAGTCGTGTCCCGGCCCGCGGGCGCTCGTTGGACCCGGGGGGGGGGGGGGGGGGGGGCCGGGGCGGGGGCCCCCCCCCCCCGGCGGGCCCCCCCCCCGCTGAGGGGGACGGGGCCGGGGGACCACGCGCCCCCC
>NZ_JBHWAQ010000122.1:0-2301 GCF_042743475.1 Streptomyces sp. NPDC059534
CCGCCAAGAGGCACTGCGGAAGGCGGTCGCGCGCCGCCGTGAGCGCGCCGAGCTCCTGGACGAAATCCGCAGCGGCCGCGTATCCCTCCAGTCCGTGCTCGAGCGCGATGACGAGGTGGCCGGATGCATCTACACCCACCGCCTCCTAGAGGCACTGCCCGGCATCGGCAAGATCCGCTCGCTGAAGATCATGAAAGAACTCGGCATAGACGAGAGCCGCCGCGTCCAGGGCCTGGGCCACCGCCAGTGCGAACGACTCCTCGAACTGTTCCCCTGAAGCACCTCCCGGGCGGCCTTGAGCTGCCCGGCCTGGGCAGGAAGCGCGCCCATGTCCCCGCGCCCGACAGCGTCCTGACTCGCGTTGATCACGCCGCTACAACACCCGATGCCGCCACTCCCGCCTCGGACACCGCAGCCCGATCGCCTACGAAACAGCGTCCAGAACAACATCAACTACGCTGACACCAGCCGCATAGCCCGTGTCCAGGATTCCGGGTCAAGGCCCCGGATCGGTACCGGTCAGGTAGGCCCGGCGACCGGGGCAAAGCATGCTGACGACCCGTCGGATCGCGGCGGCGCTTGGTGCGACCCGCACGCCCAACACCCCACGACCCAGACACCTGTGGGCTCACGCGCACATCAAGGTCACGCATCAGCGCTCGGGAGTCCTTGGTGGCCCTGGCAGTTCAGCTCGTGCCAAATCCCGACAACAACCCAATCAAATTCAGAAGCGCCATTGGAAAATCGGTGCCGGAATTAGAGTACATGTTACTCATTCCTCAGCAAGGAAGGGTAAAGTAAAATATTTCCGACTGTTGCAGTATGGAGAATTCTAAGATGGCAAAGTCCAGGCCGCTGGTCGCCGCTGCCGTATCCTCCCTCCCAGGGGCTGGGGTTATTCTTGTGGGCGGATCATGCTGCGGCTGCAGACTACAAGAGCAAACCCACTCTGTGGTCAATATGGCCCGGCCTGACAGCCTCGACCACAATCAAGTGCCCTAATATTTATCAATTCATTTCAGGGGTATCGATTTCATCCAGAAAAATAATCCAGCGGGGGCCAAAAATATACAGCCCCCATGGCCAATAGAAACGGCCAGGCCAGCGGGATTCCAGCCTCTTGTACGCTCCAGACAGCCGATCCCCTCAATGAGAACGGCAGCGGCTTAGATCTCAATTTCAGCCTAGGGATAGAATGCTCAACTATCGACCCAGGGGGTTTCCGTGCAAGGTTGACAGAGGCGCGAGGCCCGCCTTCCAATGGTTTACGGAAAGAATAATATATCACTTCCTGTCCGGCGGGATATGTTAACCTCCGCAATGCTCGTGATGTATTAAACCCGAACTCAGTAGCGAGGGAAAGTTTCCTCTCTGGTGTGCAGCCAGGCAATTGACATCTATCAAAATAGGTCCAATTTTTCTATGCTTACGGTTGCGCTCGTAGGCAAATGTTACGTGCAGTAATGAGTTTCCTCGGTTGAATACTTTCAGTGGAACTGGTGTGATCGTTCGGGGCAGTGATGCAGTCGGTATTTCTGTGCGAGTGAGCTTATTGGCTGGTTCGGCAGATGGAGATCACCTCGCACTGCGTGCGGCCGTGCTTCCGGTTCCCGCTGGGACCGCGTTTGAGATTTCGGTTGATCTTGCTTTTGGGTATGTTCGGCTGAGGTGGCTGGCCGTTCCAGGGTGCTGCGCAGTGGTCCTTTTGTAACTCCCTAGCCCTTCCAGTCCCCGATACGGGTTCTCTCAATGCGGCGCATCCTGGCCAATATCGATGGATTTTAATCGAGCACCGCCAGAAGGTTTTTATGAAACTCAAAATAGCGAGAGTGGAGTGTATAAATGAAACTCGGAATAGTCAAACGAATTGCCGCAGCGGTGAGCCTCGCTGTTGGTGCAGGGCTCATTTCGGTCGGAAGTGCCGGAACCGTGCAGGCGGCTGGCTGTGAGCCAGTGAATCAGAACACGTGCAGGTATTATTATTCTAATCCGCAGCTGGATCCAAATCGAACCGTAATTCACACACTTTCCTGCCCTGGCGCCTATCCTTATGTCAGCCTTGCTTCCGTCCGGCGGAAGGATTTCGGCAACTCTCCCGTCGATATGACAAATTTTAAAACGATGACCGATGGAAGTGTGAGGCTCGAACTTTGGGTGTCGAATTCGAGCAGCACCCAGAGACTATTTTACGACCTATACTGGAATTGCTCAAAGGCTCGTCTGGATCCGGAGCTCATTCCACTTCAGATACTAAGCCGCCACAAACTTCCTCCGCTAGAAATTTGGGACTACGGCCTCGAC
>NZ_JBHWAQ010000123.1:0-2228 GCF_042743475.1 Streptomyces sp. NPDC059534
TGCTTCTCCACCCGCCGCTCGGCACGGGCGTTGATCTTGTGGACCAAGGCGACGAGCAGTTCCACCAAAGCGTCGGTGATCTCCGCCTGGCGGGACGCGCACAGCGCGGCCAGCAGCGTCGTCCGTACGTCCTCGCCCGTGTCCCGGAAGTCCGAGGGATACATCTTGATCGCCCGTGCACGCCAGGCGGCCACCAGCTTCTCCGAGCAGTCCGCGAACAATCCCTCCGGCAAGCCAAGCTGGCGCACGGCGGTCAGCTTGGTGATCTCCGTCAGGAGCGAGTCCAGGCCCACCGCGCCCGGGTCCCGCTTCAGCGAGGCCAGCAGCGCGGTGCCGTCCTCGTTGCCCTCCGTCACCAGGTCCAGCAGGCGCAGGGCGCATACCTCGCCCAGGCATGCGACGGTCTGCGCGCAGAAGAAGCGGTCGGCCCGGGCCTGTGCTGCCGCCACGATCCGCTCGATGCGGCCCGGGGGCTCGATGCTGTCGCTGGGGCACTGCACGAGTAGGGCCTCACGCAGCCGGTCCTCCACCAGCTCCACTGGGCAGACCTCGTCGGCGAGCCAGACGGTCAGCCGTTCCTCGTCCGCGCGGGTCGCCGGGCGGAACCCGAGCGCCTCGCGGATCTGCGTACGGTGGCCCTTCGCGGAGCGGGACGACAGGTCATACTTCGCCAAGTCCTCGGCCGGCACCTTGACCACGTCGGCCAGGTAATCGACAGCAGCGGGCGGGAACTCCTCCACGAACTGCGGGAACCGGCCCTCCTGCTCGAAGAACTTCAGCATCAGCGCGAACCTTATCTTCAGCCGCAGAACTGGACGTGGCTCTGACCTGGGCCATTGCGTGGTGGTCGGTGTCGGTGACGGACCGGATCAGCACGGGCCGATGGTCTTCGTCGGTCGCTGGCGGGGACTGCTGGTTTCACCCGAAGAGGTGACGGCGGCGACCCGCTGCTGTCCGAGCACGCGGGCGAGCTGGTCCCTCAGTTCGCGCACCTCTGCCTCCAGCTGCCGGTTTCGGGCCGTCGCGGTCTCCAGCCGCCGCAGCAGGGAGGTGTCCGACGCGCGCTGCTGGTCGGGGACTTGTGGTGCCGATGACGCTGGGCCGTGTCGCTCGCGCAGGCGGTTGATCTCGGCCCGAAGGTCGGGCTGGGTGTAGAGCCAGGACCGCGAGACGCCAGCCTCGCGGGCGACGGCGTCGAAGGAGACAGGCTGGCCGGCGGCGTCCATGTGCCGCAGGGCGGCGATGGCCCGTTCCCTCGTTGCCGCGGCCCGCTCGCGGGCAGCGGCAACGATGTGCGGGGAGTTGTCAGCCCGCATCGGCGGCCTCCTGCGGTCCGTCGGCTTCGAGTTCGGTGATCATCTGGTCGAGGTTGGCCGCGACCTGCTCGTTCATCTCGGCCACCCGCTGGTGGCCGCAGCCCTTCGCGTTGTCGATGAGCGTCGGCGTCCGCCGGTGCTGGGCCTTGGGCTCGGGCAGGAACTCCGGTCCGGTGAGGAAGACCGGGCAGGTCAGGCACGCGTTGGCGTGCGGGCAGCTCTTCTGGACGGGGAGCCCGCAGTAGCCGTTGGGGAGGGTCTGGGTGGCGAGGCCGTAGCGGGTCTTGGCCCACTCGGCCTGGGCCAGCGGCCCCTCGGGGTTGAGGGTGACGCGCTCGCCCCGGATGTTGACCTTGGTGGCGGCTTCCCAGCGGCGCCGGACGGTCTGGTCGGTGATCCGCGCGTAGTGGGCCGTCATCTGGTGGGAGTCGTGGTCGAGGAGGACGCGGACGACCTCCTGCGGGACGTCGCGGTTGATCAGCCTGGTGGCGAAGGTGTGCCGCCACTGGTGCGGGGTGAGGTGGACCGGCTGCCCGTTCTCGTCGCGGACGTCGCACTGGGCGAGCCAGCGCTTGAGCATCTGCCGGTAGGTGTCCGGGGAGAAGTGCCGGGTGCCGTCGGCGTTGCCCTTCAGCCCGGGGAAGACGTGCGGATTGCCGTCCGGCCAGCGTTGAAGGACGCGCTGCTGCTGGGACCGGACTTCGGCCTCGATCTCCTCGTCGATGGGCACGGCGGCCTCCCGGCTCATCTTGTTGTTGAAGTAGCGCAGGTAGGGGGCGCCCTGGCCGTCATGAAGCAGGCAGTCGAACCGGATGGTGCAGGCGTCGGAGACCCGCAGGCCGCAGCGGATCAGGATAACTGATCGTTTCAGAATGAGGTTCGGAGTCGTCTCAAGCAGATGATGCTGCAAGC
>NZ_JBHWAQ010000124.1:0-2209 GCF_042743475.1 Streptomyces sp. NPDC059534
CACGGCCGGCATCGGCAGATGCTTTGACCATTTCGAGCTGGTCCAAATCCTCCTCGATGACGGCTACCTCGGCCTCGGCCGAGACCATCGGGGCAGGCCCTCACCCCACCACGCAAACTACGGCACAGCCCGGCACGGAGCTCCCCGGCGGCTCGGGAAGCACCGGAGGGACCGGGCAAAACCCGAACGGAGACCTCCGGAAAAAGCAGATCGAGAACGCCAAGGTGATCGACGAAGTCGCCGAAGCGGGAGGCATGTCAGGCCAGGCGACGCTGATCGGTCTGATGACAGCACTTCAGGAATCCACCCTCCTGAACATCGACTACGGCGACCGCGACTCACTCGGACTATTCCAGCAGCGACCTTCCCAGGGGTGGGGAACTAGAGAGCAGATTCTCAACCCCCGGTACTCCTCGAACATGTTCTTCTTCGGTGCCGACTCCGGCAGCTCCCGCAGACTGGACGACATCCGCGGGTGGGAGGCCATGCCGCTGTGGAAGGCCGCCGCGACCGTCCAGCGCCCCGCCGAGGAGCACGAGAGGCTCTACGCCGGCCAGGAGGGCTCCGCACGCGAGATCGCCGCCCAAGCCGGCATCGACCTGCTGCGACCGGCGGAGAACGGCCCGACACCCCCCGAAGGAAGCCCCAGCGGGGCCCCCGGCCCGTCCGGCGAGTCCGCCAGCCCCCGGGAGTGCTACACCGGCGACGGAGGCGGAAAACCGGGAAGCCCCGGAGAGCCTTTCCACGATGGCGCGGCCGGCTGGCCCCCCAACGTCAAAAATCCCCGCTCCACCGCCGACGCGATCAAATGGGCTGAGAATGAAGCCGCAACCGGCGGGAAAGGCTGGTACCGGCTCTGCCTTGTATTCGTTGCAAGAACCTACGGATGGTCATACTCCGGCGTCGCGTATGCCGTCGACCACTATCATCAAATGCCTCCGGGTATGAAACACGACAAGGATCGCAACCCGCCGCCCGGCGCACTCATGTATTGGGAAACCGGCAACCGGGCCGGACACGTCGCCATTTACCTCGGCAACGGGAAAATCGCCAGCAACGACATCGCGCGCCCCGGATACATTGACGTCGTACCGGCAACAGACATCGAATCAAAGTGGGGATCGACATGCCTAGGGTGGGCGCCGCCCTATTTCCCCAAGGGCGGATGAGGGAGCCCAGCATGCCCATAAATCCAGACCAGGTTCCCACCGAACCGATTTACACCGTCACTCTGACCACCACCGGCGCCTACATCGACGGCGAACCCGTAACCGGAGCATCCGCAGACACCGATCAGTCCCGCCGAGCAGCCCTCAGTGAGATCTACGTCAAGGCCGCACTCCACGGCCGGCCCGTCCGCTTCCTTGGGAAGGAACCCGACGGCACCACCTGGCCCATGATCATGGACACCGCGGGCAACGTCCTCACCCTGCACGCCTCCCACCCCGTCCCGCCAGCGCCCGCTCCGCCGGTGCCCGCCCCTGTGTCAGCCGTGCCCCTGCCCGCACCGGCCCCCACCGCGCCCCAGAGTACGCACGACTGGACATCTCCCCTTCCGGCCGCGTACCAGGCCCCATACGACGACCTGCGGGCCGCGGAGAGCGCGGGGAACCTCGCCGACGCCATCACCGCTGCGGCCAAGCTCGAAGAGGCCCTGGGCGTCGCCTACGGGCCGCTCCACCCGCACGCCGTGAACATGGCCACCCTCAAAGCCTCCCTGACCCTCCGCCAGGGAGCCGACTGGTACGAGACAGTCGAACTCCTCGTCCAGACCGCCCAGCGCCGCCGCGAGGCTGACGCCCAGCCCGTACAGGACACCGTCAGCGCGGTACGCAACGCGCACGCCGCCTGGCGGTCCCTTGCGCAGGAAGACACGGAAGGCGCGGCCGAGCTTGCCCCGCTCGTCGCCGGGATGCTGGAGCAGCTCGGAGAGGACCGACGTACGCGCGACGTCCTGCGCTGGGTCGAGGAGACCGCCATGACCAAGGGCTAGCCTCCGGACGGGCCCGCGCCCTCTCCCGCAGGGCGCCGGCCCCGGGTGCCGACTGGTTATCGCCCCGCTGCCCCCGTCTGGTCCCCAGCACCCCCGCGCAGGGGACCAGAGGCGTTCCAGGCCCCGTACGGCGCACCGATACCGCTCCGCAGCCGCTCGCGCGTTGCACCGTCCGCCTGCCGAAACCCCCGTCGTCACGGCGGGGGTTTCATCGTC
>NZ_JBHWAQ010000125.1:0-2005 GCF_042743475.1 Streptomyces sp. NPDC059534
CCCTCTGAAGCCACTTTTAAGGCTGTTTCCCTGTCTTGGACATCTTCTAGGTCTATATCAGTCAAATAAGCGCTCAAATAGGCTCCTATGTTGTCTATATCCTTTAATGACTTGATTGTTACAAATCCTAAACCCCATAGACTCCTTAATTCAGCATTTTTAATATAAATCTTATCCAAATCATTAAAGCGCATTAAAACATGACAATGCCAGGCTCCACGTCCTTGTGGCTCTACCACCGATAAATAATCTATCGAACTTTCTTTCTTGTATTTATAACGCAACCTGTCGATAAAATTTTGAAAATCACTATAAAGTTTTTTCGTGTCCGTCATATTTTTCTTGTATGTCAAAGTTATATGTAATTCATTTGGCCGTCCTATAAAATTGTTATTTATCAAATAACGCAGCTTCTTAAAGGTTTGTCTCAAAGAATTATAATTTTCCTGCCGATTTTCCGAATGCTCGAACTCCCGGATCTCCCCAGTAGAGAGGTCTACAAACCTATCCTTGTCCAATTTTTTGATATTATTTTTCCGGTTCATCTTCTCCATATGCTGAACTTCAATGACGTGATTCATAGTGGTCACTTTTACAACATCATTTGGAGCTATGAAAACCGCGTCACCATTGCGTTTATCCATCCATTTCCCCTCAATTTTTCCTGTAATGTTTAATTAAAATCAAGTTAATAATAAAGAACCCCAAATCCGAAGTCAGTTTTTCAACAAAAATTAGCGTCCTTTTCCCAAATAGTCCCTATACAATTCCTTAATAGCAAACTCAATTACAGCATCTTTTGAAACTCTTCCAAATTCATTGTGTTTTGTAAAATGTTCGGCTAATAACTCTAGCTTTTTAAATGTTTCAACAGTAATTCGAGGTCCAATTTGTTTTTTCTCTTCCATCCAAACACACTCCTAACAAGTTGTTAACATAATTCTAACATTGGAAATAATAGAATTCAAGAACAGAAAAAAGAAGCACACTCGGAATGATATTTCGTTTCCTTTTGATTCCGAGCCTCCACCCCTTACAATCCCCAAAGGCAACCGACAAGGGAAAATTCGTCCCTTATCGGCACCTCCGGAAATTGTACAGCAAGGGGTCACTCCCAATAAAAAGACTACGACATATAAAACAGGTTTAGCTTCAGAGAAAAAGAGCATAAGGAAACTCGGTGCCACCCTAAAAAAAAGGGTGTCAAACAGGCTGTGCCTGTTGAGTTTCTATGCTCTTAGAACAGGTGCCGTTTTTGAAGCCAAAGATATAGCATAGATACCCCATAGATATAGCAGGGATATACCAAAATATCTCTAGAGATACGGGTATCTATGCTATATCTCTCTACAAGATTCCTCCACACGCTTGACGGAAATGCTTCAGCATTTTAGCACTCACTCGACAGAGTGTATAAGTGCGCCATTCGGAATTTCAAAGCTTCAAATTTCACAGAGAGTGCCCATTTATACACACCCCCTAAATCGTGGTGTGACAATGGGTTCTCGCCGGCTCGAAATCGGTTTGTCATTCTGACAAATAACCCTTCGGGAAATAAAAAAAACGGCTCCATAAAGAGGAACCGTTTTGCTTCAAAAATCACGTTTTGTGTTATACTGGAGAAACGAAATTGTGTTTTCAAAATTGTCATTTTCGACATGATAACTTTTCTCGTAGTGTGGTTTTGCCGAACCCACTACTTTTTTTATGTCTCCGAACTTCATTTCTTCCCGTTCCGGCTTAACAATCCCTTTTGATTTTCGATACATATTCATTCCGGAAGGATACATGTGCAGCCGTCCGCCTTTTAAAAATTTCTTTTCCCGACCTTCTACGATCTTTGTTTGCACCTCACAGCCCTCTGAAGCCACTTTTAAGGCTGTTTCCCTGTCTTGGACATCTTCTAGGTCTATATCAGTCAAATAAGCGCTCAAATAGGCTCCTATGTTGCCTTCATGGCCGAGCGGGCCCGCAAGACCCCGGTCCGCAGGCCCGGCGAGAACAG
>NZ_JBHWAQ010000126.1:0-1979 GCF_042743475.1 Streptomyces sp. NPDC059534
TTGACGAAAAAGCCCACGAGATCGTCGAGAGCCTGATCCGTCCGCCCCGCGACCGGCGAACCGATCGGGACATCCGTTCCGGCACCGCACCGTGCCAGCACGGTGGCGACGGCGGCCTGGGCGACCATGAACAGGGTGGTTCCGGTCTCACGCGCCAGCCCGGTCAGGGCAGCGTGCGTCTGGGCGGGGGCGGTCACCTTGTGGGTGGCCCCGCGATAGGAGGCGACGGCCGGCCGCGGTCGGTCCGCGGGGAGGGTCGCCTCCTCCGGCAGCTCGGCCAACTGCTTCCGCCAGAAGGCGAGTTGGCGCTCCTCATCGATGGCGAGGAGACTCCGCTGCCACAGGGTGTAGTCGGCGTACTGGACCGGGAGCGGCGCCCACTCGGGGGCCGCTCCCCCGCTGCGGGCCGTGTACGCCGCAGCGAGGTCCCGCAGGAGCGGGCCGTTCGACCAGCCGTCGGAGGCGATGTGGTGCATCACCACCAGGAGCACGTGCTCCCCGGGGGACAGCTCCAGCAGATCCGCGCGGATGGGCAGATCGGTGGAGAGGTCGAACGTGGTGCCGGACAGTCCGGCCAGCACCTGGGGCAGGGACTCCTCCGTCACCGGGATCACCGGGAGCGCGAGGTCGGTCGCCGCGAGAGGTCGGATCGCCTGGTGAGGCATGCCGCCCTCGGAGGGGAAAGAGGTCCGCAGGGATTCGTGGCGTACGACGACGTCGGCGAGCGCGAGGCGCAGGGCCTCCGCGTCGAGGGCGCCGGTGAGCCGTACGGCCAGCGGGATGTTGTACGTGGGCGAGGGTCCCTCCAGCTGGTCGAGGAACCACAGGCGTTGCTGGGCCGAGGAGAGCGGGAGCCGCTCGGGCCGCTCGCCGGCCACCAGCGCGGGGCGCTCCTCCTCGCCGCCGCTCACCGCGATCAGCTCGGCGAGCCGGGCCACGGTCGGGTGCTGGAAGATCTCCCGCACCCCGAGCCGCACGCCGAAGGCGTCGCGGATCTTGGAGGTGAGTTTCGTGGCGCGCAGGGAGTGTCCGCCGCGGTGGAAGAAGTTGTCGTCCAGCGTGACGGAGTCCAGCCCGAGCGTGTCGGCGAAGAGAGCGCAGAGGATCTCCTCGGCCGGGTTGCGCGGGGCGCGGCCGCCTTCGGACGAGGTGCTGTCGTCGGGTGCGGGCAGGGCCCGGCGGTCGAGCTTGCCGTTGACCGTGCGCGGGAGCTCGTCCAGGACCACGAAGGCCGAAGGCACCAGGTGCTCGGGCAGGCGCGCGGCGACGTGGCGGCGCAGCTCCTCCGGGGTCGCGTCCGTGACCGCGTAGGCGACGAGTCGCTTGTCGCCGGGCCGGTCCTCCCGTACGACGGCGGCGGCCTGGACCACCGAGGCGTGCGCCATCAACGCGGCCTCGATCTCGCCGGGTTCGATGCGGAAGCCGCGCAGCTTGATCTGTTCGTCGCCGCGGCCGAGGTACTCCAGGGCGCCCTGCTTGTTCCAGCGGGCCAGGTCTCCGGTGCGGTACATCCGTGAGCCTGCCGGCCCGTGGGGGTTGGCGACGAACCGGTCGGCCGTCAGGGCCTGCTGGCCGATGTAGCCGTGGGCGAGACCGTGACCGGCCACGTACAGCTCCCCGGGTACTCCGGGGGCCACGATCTCCAGGTTGGCGTCCAGGACGTAGGCGTGCTTGCCGGACAGCGGCCCGCCGACGGGAATGCTGGCCGCGCCGGCGGCGGTGCCGGGCTCGATGACGAAGGCCGTGGTGAAGCCCATGCTCTCGGCCGGCCCGTACCCGTTGAGCAGGTGCAGCTGCGGGTGGTCCGTGAGGGCGCGGGTGACGTGCGCGGGGGAGGCGGCCTCGCCGGCCGTCATGGCCTCGCGGATCTCCCGGAAGACGGCGGGGTATTCGTCGAGCATGTGGTTGAAGAGGCTGGCGGACATCTGGAGCGTGGTCACCTGGTGCTGTTCGACCAGCTCCGCGATGAGGTTCGGGTC
>NZ_JBHWAQ010000127.1:0-1934 GCF_042743475.1 Streptomyces sp. NPDC059534
ATGGGAACGACGCGACGACATCCACGAAGCCTTCCTCGGCCTCGCCACCTGCCTCATCACCCACCGCCACGTCCAACGCCTTTGTTAGGACCTCTTAGGACTTGCCGGGAATCAAGTCGTGGCTTCCGGCTGCGGGGATCGTTGGTCTGGTATGGGGAGACCGGAGGGGATCGAGGCCGCCCTGGCCGCGAAGTTCCAGGCGTTGTTGCCGCACCTGGACGAGCGTCAGCGTCGACTGGCCATAGGGGCGGAAGCGCGGTCATTGGGGCATGGCGGGATCAGGCTCGTCGCCGCTGCGGCCGGGGTCCGGGAGGGCACGGTCTCGCGTGGGGTGGCTGAACTCGACTCCGGTCAGGCGCCGTTGGGGCGAGTCCGTCGTCCTGGCGGAGGCCGGAAGAAGGCGAGCGAGCTTGACCTGGGGCTGCTGCCCGCGCTGCTTGCGTTGGTCGAGCCCGACGAGCGGGGCGATCCGATGTCGCCGCTGCGGTGGACGACGAAGTCGACTCGAAAGCTGGCGGCGGAGCTGACCCGGCAGGGCCACCGGGTCTCCGCCGACACAGTCGCCGGCCTGCTGCGGGAGGAAGGCTTCAGTCTGCAGGCCAACGCCAAGACCATCGAAGGCGCTCAGCACCCTGACCGTGACGCCCAATTCCGCTACCTCAACGAACAGGCACGAGAGCACAGGGACGCTGGTGACCCGGTGATCAGCGTGGACAGCAAGAAGAAGGAGCTGGTCGGCGACCACAAGAACGCCGGGCACGAGTGGCGGCCCGCCCGACAGCCCGTGAAGGTCAACACGCACGATTTCCCCGGCCAGGCCGAGAAGGCGATTCCGTACGGGATCTACGACATGGCCGCGAACACCGGCTGGGTCACCATCGGCACCGATCACGACACCTCGGCGTTCGCCGTCGCCTCGATCCGCCGCTGGTGGCAGGCCCGAGGCCGGCACGATTACCCCCGGGCCCACCGACTGCTGATCACTGCCGACGGCGGGGGCTCCAACGGCTGCCGCACCCGCGGCTGGAAGACCCACCTGGCCGACCTCGCTGCCGAAACGGGCCTGGAAATCACCGTGTGTCACCTGCCACCCGGCACATCGAAGTGGAACAAGATCGAGCATCGACTGTTCTCCCACATCACCATGAACTGGCGGGGCAGGCCCCTGACCAGCCATGAAGTCATGCTGCAGACCATCGCCGCGACCACCAGCCGCACCGGTCTGACGGTGCACGCCGAACTCGACATGGGCGAGTACCCCACCGGCATCCGCATCAGCGACGAGGCCATCGCCGACCTGCCGATCACGCGCCACCGCTTCCACGGAGACTGGAACTACACCTTTCACCCCGCAGGTCGCCGACCGTCCCCGCACCCTCCCCCGCAACGCGCGCGGTCGGCCGGCGGCTCACGCCCCCTCACACTCCACGACCTGCAGCACCCCGAGCTGACCGGCATGTCCCGCAAGCAACTCAGTGACCTCACCAATACCTTGATCCCCAGGTTGGAAGAGCGCCGGGAACGGGTCCGGGCCGCGGCCCGCGGCGGACCACGCCGTGTCGCCCGTGGCACGGGCCGTAAGCCCACCCTCACTCCCGCCGACCAGATCCTGGCCACCATCCTCTACCTGCGGAAACACGCTCTTCAGGAGCTTCTCGGCCAGCTCTTCAACACCACCGCCATGACCATCAGCCGTGCAGTGAAGGTTGTCCACCCCCTCCTGCAAGCCCACGGTGTGGCTATCCCCGCCTCCACAGCACGATTCCGCACACCGGAGGACGTCGCCAGGTTCCTCGAACCGGAAGAGACCAAGATCGAACCGACGTGTTGATTCCGGCCCGGGACTGTAAATCGTTCGGTGTAACTCCCGATCATGGAGGATGCATCGATGACCAGTGAGAACGTGGCCGAGGCCCAGATAGGCGAGGCGGTAG
>NZ_JBHWAQ010000128.1:0-1928 GCF_042743475.1 Streptomyces sp. NPDC059534
GTCCCGGGCAGCAGTTGGCCCACTCGGCTGCGCGAAGGTTTCTAATCTTGATCCGGGCGTGCGCGCACCCCCGGTCGGCGCTCTCACGCGGGTGGCCACGCCACAAGCACGGGCACGGAGTGACCGGTGGGGCCGAGACTGCGTGCGTGTGGTGCTGTGGCTACTCCTGATGGCCGTATGTCCCGGAATGTGTTCTTGGTCGGTTGGTGGTTTGCTGCGAGTGCGGTGGGCCGGGGTTCCGGTTTCGCCGTTTCGTCCGCTGGAACTCAAAGAGGAGTCCCGTATGTCCGTCTACACGCCTCAGCAGATCGGCCAGCCTCAGGCGCAGCAGCCATATGGCCAGCAGTTCGGTCAGGCCGCGTTCGCTCAGCAGCCTTGGCAGGGCCAGGGCCAGGGCCAGGCGCAGCCGGGCCTCAGCCTCGGTGGCCAGGAGCAGTCCTGGGGCCAGCAGGGCTCGGGGCAGTTCGCTCAGCAGAGGCAGCAGCAGTTGCCGATGCTGGTGACGGAGCTGTCGCTGAAGTGTGCGGCGAGTGCTCTGTCGGCGGTGGTGGAGCAGTTGCGGATGGACCCGCAGATCCTGATGGGGATCCAGTCGCAGGGGCAGATCCCGCCGCACATGTTCGGCCAGGTGCTGGCTGAGTGCGCCGGCCGGATCGCTCCCATTGTGCACATGGCGCTGGGGCAGATCACCGGCCAGGGCCAGGGTAGCCAGATGAGCGAGTTCGGCCAGCTTGGTCAGGGGCAGTCCGGTCAGCAGCCGTGGGAGCAGCAAATGCGGGGCCAGTCTGGTCAGTTCGGTCAGTTCCCGGGCATGGGCCAGGGGCAGTTCGGTCAGCAGCCGGGCATGTGAGACCCCGGCTGGGCGGTGCCCCATCCTCGAAGAGGGTGCTGGGCCTGTCCGGCCGTCCGCTGCCCCGCCGGATTCCCGAGATCCGGGACGTGGGCGGCTGGCTGGTGGGAGCGGGTCTGATGATGCCCGTTCCCACCGGCGATCTTCTCGGGGCACGACAGGTGAGATGGCGGTTGGCTGATGAGTGAGCAGGGCGGCAGTGGTGTGAAGCCGGGCAACGGCGGCGGGGTGAAGCCCGGCGGTGGGCGGAGCGATCAGGCCAGGCCCTCCAGGGCTGCGGACGAGGCGGGTGAAGGGCGGGGGCAGGAGCGGCGTGAGCAGGTCGCGTCGCAGAGCCGGGCCCAGGATGTGCGGGCGGGGTGGCGCAGGTATCTGGTGGCGCCGCGGCCAGTGGGGCTGCTGGGCGGCGGTGTGCCGCCGATCGAGGCTTCGGCGCTGTTCGCGCTGCTGGAGGAAGATCCCGACGTGGAACCTGTGGCGCAGGTGCGGCTGGCGCGTTCGCGGGGTCTGGGTGCGATCGCCGAGCCTCACCCGGCCTGCCCACCGGTGGCGGTGGTGGCGATGCCGGAGGATCGGGCCCGCGCGCTGGCAGCGAACCCACAGGTCGTCGTCGAGATCGACCAGCCTCTCTCCTACACCCCTGTCCCGGCGCTGGGCGGCGTGAACGCGACGCCGCTGCTGGATCCCATGCTGGCGGTGACGCTCCAGGAGCCCGCGCACATCCGTGTGCTGGTCAGGGGCAGCGACGGTGGGGTGCTGCCCGGCGCCCATGTGTGGGCGGTCGGCGCAGCATCCGTGCATGGGGTGACCGACGGGAACGGCCAGGTGAGCCTGCAGCTCGCTACGGACATTCCTGCCACTCTGCGGGCTCTGTATGTCCGTCCGGTGTCCGGTTACTGGCCGCGGCATATCGATCACCCCCGCTCCACGAGTGGCGGCGGCGGGGAGATCATTGTCGAGGTGCGGGCGCTGGCGGAGACGTTCGAAGGGTTTCCGGGACGTGCGGTGACCGGCTGGGGGATCCAGGCGATGCGGCTGCACCAGCTCCCGCCCACCTACCGCGGCCACGGCATCAAGA
>NZ_JBHWAQ010000129.1:0-1923 GCF_042743475.1 Streptomyces sp. NPDC059534
CAGGATCCAGCTCCGGCCCCACCTGATCGACGGCTGCCTCACCGCCACCGGTCTGACCCTCGTACCACCGACCCCACCCTGAAAACCTCAGTAGGCGGGCATTGTCGGCATGCGGCCACACTGACATGGGAAACTCGCGCGATCTCATCGCCGTTCGCCTCCAGTAAAAGGCTGTGGCTAGAAGGTCGCGGGTGCCAGCTCCTTACGCACGTCGGCCACTTCGTCGCCTCGGACGACGATCGGTCCGTGCTTCCGCTCCATCTCGACGTAGGCAGTGCGGCCTGACCCAGGGTTCTGGTAGCCGGCCCACCGGGTGAGAGCGTTGCGTGTGAGCTCTACTCCCGCTTCCCGGTGAGCGAGCGAGGTAGATCCGTTCGGCCCGCTGGCGCTTGCTCTCGTGCTCTGGCGCAGGCCCCAGGTCGATCGTCGGCAACAGTTCGTCCGGCCCCTCGCCATTCTCATCGGCGTCCTCGTCCGTGTCCTCGCTGATGTCAGCAGCGTCATCGCCGTCTTTGTTGCCGTCGCCGCTCATTAGAGGACCATCCCTTCTGCAGCCCTCATGGGTAGGGCTGTGATCTCTCGGTCCCGGTGGGTGCATGGCCTTGGTTGCGAGCCGTTCGTCGGCCAAAGTGAGTGCCGCCAGCCCCGCCGGGCCGAGGTCGTCTGATCGGCTTCGAGGACACGCCCCGCAGAGGGCCGATTAATGAGCTCCCGGCAGACGTCCTCACCACCGAGCGGGTCCGAGGACGACAGCGGAGTGGCGGACACGTGTTCATCGGATGGGACTGGGCGACCGAAACGCATGACGTGACGGTCATGGACGGCACCGGCAAGCGAGTGGACCGGTGGGAGTTCGACCACACTGAGGAAGGTTTTGCCAGGACGCTGGCCCGGTTCCGGCGCCACGGCGAGCCGGCCGATCTGCCTGTCGCCATCGAGACCAGCCGCGGTCTGGCCGTGGACCGGCTGCTCGCGGCCGGCCACCCCGTGATCCCGGTGCACCCGAACGCCTTCCACGCCATGCGGGCGCGTTGGGGCGCCAGCAAGGCCAAAACCGACGCGGGCGACAGCATGAAACTCGCCGACTACCTGCGCACTGACGGACACATGCTGCCCCGCCTGGAGCCCACCGAGCAGGCCACCTTGGACCTCCAGGCCCTGACCCGACAGCACGCCGACCATGTCGAGGCCCGCGTCGCAGCCGTCAACCAGCTCGCCGCCCTGCTGGACGCCCACTGGCCCGGCGGCAAGACGGTGTTCGGCAGCCTCGACAGCGACATCGCCCTAGCGTTCCTGGACCGCTACCCGACACCGGCCTCCGCCGCGAAGCTCACCCCGAGCCGGCTGGAGGCGTGGTGCAAGAGGCGCGGGTACTCCGGCAAGCGGTCCGGGAGCATGCTGATCGAGCGCATGCGCTCCGCGCCGAAGGCCGCATCCCGGCTCAGCGACACCATCGTCGCCCAGCTGGTGCGGGTCCAGGCCCAGCTCGTGCGGGGCATCCGCGCCACGATCCGAGTCCTCGACCAGGAGATAGCCGGAGCCGTCCAGGTGCACCCCTACGCGCCGCTGTTCGCCTCGATGCCGCGCATCGGCACGGTCAACCTCGGCCAGATCATCGCCGAGGTCGGCCCGATCCTGGAACGCGCGCAGACGTGCGAGCAGTTCATCGCCGAGGTAGGCGTCGTCCCGGTCACCCGCGCTTCCGGCAAGTCCCGCTCGGTCACGTTCCGTTACGCGACCAACCGCAGGGCACGGCTGGCCGTGACACAGTTCGCCGACAACAGCAGGCACGCCAGCGAGTGGGCCGCCAAGATCTACAACGACGCCAGGCGCTGGCAGAAGCGGCATCCCCACGCGACCCGCATCCTCGCCCGGGCATGGTTGCGAGTCATATGGGCCTGCATGCGTGACGGAGTCTGCTAC
>NZ_JBHWAQ010000130.1:0-1915 GCF_042743475.1 Streptomyces sp. NPDC059534
CGGTCGAAGAACGGGTTTCCGGCCCGCCGGGCGGCCAGCCGGACGTGGGAGAGATCATCCAGCCGGAACGGCTGCTGCACGCGCACGGACCCTCGCATCGATAGCGGGCGGCGATGCCGCCGCGGTCTTGCCTTGTTCACATCCCGCCTCAACGCTCGCTCACGCGGTCAGGTGCCCGCCCGGACAGCCGATGCCGGTTTGGGCTGGTATGCGGTGGTTAGGGTCGGCACACTGAAGGGCAGTATCACGCCGCACAAGCCTGCATGGAGGTGGTGGCGATGCCGCACACCGGCGTTTTCGTCGAGCTGACCCCTGACGGCTACACCGTCACCTGTCCCGGCACCCGCGTCACCGGGCACGGCCCCACCGAAACTGCGGCGTGGAACGACTTCTGGATTGCTTATCGCGCCCAGTGGCAACCGCCCATTCCCCTCACGGCCCCCGACAGCCTGAGCGGCCCGCAGCGTCGGCGCACGATCCGCACGCTGCGCGTCCGTGACCTCTTCGGCTGACACACCGCGCGCGCCGGGCGCCGCCCCCGGCGCGCGGGACAGCCGGCCCTTTCCGGTAGGGAGGCTCGGGATGAGTGCTCATGTCCTCGTGTTCCGTGACGGCTGCCAGGCCGTCGCGTATGTGGCCGGCGAACTCGACATCGCCACCGCACCCCGCGTCCGCCAGGCACTCTGCGACACCATCCACCGCCACGAGCAGGTCACCATCGACCTGGACCGGCTCGACTTCTGCGACTGCGCTGGCCTCAGCGCACTGATCACCGCACAGAAGACCGCCCGCGCGCACGGCACCGCCCTGGCCATCCGGAACATCCCGTACCAGCTCACGCGGCTGCTGCGCTGTATCCCCCACACCCTGCCCATAGAGCTACCGCCCCGTAACGCCTTGTCCGCTCGCGGGTTCCCTGCCGTGGGCAGCGGGTGAGCGCTGCAAAGCGGCGTTTTTACGGCTGTTCAAACATTTCGGCGACCGGCGCCGGGATGGTGTTCACGGCGACGAACAGCACCGGCCGTCCGCAATGCCTTCTGTCGTCGGTGTCGCCCTCGGTCGGCCGACGGCCGAGGACCGCCGGCCCGCCAAGTCAGTGCGGGGTCAGGTGCTTGATCTTGATCCAGTCGCGGGTACGGCGGCCCGGCAGATAGGGACTGGAAAGCCGTTTGGCAACCATCCCGTCGTAGCCCTCGGCGCGGGTCTGCTCGAGCGCCTGGGCGGCCGGCGCGGGCCAGGCAGCGGGTACGGCCAGGTGGGGGCCGGTCAGAGCGAGGTCGTCGAGGAGGTCCCGCCGCGCGGTGTAGGGCAGCTGAACCACCGGCTGGCCCAGGTACAGGATGTCGAAGACCATCAGCCGGACGGGCAAGTCTTTCAGCGCGTGCGTGACGGCGCCGGGGTGGTGCAGGCTCATCCTCTGCTGCAGCCGTTCTACCGACGGCCGGCCGTCGTCGCCCGGGGCGATGATTTCCCCGTCGAGGACCGCTTCCGGCGCGGGCAGCATGCCGGGCAGTTCCTGGAGTTCGGGGTACTGGGCGGTGACGTCCATGCCCGTGGCCGACACCAGTCGCACGCTGCCGTCACTGGGCAGATGGGCCAGGACGCGGGCGCCATTCCAGAGCGTCTCGTACGCGTACTCGGCCTCCGTGTCCCGCCCGGGCGGCGGACCGATCACCGCAAGCATCGGCGACAACAGCACCGGCACAGCGCTGGGCGTGGCGGCCGAGGACAGGTGCCCGCTCATCCCTCCAGTCTGACCCCGGCGACACGCTCCGGCCACCTCACCCCTGGCCCCTCTGGTGAGAGGGGTGAAGTCGGGATGTGGACTGGACGGCCGTGGCGTATGTGTCGTCAGCAGTGCCGCAACCGTGCTCCGCCGCTTGGCGGTATGTCCCGGAATGTGTTCTTGGCCGGT
>NZ_JBHWAQ010000131.1:0-1875 GCF_042743475.1 Streptomyces sp. NPDC059534
GTCGTGATCGGTGCCGATGGTGACCCAGCCGGTGTTCGCGGCCATGTCGTAGATCTCGTACGGAATCGCTTTCTGGGCCTGGCCGGGGAAATCGTGCGTGTTGACCTTCACGGGCCGCTGGGCGGGCCGCCACTCGTGCCCGGCGTTCTTGTAGTCGCCGATCAGCTCCTTCTTCTTGGTGTCCACGCTGATCACCGGGTCGCCAGCGTCCCTGTGATCTCGTGCCTGCTCGTTGAGGTAGCGGAACTGGGCATCGCGGTCAGGGCGCTGAGCGCCTTCGATGGTCTTGGCGTTGGCCTGCAGACTGCAGCCTTCCTCCCGCAGCAGGCTGGCGACCGTGTCGGCGGAGACCCGGTGGCCCTGCCTGGTCAGCTCTGCTGCCAGCTTCCGGGTCGACTTCGTCGTCCACCGCAGCGGCGACATCGGATCACCCCGCTCGTCGGGCTCGACCAACGCCAGCAGCGCGGGCAGCAGCCCCCGGTCAAGGTCACTGGCCTTCTTCCGGCCTCCGCCAGGACGACGGACCCGTCCCAACGGCGCCTGACCGGAATCCAGTTCAGCCACCCCACGCGAGACCGTGCCCTCCCGGACCCCGGCCGCAGCGGCAACCAGCCTGATCCCACCATGCCCCAACGACCGAGCCTCAGCCCCTATGGCCAGTCGGCGCTGACGCTCGTCCAGGTGCGGCAACAACGCCTGGAACTTCGCGGCCAAGGCGGCCTCGATCCCCTCCGGTCTCCCCATACCAGAACAACGACCCCCACAGCCGGAAGCCACGACTTGTTTCCCTGCAAGTCCTAAAAGGCAAGCTCAGACGGTTGAGAAGTGCCTGACCAGCCCTCCGGGGCTGGCGGGGGCGACCTCTCCGCAGAGCTGCTGCTCAGCCGCCCCCAGTCGACCAAGCCCAAAAGTGAGATCAACCGAGTTCTCAAACACCGTCTCAGCAAACAGGCCCGCGATCGTGCGTGCGATCCACGTAGGATGCAACGCCCTTTCAGGAGGGATTGAAATTACTGCCGCAAATAGCGCCAACCTCTATCAAATCAACCCCCGTTGTATTGTTTCCAAATGTTGAGGAAACAGTTTGCCGAGATGTTCCGCTTACGTGAATCCCGTCGTTTCCATCTGCACGCCCGCCCACCCAGGGAGAGCCTACATACGGATAGTCAAGCGGGCACGTGGCCTTTAGCTCCTTAGTAACCCCGGGGGGGAGTTCTGCGCGGTTGACAACAGACACCGTTCGAGGAAGCGAACCAGGGTCGAGGCTCGAGCACGTCATACTGATGGTCATTCTAATTTCCGGACCTGCGGCGCCTTTGATGCCCGGATTGGAGTAGCTAAGAAAGAATCCTCCTTTCTTCCCAGTCGACGTGCCGTCGCCATTTTGGGGCTGAACCGTGGAAATATCAGGTCCTTCCGTCCTGCCGGACATGTCGAGAGATATACTTTTCGCAAAGGGGTAATTGGTGCCGCACGCCAAAAATGTCCCCACAGAGTTTCCATATATAGCCGAGCTATAGATCTCCTTGGTTTGATCCAGGAGATCATCCACGCTGGCCCAAGAATTCCCTGCGCCAACAATGGATCCCGCCAATACCAATGCTGTCCCAAGCGAGACGTAGGCAGTCTTGACATTCATGAGCATGATCCTCCCTTTGCCTGTCGATTTCACTCTTCCATATTGGCTGCTAGGTGTTGGTTTTCAATGAGTAGTTGGCGCTCACTGAGCTTCTTCAGAACGACCACCGATCGGGTGACGGCTACGTCTGCAGGTGGGAAATCCCAGCCGCAGGCCGGAAGCCGGTCAACCCCAGAAGAGCGTTCACCCTGCGGAGTGACTACTGTAAAGAGCTCACTGGTGAGTGAGCTTCAACG
>NZ_JBHWAQ010000132.1:0-1865 GCF_042743475.1 Streptomyces sp. NPDC059534
GGTCAGGCCCCCACCCTCCGGATACCTCATCCCACCGGCATACCGCAGGGATCATGAACCGTCACTCCCCGACGACAACCCGAAAACCTCAGTAACGGTCGTTCAGAAAAGCGCCATGCCTTCACCGCTGGTGTCGACGATGACCGGCCGGGACTGGATGGGCAGGCCGTCCAGGCGGTCGGGTCCGGCCGCGGCAGCCACGTCGGGGGCGGTCTCGGCCAGCCAGATACGGAACCGCTCGGCGGCTTCGCGGTAGGGGACTCGTGCCAGGACCCGGTGCTCGCCGGAAGGGCAGCAGTCGACGACGATGATGAGCAGGCAGGAACGGGGCGCGTTGTGGCTGCCTGTCCAGGACACGCGCAGCACCCCGCAGGGTGTGCGCCCGCGCGATCCGCGAGGGCGGTGGGTCGGGCGCAGGGAGCGGCAAGCTATGTGGGCGGTCCATGCGGCGAGGTGGGGCAGGGGCAGGGTGGTGCGGGCGCGGCAGCCGGGGCAGCGGTGCCAGTGAGGCAGCCAGTCGGCACTGTCGGTGTCGAAGAGGCGGGTGTAGCGGCCGGCCACGCGAATGTCTTTGCTGTAGAGGTGGTCGGGGCGTTCCAGGGTGTTGCAGGAGTGGCAGACCGGGGCACGGACATAGCCGTGTTCATGGCAGTGGTCGAGGACCGCAGCAGGTGCCGTGCGGCAGACCGCGCAGATCCACCCGGCCACCTTGCCGGAGATGCCGGGCTTCCTGCTGAGGACCGCGTACAGCTGACCTTTCAGCTCCCCGCCGTACGCCCGCAGCGTTGTGGTCGGACAGTCAGGGCTCGTCGCCTCCCGGCCGTCGGCGGTGACGGCCTCGCTTGGCTGCTGCGTGGCTTGCAACCACTGCCTTTCCGCATGCTCGGCCGCGTCCAGCAGCCGGACCACAGCACGCGGCAGCCACCAGGACCGCGCCTCGCGCCCCTGAGTCTGCTCTACGAGTATCCGGCGCCAGTCGATCCCCGCCAGGTGAGGCAGCCGGCCCCTTTCACGTCGTGACGTCCGGTCAGGGCTTCCGGGCTCCTGCAGTTCCCCGGCAATACGCTCGCGCCACCGCAGCAGCGTCCCCTCCCTGTACTCCCGCTTCAGCACGCCACGGAACGGACCGATACGCACCAAATCCCGGCGGTCCATCCCCACCGCGTTCAGTTCCGCAGCCGCCCGGCGCACCGCAGCCTCCGGAACACTCCGCTGGTCGCCGTCTGCCTTCATCGTCGCCACCACGCGGCCGCCGAGCAGGACATACTCCGGAGCAGGAGAGCAGGTGAACGCCGCGGCAGCCGTCGGCACACCGCTCTCGCTCGTCAGGCCAGCCCACAAAGCGTCCGCAGCGCCCAGGGAGATCAGGCCGCCTTTACGGCCCTGGATGACACGCTCTGGCATACCGGCAGGCTAGCCGCCCGCGCCGACACGGTGATAGGCGGTGATCGACATGCTCCGGGAACTGCAGAGTACCGGAAGGGCGACCATCAGCCCGTCCCGGTGATACCGGCCGTGGCCGACGCAGATCCGGCGGATCATGCGTTCCCGCTGGTGTATCCGGTCCGGCGCGGCTTCCCGGATACACCGGTGGTCCCTTCGCGGCGGGACACTCCACGAAGGAACCACCGGTGCTGCCTCCTCGGCTGGTCCTGGTCCCTGAGGAGGGCACCTCTCCGCTGCGTTTCCATTGTCAGCGGGCAGAGCAGGAGACGCGACACGGAAGCGTCATGCACCGTTGACAGCTACCGAGTCTGCGGCGCGGCACGCCCCGATGTACCCCTTTCGCTCGCTACAGTCCTGGCACGAGGTAGCACAGTAGAGCCCGGGCCTCGACACCCAAGGGTTTCACTGCTGCGGTGCCG
>NZ_JBHWAQ010000133.1:0-1767 GCF_042743475.1 Streptomyces sp. NPDC059534
CCCTTCCCAGTGGCCGGGAACCTTGCGGTCCTCGACCTCGGCAGGGCGGGCGCTGATGGACACCATGCCGCGGATGACGCCCCGCCCGGTGGGCCGACGGTCGATCTTCGGGCGACGCATGGGCCGGGCTGACCGCAGGCGCCGAGTGAGGCTGCGGTCGATCGCCTGGCGGCGGCGAGGGTCGTAGAGCGAGAGGTAGATCGCTTCGTGCGAGATCTGCATGGCGGTGTCGCCAGGGAACTGTCGTCGCAGCCATCCTGCGATCTGCTCGGTTGACCAGCACAGAGCCAGCTTGGCTTCCACCAGGGCGCGCAAAGCGGGCCGTTGGGCGAGCTTGGCCTGCTTGGGTCGGCGTCCGCGTTCGTAGGCGGCCGGCATCTGCCGAGGCGGCTCGGTAGCGGTCCCGGCCGCCGTTGCGGGCGATCTCGCGGGAGATGGTCGAAGGGGATCGGCCCAGCCGATTGGCCAGCTGTCGGGCCGATTCTCCGGCGGCGATGCCGCGGGATATCTCTTCGCACTCACCGCCGCTCAGATGCCGCTCTGAACGCTGCTGCGGGGCCAGGCGGACACCGCCGCTCTGGTACAGAAACCGGCGGACGTGGTGCATTGGTGCCCCGAGCTCCCGCCCCATCAAGCTGAACGACTGCCCCTCACGACCAACGTCTCCAGATCTCATCCTGCTGAGCTGGCGAAAACCCGTAGTCACGCACCTGTACCTCCACGATCACATGATTATCCGTGGATGGTGCGTTGATCACGTGAGGGTGCCAACGTCTACCGATACTTTGGGTGGTGATCACGAACCCGCAGGTGAGCACTGTCGACAACCCGCGCCGGAAATCAACGTCGGCGAACGGCCCGGCCGATAGATTCCGACACATGCTCATCGGCTACGCGCGGGTCTCGACCGCCGACCAGAACCCCGATCATCAGCTCGACGCCCTGCTGCGAGCCGGCGTCGACCGCGACAACATCCACCTCGACACCGCGAGCGGTGCGAAAGCGTCCCGGCCGAAGCTCGACCTTGTGCTCCAGCTGCTGCGAGAAGGCGACACGCTCAAGGTCACCCGGCTCGACCGGCTCTCCCGCTCCGTGCTCCACCTGGTGCCCCTCGGGGCCAACTTGCGCGAGCGCAGCATCGGGCTGCACGTCATCGAGCAGGGCATCGACACCTCCACCATGGAAGGCCGGGCGATGTTCGGCATGCTCAGCGTGCTCGCCGAGCTCCAGCGCGAACTGATCGTCGCGAACACCCACGACACTCTCGCCGCCGCACAGGCCCGCGGCCGCCGCCCAAGTCTCACCCCCGACCAGGCCGCGCTCGCCCAGCAGCTCTACGACGCCCGAGAGAAGACCGTCCAGCAGATCGCTGACCTGTTCGGTGTGCCGCGCTCGACGGTGTACGGGTACCTCGACCGGACCAAGACCGTGCCCCGCCAGCTGAAGAAGAACGCCGCAGCGAAGCCCTGAGGTTAACCGGCGGGTTACTTGCTTCCCTGGTGTCCGCGCTGGGACTGCCGGGCCGTATCCGACTGCCAGGGCCAGCGCCCTCTGCAGCCGGGACCAGCCGCACGCGGAGGGCAAGGGGCGCGTGCTGGCGGACCCTGCGCCCCTCAGCACGCTTTCCCGGGAGGAGGGGTGGGCTGCCCCGAGATGTTGAGGCAGCCCACCGGCGACACCGGGGGGATTTGGCGCCGCCTTCTCACCCCTCCATTTGATCATGAGAGCCCGCTCCCCCTCAGAGTGATCATTACTCACCGCGAAGCA
>NZ_JBHWAQ010000134.1:0-1740 GCF_042743475.1 Streptomyces sp. NPDC059534
TGACTGCTGAACTTGATCACGATATGTCCGGTTGTGGTTCCGTCAACTGCCATGAGGTCGCGTTTGAGAACCGTCTGGCCAGCCGCTCCGAGGCGGGCAGGGCGCGTGACCAAAAACAGATCAACCAAGATCTCAAACGCGGTCTCGGCTTGATCTTTAGCCTCGACCCGTGAGCTCTTTCAGAGTGGCCACCGATCGGGTGACGGCTATGTCTGCAGGTGGGAATCCCAGCCGCAGGTCGGAAACCGGTCAACCCCAGAACAGCGTTCGCCCTGCGCAGTGACTACTGAGCTCCGTGGTTGGACTGCCGTCCGGCCATGGGTTTGTGTGGTTCTCCGGACACCAGGTCGGCCTCGGGGTGATCATGTGCGTTGTCGAGACGTCATTGATCAACCACGAGGCCGTGAAGGTGAGTCTGCTGGACGATGCGATCCGTGTCGAGTCCCTGTCGGTGCTGTGCCGGTTCCGGAGCAACGTGTATGACTGCTTGCCGGTTCGAGGCGATGCCCTGTTCGAGCTGGCCGATGCCGTGTTGTGTGTGGACGGGGCGGTGTGGTCGCTGGTCGACCTCACGCTGACGGCCGAGCACGGCGTGGTCACGGCGCCCTCTACGACGCTCTGAACAGCGGCCGGATCGACGTCGGCCGTCTGCGCGCGAAGCTGGCCGCGCTGCCGCTGCCCCGTGCTGGCGGCGGACGGATCGTTCAGGGTGTCGATGTCAGTCCATGGCTGCGGTCCGATGCCTCCACCAGCCCTGACCGGCTGTTCTGTCACGTCCACGGCCAGGCGAAGAACCAGCACCAGCTGATCCCGGGATGGCCGTACTCGTGCGTGGCCGCGCTAGAGACGGGCCGCACTTCGTGGACCGCCGCGCTCGACGTTGTCCGCATCGGCCCCGACGACGACCTGACCGATGTCACCGCCCAGCAGATCCGGGCCGTCGTCGCATGCCTCACACGGGCGGGCCACTGGCGCGAGGGCGACCCGAGCATCCTGATTGTCCTGGACACCGGATACGACGTCACCCGACTCGCCTTCGAGCTCGCAGACTTGCCCGTCGACCTTCTCGGACGCATCCGCTCGGACAGGGTTCTGCGGCTGCCCATTGTGCCCACGGACCGTCCCCGAGCGGGCCGGCCTCGCCGCCACGGCACCACGACAACGGACGCCACCCTTTACGGCACCGCCGAGGCCACCTTTAGGACCGCCTGCATCCGTGGCTGACCCACCGCGGCCCATGGCTCGACCGCGACGGCGAACTCCCCATCGTGGAAGGAACTTTGGCCCGTCTGAAGGTCGAACGCCTGCCCGGCGCTCGTGACCCGAAACCGGTCTGGCTCTGATCCTCACACACCGGCGCCACGGTTGAAGACATCGACCGGTGGTGGCGGTCCTTCCTCCGCCGCTTCGACCTGGAACACACCTTCCGGCTGTTCAAGCAGACCCTCGGCTGGACCCGGCCCAAACTCCGCAGCCCCCAGGCCGCCGACCGGTGGACCTGGCTCGTCATCGCCCCCCCCACACCCAGCTCCGGCTCGCCCGTCCCCTCGCCGAGGACCTCCGACGCCCCTGAGAGAAGCCGGCCGAGCCCGGCCGCCTCACCCCCGCACGTGTCGCCGCGGATTTCGGAACATCCGCGCGAAGACCACGAGGCTGTCGCACGACTTCTCCCGTCCGGGAGTCAAGAGCGCGATTTTGCGGTGCCGGCGAGGAGTTTGCTGAGGTTGTGGACGGTGCCGA
>NZ_JBHWAQ010000135.1:0-1735 GCF_042743475.1 Streptomyces sp. NPDC059534
TCGCTGAGTAGGCCCGGAGCGCGGTGCCGGGATTGCTCCCGGTCCGTTTCTCCGGACCTCTCGCCGAACCCGCCGTGCGTCTCTCAACGCAACGGGCTCTCCACGGTCTCTGCCGTCAGACGGGGTTCGCAGGCTGCCAAAGGTTGGGGATCGTGCTGGCTCGGTATCGGTAACGGCTGACCGTGACCGATGCGATCCGGAACAGCTCGATCCCGTCCGCCGCGATCGGAAGCCACCGCCCGGTGGGGGTGGTGAACCGGCGGCGGACGTCGCCCCAACTCCATTGGTGCCGTTCCCGCAGCATGCGGATGAGACGCCACCACACGAAGGCGTCGAGCCTGTCGAAGACATGCTTGGCGACAGCGTGCTTGAAGTAGTTGGCCCAACCGCGCATGATCTGAGTGAGTCTCTTCAGCACGGCGGCAAGATCCTGCTGCGATGTCCTGCCTGTCAGAGCACGGACCTTCGCCTTCAGCGACCGGATGGGCCGGTCGGCGATGAAGGTGTAGACGTGCCACTTGGTCGTGCCTCCTTTGCGTTTCCACTGGATGCGGAAGCCCAGGAAGTCGAACCCGTCGCTCATGTGCATGATCCGGGTCTTTGCCTGCGACAGACGCAGCCCCAGAGGTTCGAGCACGTCAGCGACTTCTTCGCGCAGTGCCGCGGTGTCGGCCTCGGTGCCGTGCACCAGGACGACGAAGTCATCCGCGTAGCGGACGATCCGCCACGTGGGTTGACCTTTGCGGCGCCGGTAGGCGCGTTTGCCTTCGGTGGCCATTGCCCCACCTGGTTCCCAGGGCCCGTGCAGGTGCTCGTCGAGCGCCGACAGGGCGATGTTCGCCAGCAGTGGGGACAGGATGCCGCCTTGCGGGGTGCCGGTCAGTGTTTCCTTGTTCTCGCCGAGTTCCGTGAGGACTCCGGCTTTGAGGAAGGCTTTGACCAGCGTCAGGACGCGCTTGTCCTTCACCCGGTGACGCACTCGGTCCATGAGAGCCGTGTGGTCGATCGAGTCGAAGCACGCCTCGATGTCCGCATCCAACACCCAGCGATATCCCCGGGTGCCGAAGTAGTGGATCTCGGCGATCGCGTCCTGGGCCCGCCGTCGGGGCCGGAATCCGTAGGAGACCGGCTTGAAGTCGGCCTCGAAGATCGGTTCCAGTACCAGCTTCAGCGCCGCCTGAACGACCCGGTCCGCGATCGTCGGAATCCCGAGCTTGCGGACCTTCCCCGAGCCTCCCGGCTTGGGAATGCTGCGTTCCCGCACCGGCAAGGGACGGAACAAGCCGTCCTTCAGGGCGGCCCGCAGGTCGTTCAGGAACCCGGGAACACCGATCGACTCCTCAACGTCGACGGCCGTCAGGCCGTCGACGCCGGGAGTCCGGGCTCCCCGGTTGTCCGCGACCCGGTCGAACGCCGCCAACAGCGTCGCCGGGTCGTGCACGAAGTTGAACAGGTCATCGAACCGGCGGCCGGGATCGGCCACCGTCCAACGGTGAAGCTTGGTCTGCATCTCCAGTACCCGGGCCCGAGGGCCCAGAGCTCCGCCATTCGGCGGGGCGTCTTCCGGCATTGCAGCGTCCTTCCCTTCTCGATACCGCTGCCGCCCTTCCCCATGCGGCCGGCTCTCCCGGCCTCGGAGTACTACGGCGGCTCCGCCCCGTCCCCAACCGATCAGCGGTCGATGCGCCCAGCCCCGGCAGCCTGATGGAGACAGGCGACGGGGCGAGGTTCGGGA
>NZ_JBHWAQ010000136.1:0-1718 GCF_042743475.1 Streptomyces sp. NPDC059534
GCTGATGACGCCTCCTTATCTTGTCCATGCTTGATTACATCGTATGCCGCGGCGGAGATGAATATAACGAAATACGTTTTAAAAAAAATGAAAAAAACACTTGCTAAATTTAAAGAATGCATGGTATATTATTAAACGTCGCTGATGAACAGCAGACAACAACAAAAAGCTTCGGAAACAACTTAAAAAAAGTTGTTGACATAAAAGAAGCTGAGTGGTAAGATAATAAAGCTGCTTCAACAAGCGGTAATGATCTTTGAAAACTAAACAAGATAAAACGTACCTGTTAATTCAAAGTTTTAAATAAATCGCACAGCGATGTGCGTAGTCAGTCAAACTACTTTATCGGAGAGTTTGATCCTGGCTCAGGACGAACGCTGGCGGCGTGCCTAATACATGCAAGTCGAGCGGACAGATGGGAGCTTGCTCCCTGATGTTAGCGGCGGACGGGTGAGTAACACGTGGGTAACCTGCCTGTAAGACTGGGATAACTCCGGGAAACCGGGGCTAATACCGGATGGTTGTTTGAACCGCATGGTTCAAACATAAAAGGTGGCTTCGGCTACCACTTACAGATGGACCCGCGGCGCATTAGCTAGTTGGTGAGGTAACGGCTCACCAAGGCAACGATGCGTAGCCGACCTGAGAGGGTGATCGGCCACACTGGGACTGAGACACGGCCCAGACTCCTACGGGAGGCAGCAGTAGGGAATCTTCCGCAATGGACGAAAGTCTGACGGAGCAACGCCGCGTGAGTGATGAAGGTTTTCGGATCGTAAAGCTCTGTTGTTAGGGAAGAACAAGTACCGTTCGAATAGGGCGGCACCTTGACGGTACCTAACCAGAAAGCCACGGCTAACTACGTGCCAGCAGCCGCGGTAATACGTAGGTGGCAAGCGTTGTCCGGAATTATTGGGCGTAAAGGGCTCGCAGGCGGTTTCTTAAGTCTGATGTGAAAGCCCCCGGCTCAACCGGGGAGGGTCATTGGAAACTGGGGAACTTGAGTGCAGAAGAGGAGAGTGGAATTCCACGTGTAGCGGTGAAATGCGTAGAGATGTGGAGGAACACCAGTGGCGAAGGCGACTTTCTGGTCTGTAACTGACACTGAGGCGCGAAAGCGTGGGGAGCAAACAGGATTAGATACCCTGGTAGTCCACGCCGTAAACGATGAGTGCTAAGTGTTAGGGGGTTTCCGCCCCTTAGTGCTGCAGCTAACGCATTAAGCACTCCGCCTGGGGAGTACGGTCGCAAGACTGAAACTCAAAGGAATTGACGGGGGCCCGCACAAGCGGTGGAGCATGTGGTTTAATTCGAAGCAACGCGAAGAACCTTACCAGGTCTTGACATCCTCTGACAATCCTAGAGATAGGACGTCCCCTTCGGGGGCAGAGTGACAGGTGGTGCATGGTTGTCGTCAGCTCGTGTCGTGAGATGTTGGGTTAAGTCCCGCAACGAGCGCAACCCTTGATCTTAGTTGCCAGCATTCAGTTGGGCACTCTAAGGTGACTGCCGGTGACAAACCGGAGGAAGGTGGGGATGACGTCAAATCATCATGCCCCTTATGACCTGGGCTACACACGTGCTACAATGGACAGAACAAAGGGCAGCGAAACCGCGAGGTTAAGCCAATCCCACAAATCTGTTCTCAGTTCGGATCGCAGTCTGCAACTCGACTGCGTGAAGCTGGAATCGCTAGTAATCGCGGATCAGCATGCCGC
>NZ_JBHWAQ010000137.1:0-1686 GCF_042743475.1 Streptomyces sp. NPDC059534
CCCACGCACGGCGTGGGGGAGGCCGGGCCGCTTCGTCGTGTCGGTCAGAGCTCGCCGGTGGCGGCCGCCGTGATGAAGGTGGAGAACGCCCCGGCGGGAAGGAGGAGCGCCGGGCCGGCCGGGTTCTTCGAGTCGCGGATCGCGATGCCGTGGTGCGACGGGCGCACGTCGGCGGCCTCGATGCACTGCCCCTCGTTGCCGCCGCTGTACGAAGACTTCCGCCAGGCGGCACCGGGCAAGTCCGTCGCCATCAGGCTCGGCGTAGTGGTCACTTGGTGGTTCCTTCCAGGTACTTGGTGAGTAGATCCCGTGAATCGTCCACGGAAAGTGCAGCCGAGGTGATGCCCTTGAACTCGTTCTCCAGGTAGGAGACGGCCTTGGGCTCCTCGCTGTGGGTCCCGCCCATCGGGTTGTCGACGCTGACGACAGACGCCCACGGGTGGTCGAAGGTCAGGATGGTGGACGCACCGTTGGACCCGAACGTCGGATGCGCCGTGAGGGGGAGGATCTGGATCGTGATGTTCGGCAGGCCCGAGAGGTCGATCAGCTTCCGGAGCTGGTCGCGCATGATGACGGGACCGGACTGGAAGACCGCGTGGAACGCCGACTCGGGCACCACAGCGTGCAGCTCGACCGGAGTATCGGTGCGGGTCAGGATCTCCTGGCGGGCGAGCCGAACAGCCACCAGCACCTCAGCCATCTTCGGCGTGATGGCGCTCGTGCCGCGCGTGATGATCTCCCGCACGTAGCTGGCCGACTGCAAGGGGCCGGGAATGATCGACCGGTGCTGTAGACGCACGGTACGGGCCCGATTCTCCAGTTGGACGAAGTCGACGAGAGCCGGGCTGATGTCGTTCTCGTACGCCTTCCACCAGCCGCCGCCCAGAGGCTCCTCCGCGGCCACGGCGACGGCCTCGATGCCAGCTTCGTCGTCAACGCCGAGCTTGGGTACGTACTCCCGGACCTCGTCATAGCTGATCTTGTAGAGACCGCGTTCGATCCGGCCGAGCTTCACGCTGTCCCAGCCCATGAGCTTCGCGGCGGTTCCCGAAGGGATATCGCCACGCCAGAATCTGAGCTGGCCACCTACCCTGCGCCGCATGACCGTCGGCGTGGCCCTGGTGGTCGGCGTGCGCCGCTTCCCGTTGGCCAGGGCCGTCCTCGATGGTGTCTGCGTCATAGACGCAGTCTGGCACGTCCAAGACGCGGTTCGGTACGTCATGGACGCAGCAATGTGCGTCATGGACGCATCTGCGCACTCCATCAACTCCGCACTCTGGCCCACCTGTTCGATCCTTTTGCCAATCCGTGCGTCCATCTTGCGCTCGTACCGTCAAAAGGAGCAAGCTGTTCTCGGAAGGCGTTGTGACTGCGCATCAGTTCACGTGCAGTCGGCTGCGCAGTGTTACTGCGCTGCCTTCCGGACAAGGAAGAGGGTCGGGTGCCTTGGTGCCCGCAACGCAGTCGCTGGCCGGGGTGCCTCCCCTGGACGTTCTGGCTCGGCGGCCGCTTTGTCCTCACCAGCCACCGAGTTGAGCCGAGGCATGCGATGCGCCAGAGCACCACCGTTCGCGAGCAGGACCCCGCGGCCTTACGAGTTGGTGCGTGATAGCGGGTGGGCATGCTCTGCTGGTGGAAGGCATGGTGAACCGTTCGGTTCTGGCGCATCCGTTGTTCACGGGCATC
>NZ_JBHWAQ010000138.1:0-1657 GCF_042743475.1 Streptomyces sp. NPDC059534
GAGGCTGTCGCACGACTTCCCCCGTCCGGGAGTCAAGAGCGATTCGATGTTCGGCTCGGGTCGTTGCGGGGATGGTGGAGCCTGGTTCGGTGGGGCGGAACTTCCTGCTGTGTGACCGCGAACGTGATCTTGAGATGCCGAAGAGTGCCCGGGAGTGGCTGCCGCCAGGGCACTTGTGCTGGAGAGTGCTTGAGGTGGTCGAGGGGCTCGATCTCTCGGCCTTCGAGGACAGCTATCGTGCCGACAGGCAGGGCGGCGGTGCCTACCCGCCGTCCGTATTGGTGTCGCTGATCTGCTACTGCTACAGCAAGGGCATACGCTCCTCGCGCGGCATCGAGCGGGCCTGCTGGGACGATCTCGGCTGCCGGATCATCACCGCGAACCGCGCTGTGGACCATTCCACCGTCGCACGGTTTGTCCAGCGTCACCGCGACGCGCTGACCCAGCTGTTCGTGCAGGTGTTGGCCCTGTGCGGCAGTCGGGGGCTGGTCGATCTGTCGGCGGTCGCGGTGGACGGCTCGCCAATGGACGCGAACGCCTCCCGTGACTCCAACAAGCAGTTGCCGCGTCTCGAGACCGTCATCGCCCGGTGCGAGGACGAGATCAGCGCGCTCATGGACAACGCGCGTGACCATGCCCGGCGCGTCGAGACCGGCGACACCACGGACGTCGAGGACGAGCCGCATCGTGACGACTGGCCGAGGCTGTCACGTCTGTGTGATCTGCTTGTCCGGGCCCGCACGGCCCGGGACCGGCTCCATCAGCGGGCCCTGCCGTCCGGCAACGAGATAAGGATCAAGGTCGAGGCCGCCGAACGCATCGTGGCTCGCGCGGAGAAGCGGCTGGCCGCCGAGACGGCAGCCCATCAGGAGAAACTGAAGAAGTACCGGGCCCGGACCGAGGCCGACCGGGCAGCGGGCCGCCGGGCTGCCAACGGCCGACCGCCCGTGCCCATGGAGAACAAGACGGTCCTCGTCCGGCAGCGGGCACGACTGGCGAAGGCACTCGCTCACCTGGAGCGGGTACGGAGCCCCGAGCCGGTGCCCTCCCCGACTGCCGTCGCCAGCCTGAGCGATCCGGACTCACGTCTGCAGCTGGGCAAACAAGGCGGCTATCTGCAGGGATACAACTTGCAGATCGTGTGCGCCCGCCGCCAGATTCTGCTGGCCATCGACCTGCACGACAACCCGTCGGACCGCACGGCACTGATCCCAATGGTCAGGAAGACCCAGAAGAACCAGCACGCGGCAGGACTGCCGGGCGACATCCTGCTCTGGCTCTCGGACAGTGGATACGCCAGCGTCGCCTCCTTCGAGGAGCTCGCCGACCTGCCGCTACTGGTCTCGGTGACCAGCGAGGCTGACCAGGCAGGTTTCCCCGCGAAGCGCCAGAGCGCCCCCGCCGGCCAACAGGCTATGGCAAACCGCCTGTCGACCCCGACCGGCCGGGCCCAGTACCGCCAGCGCAGCGCTCTCGTCGAGCCGGGCTTCGCCCAGCTCTTCCAGCGATTCGGCCGACACCTCAACTACCGCGGACGCCGAGCCGTCGACACCGAGGTCAAGCTCCTCGGCACCGTCCACAACCTCAGCAAACTCCTCGCCGGCACCGCAAAATCGCGCTCTTGACTCCCGGACGGGAGAAGTCGTGCGACAGCCTC
>NZ_JBHWAQ010000139.1:0-1591 GCF_042743475.1 Streptomyces sp. NPDC059534
GCCGAGGCCGAACAAACCCACTACGATCACCACCGCGCCCCCGTCCGGGTCGCTCATCCAACAAACTGAGTCCCCGGACACGCCGGGGCGGTTCACACGGTGGAACGGTCCACCCCGTACAGCAGCGCCAGGACCGCGTGCGGGAGGTCGTGACGCAGATGAATGAGCGTGGCGACAAGCCGGTCTACGAACACCAGCCGATGGCGGGCGCCAGCCCCCGGCGCCCGCTTTCTGGCGCCGCCTCGAGCCTGGTGCCGGCGGCCTTCGACCCCGGCCACCCACGGCCTGGCCAACTCTGCCACCAACGACGACAGATGGGCACCCGAGATGCCCGTGAACAACGG
The DNA here is from genome assembly GCF_042743475.1 of Streptomyces sp. NPDC059534. Lineage (NCBI taxonomy): Bacteria > Bacillati > Actinomycetota > Actinomycetes > Kitasatosporales > Streptomycetaceae > Streptomyces > Streptomyces sp. NPDC059534. The sequence goes on from NZ_JBHWAQ010000139.1 coordinate 345, forward strand.
ATGCGCCAGAACCGAACGGTTCACCATGCCTTCCACCAGCAGAGCATGCCCACCCGCTATCACGCACCAACTCGTAAAAGCGTCCGTCAGCAGGTCATGCCCATGACGGGCGTCGTGAGTGTCCCGGCCGGCCACCGATAACGCCGCCTTATGAGGGGCAGCAAGCAGGTGCTCACAGCGTGAGCTTTTTCCAACTTGAGGGCGCTGGCCGTGCGCTGGGCGGATCTGCGGACCGGCGAAGCTCCTGGTAGACGGGTTCACGGCCAAGATCCACCGTCCGCCAGGAGCTTCGTATGCTTGCCTATCCATCGGCGATCAATCTGTCCAGTGCTCACCTGCGCCACCTCGCTGGGCATCTCACGGTTCGCCGTCGCGAGATCGGCACCCGGTGGCGCCGCGTCACGCCGGGCCGTCAGGCACTGCTGGCCCTGGCCCATCTGCGGTGCGGTGACACCTATGACCAGCTCGCCGCCGGGTTCGGCATCGGGATTGCGACGGCTCACCGCTATGTCCGCGGGGCGATAGAGGTCCTGGTCGCGCTGGCTCCCAGCCTGGTCGACACGATGCGGACCGTGAGCCGCCTGCTGGCCTTCGTGATACTCGACGGGACGCTGCTGCCGATCGACCGGACGCCGCCGACACCCCGTACTACTCGGGCAAACACAAACGTCACGGCATGAACGTCCAGATCCTCACCGATCCCTTCGGGCGGCTGTTGTGTGCCTCACCCGGGTTGCCCGGATCCATCCACGACCTGACCGCCGCCCGCACCCACGGCATCGTCGACACGCTCACCGAGGCCGACCTGAAGTGCTGGGCCGACAAGGCGTATCAGGGAGCAGGCGGCTCCATCCGGGTCCCCTTCCGCGGCCGTCGCCTCAAGCGGTGGCAGCGTCGGCACAACAGCACACACGCCAAGATTCGGCGCCTCGGCGAGCAGGCCATGGCCATGCTGATGAAAGCGGCCACCAGAAGGGTGATCTGCGGGCCGAGGTCTCCGCCCGCGTTTCGGCCGCCGCCTCCGGCCTACCGTGTAAGAGGTCGCCGACCAGTTCGGCAATGAGGCTGCTTGTCAGTCCGGGGCTGCAGGTTTCCTCGCTTTCTTCGACTCATCGTCTTGCCTCGGCCAGAGCGGCTATGACCCGGTTCATGGAGCTTTTTCAGCAGCCACTCCGCAGAGTGAACGCTCTTCTGAGGTTGACCGGCTTCCGACCTGCGGCTGGGATTCCCTCCTGCGGACGTAGCCG
>NZ_JBHWAQ010000140.1:0-1514 GCF_042743475.1 Streptomyces sp. NPDC059534
ACCCGCCCACGAACGGGCATCAACCAATACCCCACCCATGGACAGAACAACGACTCACCTGCCCAACCATCACGACAAGGACCGTTGCAGTACTAAGCGCAAACTCAAGCAGATCCAGTACCGCCCGCATCTCGTCGACCGGTGCCTCGCCGGCACCGACCTGATCATGGACGGCTGATCGACACCACCCAATCAAGTTCAGTACGAGCTCTCAAAAGGCTCCAGTACCGTCCGCACCTGATCAACAACTTCTTCGCCGATGGCGGCCTGACCATGGGTAGCGCCACGGACAGGCCCGACATTACGGCATTAAAATTCAAATACAGTACATCACCGACTCACCGGAAACCTAGCACTCTGGATCAATATGAATTCCAGCAGTCAAGGCTTCCAGTAACCTCCTCGATGATTTTGTTCCAGTTTATCCACTTAAGGGTGGCTGATTGCGGCCAGTCGTCACTGTAGGCGTACTCCACGCCGACGCCGTGCGGTGCCCGAGTAGTAACCCCTAGTCCTCTATCAGGATGGGTCGACGGGCAGGCGACCATCATTTCCGCAGTGCCTGGCAGGATTATCCCCCTTGCGGGCACTGGGGCAGTCTTTGAGATTCTGACAGAATTAAAATTGGAGTTAGGCTCAATCTTGGAGCATCCGAAAGTGAGCTTGATGGCGGGCACATTGGGGCGGTTTATGTTATAGGAAGTCGACCAACTCACCTTCAGCATTCCCGAATTAATCAGGGGAGGATTAGTGATAGTAACTGTCTTTACGGTGGTCCTGATGGTCTTTGAAACATCGTTGGCCTCAAGCGCCACACGGTCAACGTAGGGGTATCCATTAGATGCTCCGCATTGGAAGGTGGCCGTACGGGTGACGCCATCTGCCGCAGTGCCCAAATAGTAAGTCCTTTCGTAGCTATTTACGTCGGCGGCGGCAGAAGTAATTCCGATGCCAAATCCAGCGAAAGTGATTCCCGCAGTCAGTGCACTGACCGTGGGGACTGAGATAGTCTTGAATCCAGTCACAGTTGCCCCAATCGCAATAGAGATGCCTAACGCTGAATTAGAGTCCGGTCCTGGCTGCTTCTCATGAGTAATCCATACTCGTCGCCTCGAGTGTAAGTTGAACCATGGCACTACTGATCTTTTCGTTAGTTCTATGGGGGTGGCAGAGTCGTTGGTGGGATCCTGATGCTGTGTCTTTCAAGTCTTCGCCTGTTGTTCCTCCTTTGACGCGGCCGCAGCTGGCCGAGGCCCGGCGTGTGCGGGCGGCCGAGCTGTTCGAGCAAGGACGCTCGAATGCCGAGATCGTGCGGATGCTGGGAGTCGGTGAGCTCTTTCAGAGTGGCCACCGATCGGGTGACGGCTACGTCCGCAGGAGGGAATCCCAGCCGCAGGTCGGAAACCGGTCAACCCCAGAAGAGCGTTCGCCCTGCGGAGTGAGCACTGAAAGAGCTCAGTGAACCTCTTTCATCCTGAATGGTCGCAGGTCAGCAGGGTGGGGATGGCTTGGAC
>NZ_JBHWAQ010000142.1:0-1494 GCF_042743475.1 Streptomyces sp. NPDC059534
ATGGGAACGACGCGACGACATCCACGAAGCCTTCCTCGGCCTCGCCACCTGCCTCATCACCCACCGCCACGTCCAACGCCTTTGTTAGGACCTCTAAGCCCCCGTCGGCCCTGGTGGGCAGTGGGTGGGTCGTCGGCGGCGGGGCCGGTCTGAAATCGCCCCCCAGATAACACCCCAATATCTGCGGTACCGGTCACTGTGAGCTGCGGTTCTGCTCGGTGCCAGGTGCGCGAAGCAGCCCCGTTATCTGTGGCAAGGCCCTTGGCGCCGGTTCCCGGTCCGTTGTTCCCCGTCCCCCAGGTCGGCCGCGGCCTCGCGGGTGAGGCGGAGCTGGGTGTGGGCGGCGATGACGATCCACGTCCACCGGTCCGCCGCCTCGGGAGTACGGAGCTTGGGACGCGTCCAGCCGAGCGTCTGTTTTTCAAAGCGGAAGGTGTGTTCAAGATCGAAGCGGCGGAGGAAGGTTTGCCAGCGCAGGTCGATGTCTTCCTGGTTATGCCGGTCTTGGAGGACCATAGCCACAAGGGCAGGGGCTCACGGTCGCCGGGCAGGTGGTCGACCTTCAGCCGGATCAGCGTTCCTTCGATGACGGGGAGTTCGCCGTCGTGATCGATCCACGCGGAGCGGGTGGTGAGGCGGGGGTGGATGCGGTCCCAGGCCATCGCTTGTGCGGTGCCGTAGCGGTCGGTGACCTGCACGGTTTCGGCGTCCGGGGCGCCCCAGGTGTCGGGCTTGGCGAAGCGGAACTCCTTGCCGTGCTTCGGCGGCCGCCCGCCCTGAGGATAGGCCAGGGCGTACTCCTTGAGTGAGGGTGCCGGACGGCGCATCACCCGGTCCGAGCGCATCCGTCCGAGCACCTCGATGGGGAGCCCGGTAAGGAGGTAGGCCATGCGCGGGGCGTCGTAGCCGGCGTCGAAGACGACCATGATGTCCGGGTCACCGGCTTCCCACTGGCCGCCGTCAATCAGGTCGGTGACGACGCGGCGGACCTGGGCCGCGGTGACCTCGGCGACGTCGTCGTCGGGGCCGAGCCGGACCGCGTCCAGCAACTGGCACCACGAGGTGCGGCCGGTCTCCAGGGCGGCGACGAACGAGTAGGGCCAGCCGGGGATGAACTGGTCGCTGGAGCGTCCCGAGCGTCCGTAGACGTGGCAGAACAGCCGGTCCGGGCTGGTCGGCGCGTCGGGCCGCAGCCAGGCGGAGACATCGACGGCCAGGACCAGACGCCCGTCGGCCGCCATGGGCTGCGGCAGCATGGCCGGGGCTTTGCGCAGCCGGACCGCGTCGATTCGGGACTGCCGTTGCGATGGTGCAGAAGATCATGGACGCGGACCATGCCGCCGATGCCGAACTCGCCCAGGCCAGATCAGGCGACAGCCACGTGATCGGCCGGACAGTGCCTAGTACTCCAGCAGGATTTTACTGTCTGACCTGCGGGTTTCGCTGGGCGGCTGGAGTGTAGCGGGGCTTCGATCGTGCGGGGGCGGTCTCACG
>NZ_JBHWAQ010000143.1:0-1461 GCF_042743475.1 Streptomyces sp. NPDC059534
GGTCTCACGGAGACCGCCCCTCGATCGTGTGACAACGCCGCAGATAGTGACAGCGGCGGGCGACTGCTTGGCGTCGGCGTCGCCAGTTCGACCAGCTCAGCGCGTGGTGCCGTCCGCGGTGTCCGCTCAGGTGCGGGGGCCGGGCACGACAAGCTGCCAGGAGTCGCCGAACCTCCGCCACTGTGAGTTCGATGGCCTCGGCTGTCCCATCTGTTCCGCCCCTTTTTCCCAGGGATGGTGTGCCGTGGCGGCCAGGAAGGCGTGCGCGAGCATGGCCAGAGTGATGTGCCGATACCAGCCCACGTAGCGGCGGACTTCGTACTGGTCCAGGCCGCATTCGTTCTTCGCGGCCTGGAAGCACTCCTCGATCGCCCACCGTGCCCCGGCGACCCGCACCAGTTCCTGGACGGTGACCTGAAGGGGTGCGTATGCGAGGTAGTAGGCGATCTCGTCGGGCTTGCTGATGCTGCGCCGGGCCAGTGCCCACCGCATCCGGTGAGGGACCTCGCCCTGGTAGTCGAACTCGGCGACGGCCGGCAGCCGGACCGCGGCCCAGTGGTAGACGCGGGGTCCTTTCGCGCCGTCGCCGCACGAGATCTTCTCCCACGCTTCGTCCGGGGCCTGCGCGAACACCCCGTCGATGCGTGGGCAGCCCACGGTGAACTGGGACTTGGGGACGGCCAGTACGTAGCCGACGCCCGACTGTTCCAGTAGTCGGCGGAATCGGTTGTCCTGGCCGTAGGCGGAATCCGCGGTGACCCAGGCGATGGGCAGTGGCGAGGCGACGGCCCGCAGCACCATGTGCCGGGCCAGTTCGCCCTTGGTGGCGAACTCCCGTTCGTCGGGGACCCTTGCGGTGCGGCAGCGTTCCCGATCCTCGGTCCATGACTTGGGCAGGTAGAGCTCGCGGTCGACCAGGGCCCGGCCGCGGGCGGTTGCGTAGGCGGCGAAGACGCCGATCTGGCAGTTCTCGGTCCGGCCGGCGGTTCCGGAGTACTGACGCTGGACCCCGGCTGAGGTGGTGCCCTTCTTGATGAACCCGGTGTCGTCGATGATCAGGATGCCGTCGGCCTCGCCGAGCTTGTCGGCGACGTATTGCTGCAGGTCGTCGCGGATGTCGTCGGGCTCCCACTTCGATCCGGCAAGGAGGTGCTGCAGGCCGTCGGGCGTGCGGTGGCCGGCTTGTTCGGCCAGCTGCCAGCTGTTCTTTCGTGCTACCGGGGCGAGCAGCCCGCGTACGTAGTCACGCATGCGACGGCGGAGCTCGACTCGGCCGAAGCGGTGCCCGATGGTCAGGAAGAGATCGTCCAGTTCGAGATCCCACTGCGCGGCGGCATACTCGGTGATCACCCTCGAAGGCTGCCCAGCCGCTGTCACTATCTGCGGCGTTGTCACACGATCGAGGGGCGGTCTCCGTGAGACCGCCCCCGCACGATCGAAGCCCCGCTACACTCCAGCCGC
>NZ_JBHWAQ010000144.1:0-1447 GCF_042743475.1 Streptomyces sp. NPDC059534
TCCGCGATCTCCCACAGCCCGTCCGGAACAATCCAACTCCATGTACCCCGCCCCATACCGAAGCCAACGACGCCTCACCACATAGGACACGGTCTAAGACGTCGTTTCTTATGGCGTGATCGTTCGTTGATCCGTGCATGACGGATCTCGTGGAGCGACTGGTTCCGGACGAGTTGTGGGTGCTGTTCCGGCGGGTGGTGCCACCGACTGAGGCGATACGCCCGCAGGGCGGTGGCCGACGCCGGGCAGGTGACCGTGAAGCCCTGGCGGCGATCATCTTCGTGGCGACGTCGGGCTGCACCTGGCGGCAACTGCCGCCGGTGTTCGGCCCGGCCTGGCAAACGGTCTACCGCCGGTTCGCTCAGTGGAGCCAGGACCGGGTCTGGGCAAGGCTCTACCGCGTGATCCTTGACGAGCTCGGAGCGCGGGGCGAGCTGGACTGGTCGCGGTGCGCGATCGACTCGGTCAGCCTGCGGGCTGCAAAAGGGGGCCGCTGACGGGACCGAATCCGACCGACCGCGGCAAGTTGGGATCGAAGATCCACCTGATCACCGACCGGAACGGACTACCGCTGTCCCTGGGCATCTCCGGGGCGAACATGCACGACAGTCTGGGCCTGGAGCCGCTTGTGCGCGGCATCCCACCGATCCGGTCCCGCCGTGGTCCCCGGCGTCGGCGGCCGACGAAGCTGCATGCGGACAAGGGCTATGACTACGACCACCTGCGCCGATGGCTTCGCGAGCGCGGTATCCGCCATCGCATTGCCCGCAAGGGTGTCGAGTCCTCGCAGCGGCTGGGCCGGCATCGGTGGGTGGTCGAGAGAACCGTGTCCTGGCTGGCCGGTTGTCGAAGGCTTCACCGGCGCTATGAACGGAAGGCCGAGCACTTCCTCGCCTTCGTCGGCATAGCCGCAGCCCTCATCGGCTACCGCCGCTTGGCCAGCCTTCTCACGGCCTGAGCCGGTTCTGCTGTACGTCGAAGCAGATCAGGCCCATGGACTCCGCTACGGCCGCCGCGTAGGCCGACGCCTCCTCGGCCATGCTCCACCGCATGGGGAAGTAGATCAGCGGACCGCTGGCCTCGCCGATCAGCGGCCCGGTCGACCAGGGGGAGGTGTCCTCCTCGTCCTCGGTGATGTCGCACCACCGATCAAGCAACGCGGCCACGTAGGCCGCGATGCGCTCGGACGGAGGCTCTTCCACCTCACTGTCGATGTAGCGGGCGTACAGGTCGTCGAAGACCCGGCAGGCGGTCTTGTCATCCGCCGGCCTCTCGCCTTCCCAGACAGCAAGGTCGTAGCTCATGCCAGGAGGCTCTCATGCCGCTCTGACAGCCATAAGAAACGACGTCTAACGAGTTGGTGCGTGATAGCGGGTGAGTCGTGGTTGCCCTGCTTGTGGCGTTGGTCAGGTGGTGGTGTTGCGGTCGGAGACCAGGGTGGCGATGG
>NZ_JBHWAQ010000145.1:0-1404 GCF_042743475.1 Streptomyces sp. NPDC059534
TAGTACTGCAACGGTCCTTGTCGTGACGGTTGGGCAGGTTCGGGTGGTGTGTGGCCGCGTCGTTTGTGGTGGCTGACGCGGGCTTGGTGTTGGCGTCTGCGTCGCCAGTGGGACCAGTGCAGGACGTGGTCGATGGGTGCGGGTTGGCGGTGGGTGAGGCGGTGGATCAGGCGTCTGAGCTCGGGGAGGCTGAGGGGGACGAGGCCGGAGGATCCGTTTCTGCTTTCTCTGTATCGAGTTCGCGGGCTCGCAGGACGGTGAGGCAGGCGTGGGCGGCCATGGCCAGGGTCATGTGGCGGTGCCAGCCGGGATAGCGGCGGACCTGGTAGTCGTCGAGCCCGCATTCCTGCTTGGCGGTCTGGAAGCATTCCTCGACGGCCCAGCGGGCGCCGGCGACGCGGATCAGCTGGTCGAGGGTGGTGTCGGCGGGGCAGTAGGCGATGTAGTAGGAGACTTCCCCGGGCCGGCTCACGCTGCGGCGGGCGATCACCCAGTGCCGCCGGTCTTCCCGGTGCCAGGGGCGGACCTCGACCCTCGCCCAGTCGAAGACCCGTGGCCCGTGGGCCCCGTTGCCGCACGAGCGGCGTTTCCACTTCTGCCGTGGCAGGTCGTGGAACAGGTCCTGGACGGGATGGTCCATGGCCCAGCGGGTGACGACGGTGTCGTGCCGGGTGGTGGCCATGACATGGAAGACATCCGCCCGTTCCAGCTCGGTCCGCCAGCTTTTCGAGTAGCCGTAGCCGGCGTCCGCGGTCACCCACCCGAACGGGATCTTCTCCTCGATCGCCCGGCGGACCATCGCCCTGGCCATCGCGACCTTCGTCTCGAAGCCGACCGCGTCGTCGATGCCGGCCCGCCGGCACCGTTCACGATCGTCCGTCCATGAGGCGGGCAGGTAGAGACGGCGGTCGATCAGCGTCCGTCCCAACGGAGCCGCATAGGCGAGGAAGACCCCGACCTGCGAGTTCTCCGTCCGCCCCGCCGTTCCCGAGTACTGCCGCTGAACCCCGGCCGACCTCACACCCTTCTTCAGGAAACCGGTGTCGTCCACGATCAGCACCGCCTCCGGGTCGCCGAGATGCTCCACGACATACTCGCGAACATCGTCCAGGACCTCCTCCGCATCCCAGTCGATCCGGTTCAGCAGCCGGTGGATCCGGTCCGGACCCGCATGCCCGGCCTCCTCCGCCAGCGTCCAGCCGTTCTTCCGCTCCAGCGGAGCGATCAACCCCCGCATATACGCAAGCGCCGACTCACGCGGCTCCGACCTGGCAAAACGGTGCACGAACCGCTCATGCAGAGCCTTCAACTCACCCGCCCACGAACGGGCATCAACCAATACCCCACCCATGGACAGAACAACGACTCACCTGCCCAACCATCACGACAAGGACCGTTGCAGTA
>NZ_JBHWAQ010000146.1:0-1360 GCF_042743475.1 Streptomyces sp. NPDC059534
TGAACCGCCCCGGCGTGTCCGGGGACTCAGTTTGTTGGATGAGCGACCCGGACGGGGGCGCGGTGGTGATCGTAGTGGGTTTGTTCGGCCTCGGCCGGGGTGAGGTCGTCGCAGGCGGTGTGCAGACGCCGGTGGTTGTACCAGTCGACCCAGGTCAGGGTGGCGATCTCGACGTCGGTCAGGGACTGCCACGGCCCGTTCGGCTTGATGACCTCGGTCTTGAACAGGCCGATCGTGCTCTCGGCGAGGGCGTTGTCCAGCGCGTCACCGACCGTGCCGACGGACGGGGCGATGGCCGCGGCGGCCAGGTGCTCGGTATACCGAATGGCCAGGTATTGCGATCCGGCATCGCTGTGGTGGATCAGACCGGTGAGGTCGGTGGCGCCGGTGCGGAAGCGGGCGGCGACGGCCATCTCCAGGGCGTCCAGGACCAGGGCGGTGCGCATGTGGCCGGCGGCGGACCAGCCGATGATCCGGCGGGCGTACACGTCGATGACGAACGCGACGTAGGCGGTGCCGGACAAGGTGGCCACGTACGTGAAGTCGGTGACCCACAGCCGGTTCGGCGCGGGCCGGTCGAACCGGCGTTTCACCAGGTCGGTGGGGCGGGCGGCGGTCGGATCGGGCACGGTGGTGCGGTACCTCTTGCCGCGGACGGCACCGGTCAGGCCCAGCTCGCGCATCAGCCGCTCGACGGTGCAGCGGGCCACCGGTATGCCCTCCCGGTTGAGCTGCAGCCACACCTTCCGCGCTCCGTAGACCCGGAAGTTCCTGTCGAACACGCGGGTGATCTCCCGTTTCGGCATCTCGTCCCGCGAGGACGCTCCCTCGGAGCCGGAGCCGGAGGGTCGCTGCTTTCGTGCTGTGGCGTCGTAGTAGGTGGACGCCGCGATGGGCGCCCCGTGCTCACTCAGCACGCGGCAGATCGGCTCGACTCCCCACCGCACCCCCGTCTCGCCGGCGGTGTCCTTATGAGCGCTGATGAAGTTCACGAGGACCTGCGTGGCCGGTCGAGCTCGGCCGCGAAGAAAATCGAGGCTGCCCGCAGGATTTCGTTGGCCCGCTTCAGCTCCCGCACCTCGGCCCGCAGCCGGCGCATCTCCGCCGACTCCGCGGTGCTGGTCCCCGGCCTGGCGCCGGCGTCGGTCTCGGCCTGGCGGACCCATTTGCGCAGCGTCTCCGCGCTGCCGATGCCGAGCTTGCCGGCGACCGAGCAGATCGCCGCCCACTCGGTCGGATGCTCGGGCCTCACCTCGGCCACCAGCCGCACCGCACGCTCGCGTAACTCGGCCGGATAGTTCCTCAAAGGACGTGACATGGACTCCATCTCCTCACGAAATGAAGTCTCCGAACACACCGG
>NZ_JBHWAQ010000147.1:0-1274 GCF_042743475.1 Streptomyces sp. NPDC059534
CGCTCCAGGCGTGGGGCGAGGGCGGCGACGGTCGGGGTCTCGAACAGGGCCCGGACGGGCAGTTCGACTCCGAGGACGGATCGGATACGGGAGATCAGGCGGGTCGCGAGGAGCGAGTGGCCGCCCAGGTCGAAGAAGCTGTCGTCGATCCCGACCCGGGACAGGCCCAGGATCTCCGCGAACAGCCCGCACAGGATGTCCTCCTGCGCCGACCGCGCCTCACGACGAACCGCACCGGATGCCGTCGGCGCGGGCAACGCCTTGCGGTCCGTCTTGCCGTTCGGCGTCAGCGGGACCGACTCGAGCACGACCACCGCCGACGGAACCATGTACTCGGGAAGAAGGGTGGCGATGCTTCGGCGGACCGCCTCCCCGTCCAGGGTGATGCCCTCGACGGGGACGACGTAGCCGACCAGACGCCGGTCACCCGGGGCGTCCTCACGGACCATCGCCACCGCGCGGGCGACGCCGTCCGCCTGCGACAGCGCCGACTCGACCTCACCGAGCTCGATGCGGTATCCCCGCACCTTCACCTGGTCGTCGACACGACCGACGAACTCCAGGACGCCTGCGTCCGTCCACCGGACGAGGTCGCCCGTCCGGTACATCCGCGAGCCCTCGGGCACGAACGGATCGGCGACGAAACGCTCCGAAGTGAGCCCGGGGCGGCCGAGGTAGCCCCGGGCCACGCCGTCACCGGCGATGTACAACTCGCCCGCCACACCCGCCGGCACCAACCGCAGCCGGCCATCCAGCACGTACACGCGCGTGTTCGCGATCGGCCCACCGATCGGCGTACCGCCATCCTCCGCCAGCAGCGCACTGGTCGACCAGATCGTCGTCTCCGTCGGCCCGTACATGTTCCACACCGACACACCAGCACCAGTCAGCGCCGAAGCCAGCTGACCGTCCAGCGCCTCGCCACCCACCAGAATCCGCAGATCCTCAGCGGCCCCCGGGTCCGATTCCAGCAGCGCACGCCACAGACTCGGCGTCGCCTGCATCACCGACACACCCTCAGCCCGCACCAGCCGGCCCAACGCCACCGGATCACGCACCACATCACGATCCGCGACCACCACCACCGCACCCGACACCAACGGCAGAAACACCTCAAGCAGCGAGATGTCGAAACCGAACGTCGTCACCGCCAGCCACTTCTCCCCCGCCGACAGACCCACCTGCGAACCCATCGACCACAAGAAGTTGCTCAACGCACCATGCGGAACCACCACACCCTTCGGACGGCCCGTCGAACCCGACGTGTACAGCAC
>NZ_JBHWAQ010000148.1:0-1264 GCF_042743475.1 Streptomyces sp. NPDC059534
ATGAAGTTGCTGGACCAGGACCCGAATTTCTTCGAGTCCGACGCACATGCGGTTCCCTGCCCCCACCAGGCGGTGTCGCGGGCAGCGAAGGTGGCGTTCACCAGTGTGGTGACGGCGGCCCGGAGGTTGTCGACAGTGATGAAGTGCCGGCGCACGTGCCGCAGGGCGGCCTCGGTCTCGCCATGTTCGCCGGTCGCCACGATCGCGCGGATGCCCATGTTGGTACCCAGGGCGAACAACGCGAGTAGCAGGCGGCGCTGGAGGGTGACGCGGTCGATGCGCTCGTACGCGGCGACGGAGGCGAACTCGTCGGTGAAGCCGGTCAGGAAATCGGCGTTCTTCAGCACGTCCAGGAGGTCAAGCACGCCCCAGCGCCGTACGACCTCGTCCTTGAGGGCCTGGAGGCCAGTGGGCTCGTCCAGCTTCTCCAGCTTCGGCACGGTGATCCACGGCTCGCCTTTGCGGGTGGTGACCTTTACCCCGCCCGCCGAGCCGTCCGCGAGCGCTGCCGATAGCCGGTCCAGGCCGTCCGTCATCCGCCGCTTCAGGCCGGCGATGAACTCCTTGGGGTCCTGGGGCTGGCGGATCGCGGAGTAGTGCACACTGCGGGTGGCCTCGAAGTCTCCGGGCAGGTCGTCCTCCGGGTCGCCCCACCGTTTCCCGCCCTCGACGTAGATCTCACGGCGTCGGATCGCGTCGCGCAGCGCGACCAGGACACACAACTCGTACGGGATGCGCTCAACCCTGCCTTTGTCGTCAATGACCGCCTCGCGCCAGTCCTTGCGGACGACGCCGTCCATCGGCACCACATCGCCGGCGTCGTAGAAGCGAGTCTTGCCGTCGACGTCTGCGTACTTCGCTAGCAACGCGACGGCGTCCATCACCGGACGGTACGCGGTGTTGTTGCACTGGAAGCCCAACGTGTTCAGCAGCGGCGGCAGCATCTGCCGGTAGTACGAGCTGTACGACGAACGCAGCGTGGTCCGGACCTTGGCCTTGAAAACCTTCTCGTTCGCCTTCGCCTCGGCCACCAGGTCGCGCAGCGCCTTCTCCCCGACCACCGGGTACAGCGCTGTGCGCACCACCTCGTCCGGCTTGCCGATCGCCGCGGCGGCGAGCTTGAAGAGGATGCCCTCCTTGCCCCGGACCTTTTCAGCTCCGCCGTCAGCTGCTTCTCCACCCGCCGCTCGGCACGGGCGTTGATCTTGTGGACCAAGGCGACGAGCAGTTCCACCAAAGCGTCGGTGATCTCCGCCTGGCGGGA
>NZ_JBHWAQ010000149.1:0-1214 GCF_042743475.1 Streptomyces sp. NPDC059534
GCGTGAAAGCGGAGCCGCGTTGCGGCGCGACCCAGCGGCGGCAAGCCGCCGAACGACAAGAGGAGCAACCCTGGCCAAGGCGCGGCTTGCTCCTCTTGCCTGTGCGGGTCCCGGTCGGGTCAGAACATGCCCTCGGCCTGTTCCGGCGACTGCGGGGTGGGGCGGGTGACCTCGATGTAGCGGGCGGTGCGGGTGCGGCCCCAGTCGACGAGGACGCCACGTGCGGCGAGGGTGGGTTGGAGGCGCTTGAGGCGGTCGGAGAGGACCTTGCCGGTGGTGGGCCACCCCTTGGGCAGGGGACGGCATTCCTCGCCGCTGTAGAGCTGGGTGAGGCAGTGCAGCCACTCCGAGGACGTCATTCGCACCTCCCGGCCCGCGTCGAGGCCGGCGGCGTGCTTCAGGACGGTCTGCGCGAGGAGGTCGCCCTCGATGACGTCGTCGTTGAGGTCGTCCAGGCTGGCCCGGTAGGCATCCAGGGCCCCCATGCTGGCCGCCGCGTCGAGCCGGGCGCACAGGTGCGCGAAGTCCGCCATGCGCAGGTCGGTGGGGATGTCGGCCTGGGTGGCGCGGACGGTGACGGTGAGGTCGAGCAGGGAGCCGAGGATCACCGGCAGGGCCTCTTCGAACTCCGCCCAGAGTTCCGCCTCGGTCCGCCGCACCTGGGGACGCTCCAGACGGAGGGGGAGGAGGCGTTCGGCGAGGTCGGGGCGGATGACGCCGACGTCGATCCCGGTCAGGAGCAGGGGGCGGCGGTAGCGGGAGCGGTAGACGTCGCCGTCGCTGAACAGGGCGCGCTTGATGGTCTCGGCGCCGGTGACGATGCAGCACATGAGGTCGGAGAGGTCGGGGCCGAGGTGGGAGAGGTTGTCCAGGGCGGTGATCCATCCGGCGGCGACGGCCGTGATGAGGTTCTCCTCGTCCTTCGGCGCCCTACGGAGGTCGCCGCTCATGCCCTCGATGATCCGGGTGAGCATCCGGCCGGCGGTGGACTTCCCCGCGCCCTGGGGGCCGGTGAGGAACGGGGCGGGGACCGGGGCGGACGGGTCGAGGCAGCCGACCAGCCACGCCAGGGCCAGGCTCTCGCCCTGGGCGGTGGCGAAGTTGCACAGCCGCATCAACCGGTCGATGCCCTTGCCCTCGGTGTCCTTTACCGGGAGGGGCATCTCGCCGGTGAGCTGGGTGCGGCGCCAGGACACCTCCCGCGGGTCGGGGGT
>NZ_JBHWAQ010000150.1:0-1194 GCF_042743475.1 Streptomyces sp. NPDC059534
CCGTTGCGTTGAGAGACGCACGGCGGGTTCGGCGAGAGGTCCGGAGAAACGGACCGGGAGCAATCCCGGCACCGCGCTCCGGGCCTACTCAGCGAGGACGATCAACGGCGCTGGAGTTGGTCACCATCCGCATGGCTATGCCGCTCAATCAGCCCAACCCAGCGGATCCTGTGTCACACCTACGGCCGGGGCAAGGACCAGCACATCCCCGTTCCCGGGTGGCCCTACTCGATCGTCTGTGCGCTGGAACCCGGCCGCAGCTCGTGGACCGCACCGCTGGACGCGCTGCGTCTGGCGCCTGGGGACGACACCGCCACCGTCACCGCCCGGCAGCTGCGCGAACTGGTCGAGCGGCTGATCACCGCAGGCCAGTGGCAGACCGGGGACCCGGACATCCTCGTTGTCGCAGACGCGGGATACGACGCGCCCCGTCTCGCTTTTCTGCTGAAGGACCTGCCGGTGCAGGTCCTGGCCCGGATGCGCTCGGACCGCGTCCTGCGTCGGCCAGCCCCGCCGCGGGAGCCGCATACCAAAGGCCGGCCGCCCCGACATGGCGGCGAGTTCGTCTTCGGCCAGCCCGACACCTGGGGCGCCCCGGACACCCACATCATCACCGAAACACGCCTCTACGGAACCACCCTCGCACGCTCTTGGAACCGGCTCCACCCCAAGCTCACCCACCGCTCGTCCTGGGCCGCGGCCGACGGCACTCTCCCGATCGTCGAAGGGACCGTGATCCGCCTGGACACCGACCACCTGCCCAGCGGGGCCACCCCGAAGCCGGTCTGGCTGTGGTGGTCCGGCACCGACGCAGACGCAGCGGACACCGACCGGCTCTGGCAGGCATACCTACGACGCTTCGACATCGAGCACACCTTCCGCCTGTTCAAGCAGACCCTCGGCTGGACCTGCCCAAAGATCCGCACACCCGAAGCGGCCGACCGCTGGACCTGGCTGATCCTCGCCGCCTACACCCAGTTGCGACTGGCCCGGCCACTGGCAGCCGACCGGCGTCGGCCCTGGGAGAAACCCGCACCCGCCGAACGCCTCACACCCGCCCGCGTCCGCCGCGACTTCCGGCACATCCGCCCGACAGCCACGAGGCTGTCGCACGACTTCTCCCGTCCGGGAGTCAAGAGCGCGATTTTGCGGTGCCGGCGAGGAGTTTGCTGAGGTTGTGGACGGTGCCGAGGA
>NZ_JBHWAQ010000151.1:0-1176 GCF_042743475.1 Streptomyces sp. NPDC059534
GAACAACGGATGCGCCAGAACCGAACGGTTCACCATGCCTTCCACCAGCAGAGCATGCCCACCCGCTATCACGCACCAACTCGTAAGCGGAGACCACCTGTCGGCGGATCAGAACCTGCGCCCGATCAGGCGCCGCCGTACGGTCGTCACGGACTCCCTACAGGATGGGCGCCCACAGCCGGTCCCGCGTCCCCGCACGTGCGCGGGACCGGCCCCACCCCACCGAAGACCGCCCCGACCGCGGCGCCGGCCGCCGCCCTCCTCACCTGAAGGCGCCTACGGGGATCAGTCGACGGGCTCGTAGCTGACGATGGTCTCCGAGCAGTCCTCGGCGAGTCCGAGAAGGGCCTGCCGCTCGTCTTCGTCGGCAGCCAGATCCCAGCGGAGCTTCGTGCCGACCCAGGTGGCGGCGTAGGTGCAGTGGTAGGAGGCGTCCGAAGGCAGCCACTCGGCCGGGTCCTTGTCGGCCTTGGACCTGTTCGAGGCCGCGGTGACCACGATGAGAGTGTCGGGGCTGTCCTGGTCGTTGGCGTACGCCTCACGCCGCGCCGGGCTCCACGGTGTCTGCTCCGAGTCGTAGACCTCGGCGAGCGGGACGAAATGATCTACATCGAGCCGGGCCGCATCGGTGACGACCACGTTGTCGTAGGCGCTGAGCCAGGACCCGCCCGTCAGCTGACAGCCCGCCGTGACCAGGGGCGCCTCGACGGCCTCGGCCAGGATGGTCTCCTTGCGGGTATTGCAGCCGTCAGTGGCGTTCAGGCCCTTGTTCCAGTGCTTGTACAGGGTCCGGCTGTACCCCTCGCGATGCTCGGCAGCGACGGGGACCTGATCGATGGCCTCGAACAGCGACAGCATCACCTGGATCGACGGACCCGGGGCACCCCGGGACGACGTCCGCTGCGCATGGGGTGCGTCGGCTGCGGCCAGCGGGGACGCGGCAAGAAGGGGCAGGGTGGCAAGGACGAGGGCGGGCAGAGCGCGCCGCATCATGATGGTGATCACGATCGGCGTTCTATCGGGCGTCCGCGCCACCGGGAAGCGGTCCGCCGAAGTGATCACCCGGCCGGGTGCCGGATTTCACCGGAGAAACGATCTTTGCGTGGCCGTCCCGGCGGGGGTCTTGGTGCTCTAGGCACTGTTTCTTGGATCTCCTGACAGGGGCGGGGTGTTGAG
>NZ_JBHWAQ010000152.1:0-1163 GCF_042743475.1 Streptomyces sp. NPDC059534
CGGGTGTGGCGATGTTGATCTCGCCGCCCTGGCTGTTGACGCCGCCGTGGGAGAAGAACGACGGGGTGAGGGCCTTGTCGAGCGCGGCCACGGCAAGGATGGAGGGGCATTGGCGGGCCGGCTGACGGGCTCGATCCGCGGAGGCCGGCCACTGTCGTTGCCCGCGGCGGCGACAACCACCGTCCCGCGCGCGCGAGGGCGCGCTGAGCCCAGGATCTCGTACGTCTGCGGGAAGAGCTCTCCCGGCCGGACCGGGGCGCCGAGAGACAGGGAGATCACCCGTGCGCCCTGGGCTACGGCCCAGGCGATGCCTGCCAGGATCTGGCCGTCGGTTCCGCTGCCGGCGTTGCTGAGCACCTTCGCCGCGAGGATCCGCGCGTCGCAGGCCACGCCGTAGCGCGGTCCCTGCCGGGGGCTGGCCGGACCGGCGGAGGTGCCGATGCAGTGTGTGCCGTGGCCATTGCCGTCCTCGACGCTCTCGCCCGGAACGAAGGAGGCGGTCGCCTCGATGCGGCCGGCCAGGTCCGAGTGGTCGGTGTCGACGCCGGTGTCGAGGACGGCGATCTTCACATCGCCTCCGGTCAGTCCGGACAGGTTGGCCTGGATGGCCTGCAGGCCCAGGTCATGCGCTGTTCGTCCCAGGCGGGGCCCTGGGACGCGGCGGCTTCGGCCTGGGAATGACGGGTGACCACGTCCTCGTCACTGCGGTAGGCCGGATAGAACTCGGTCGGCGCCTGCTGCGGGGCGGTGATCGGCGAGGTGTAGACCAGGTGCTCCGGCTCGGCCCCGGTGTCCTATCTCTGACCCGCGGTGCAAAGTAGCGGGGGTGATCACGTACTCGCCGCCGTAGCGGCCTGCTCGTCGTGCTCGCGCAGTATCCGCATCACGGTCGCGGGTGACGGGTGCTGGCCCTTCTTCTTGCCGGTGGTGATGACGAGCCGGGCGGCGATGTCGCGCAGGCTCATCGCCTGGTCGCGCAGGTGGAGGGCCATGGACAGCATGGATTCGTCGGTGACGCCTGCGCCGCCGATGGTCTTGCCGCGCTTGCGGGCGGACTCGTGGCCTTCGAGGGTGCGGTCGCGGATGTACTCGCGCTCCATGCCTGACATCGCGGCGAGCACGGTGAACACGATGCCGGACGGGTCGTGCGAGCCCTTCAGCTC
>NZ_JBHWAQ010000153.1:0-1127 GCF_042743475.1 Streptomyces sp. NPDC059534
CTTCAGCTCACCGGTGAGGAACTCCAGGCCGACATCACTCGCCTTCAGCTCTTCGGCCAGCATGGCGAGTTCGATGCCGCGTCCCAGCCGTTTGTGCTCGTGGACGACGAGGGTGATGGCGACGCCGGAGGAACGGATCTCCCCGGCGAGCTTCACGGCAGCCTTCAGCTCGGGGCGCTTGGCAGCACGGGTGGAGATCTTCTCCGAGAAGACGCGCGTCACCCCAGCCTCGGCGAGGGAGTCGAGCTGTGCGTCGAGGGACTGCCGGGCGGTCGAGGCGCGGGCGTACCCGAGGCGGACGTGCCCGACCGGTTCGGCGCCGGCGCTCACGGTCCGGGGCAGCTCGGTCCACACCGAGCCCGGCTTGCGTACGGCGGGGGCCGGCACGCTGAGCGCCTTGGCAAGTTGGGGCACGAGGCGGAAGCGGGCGGTGTGGTACTGGACGGCCACCTTCCCCTTGCCGGTACGGCACGGGGAACCTGCAGGGGCTGCGCAGGTGGACATCGGGCAGTCGTGCGATTCCACGCGCTTGAAGTCATCGCTCACGACCCCGGACTGTTTCATGAAGGCGTTTCAGACGTCCACTCGTTTGCAACAACTCATGAAACATGATCGCCGCAGGTGGACCGCCGGGCGGTGGAGTGTTTCATGAGCGGCCACCCATGAAACGACGTGTCGACGCGCCCCGGCGGGGCGGCTACGGAGAGTCCCTGCCAAAGCCTGCGAAGACCGCCTTCCCGTACACAGCCGAAGAACGATTGACGCCTTGGGCTGGTGCATACCTGGCTCCATCGGGGTATCAGGGCCGCCGCGGTCCCAGCAGTCAACCGACGTCGCGTGCTGTGGGCCCTGGCCTTGTGAGCTGCTCTTCGGCCGCGTCCGCCTACAGCCCAGACATCCACACCGGGCGCCGAGGACCGGAATTTGAGCGTCCGATACTCATCCAGACCCCGCCTTGGCCAGAGAGTCTGTCGATCATGCACAGGTGCTGCCTCGCGCGCATGAGATGGCAGGACCAGAGCGTCGGCAACACCATTCATTTTTCTGCAGAGGATTGTCATGACTCTTACCAACCAGGCCGTCGTCCGTCGTGGTCTCGGGACGAACCACAACCAGGCCGTCGTCCG
>NZ_JBHWAQ010000154.1:0-1097 GCF_042743475.1 Streptomyces sp. NPDC059534
CCGACACGCCTCGAATCGGATCACCCCGCTGGCGGCTCACTCAACCTGACAACGCCGTTCAGCCGTCCCACCCACCACAAAGTCGGCACAAAACCACGCCGAACTGATTAAGGACTTGCAGGGGATCAACACGTTTGTTTGATCTTGCTTTGATCAGGCTCGAGGAATCTGGCGATGTCGTTCGGGGTGCGGAAACAGGCTGTGGAGGCGGGGACGGTGACGCGGTGGGCTTCCAGGAGCGGGCGGACGTCTTTCACTGCACGGCTGATAGTCATCGCGGTGGTGTTGAAGAGCTGGCCGAGAAGTTCCTGGAGAGTGTGTTTCCGCAGGCAGAGGATGGTGACCAGGATCTGGTCGGCGTGAGTGAGGACGGTTTGCGGCCTGTGCCACGGGCGACGCGGCGTTGTCCGCCGCGGGCTGCGTGGCGGGCCTGCTCGCGGCGCTCTTCCAGCTCGGGGATCAAGATGTGGGTCAGGTCGCTGAGTTGCTTGCGGGACATGCCGGTCAGCTCCGGGTGTCGCAGGTCATGAGGCGTGAGGGAGTCGGAGCCGTCGGATGACCGACCGCGTTGCTGGGGAAAGCCTGGACACGATCGGTGGTCTGCGGGGTAGAAGGTGTAGTTCCAGTCTCCGTGAAAGCGGTGGCGTATGATCGGCAGGGCCACAATGACCTCGTTGCTGATGCGGATGCCGGTGGGGTACTCACCGCTGTCGAGTTCGGCGTGCACTGTCAGACCGGTGCGGCTGGTCGTCGCGGCAATGGTCCGCAGCATGACTTCATGACTGGTCAAGGGCCTGCCACGCCAGTTCATGGTGATGTGGGAGAACAGCCGGTGCTCGATCTTGTTCCACTTCGATGTGCCAGGTGGCAGATGGCACACCGTGATCTCCAGGCCCGTTTCGCTGGCGAGGTCGGCCAGGTGGGTCTTCCAGCCGCGGGTGCGGTAGCCGTCGGCAGTGATCAGCAGTCGGCGAGCGCGGGGGTAGTCGTGCCGGCCTCGGACCTGCCACCAGCGGCGGATCGAGGCGACGGCGAACGCCGAGGTGTCGTGATCGGTGCCGATGGTGACCCAGCCGGTGTTCGCGGCCATGTCGTAG
>NZ_JBHWAQ010000155.1:0-1064 GCF_042743475.1 Streptomyces sp. NPDC059534
TGTGCGACTGCCGCAGCTTGATTACAGCAGGGTCTGGGTCTTCTGCTTGAGGCGCTCGTAGGGCGTCTGTCCGCCGAGGGCGCCGTGGGGACGGTGGTAGTTGTAGTAGTCCTCCCACTCTCTCAGCTTGTCGTTGAAGACGCCGGTGTCGTCGATGAGGATGCCGTCGAGCATGCGGTAGAACTCCTCCGCGTCGATGCGGTGGGAGCGTTCGACCTTGCCGTTGAGGTGCGGTGATGCGGGTTTGATGTATGTGTGGGCGATGCCTTTGTCGAGGACGTTCCAGTGGAAGGCGGACTGGAACTCAGCGCCGTTGTCGGTCTGAATCACCTCGACGCGGAACGGCAGGCGTTCGAGGAGGTAGTCGAGGAACTGGACTGCGGTCTTCTGGTCGCACCGCGGGTAGATCCGCAGCACGCGCAGCCGTGTGCAGTCGTCGATGGCGGTGAACTGGTAGTACTTCGCCCGGCGGCGCCGCTTGGGCAGGGTTGTGGTGACCGGCGCCGCGGCCGGTGTCTGTTCCTGGAGGCCGATCGGTTCGATGAATTTCACGTCGATCTGGACCCGGTTGCCGGGCTGCTGCTTCTCGTAGCGGGTGTAGCGCTTGTCGTGCCGTTTGTAGCGTTGGGAGGCCGGCAGGCGGTTCATGCCGAGCTTCTTGAGGATGCGGTAGACGGCTGAGCAGGCGATGTCGATGTCGTGGTACCGCTTCAGGTACATCTTGATCTTCATCGGGCCGAAATGGTAGTGCTGCCGGAGGTAGACGATCTTGTCGACGACGTCGGCCTCGGTGGCGTGCGGGCAGTGGTGAGGCTTGCTGGAGCGGTCCCGCAGGCCCTCAAGGCCCTCGTCCTGATACCGACGCAGCCATTTGTAGAAGCACGTGCGGCTGATGCCGTAGTAGCGGCAGGTCAGCGCGACATTCCCGGTGACTTCCTCAGCGTGGCGCAGGACCGCCAGGCGATGCTGGGCCTGACGGTCCCGCTGCTGTTCCAGCGAAGGGGGCATGGCAGATCTCCGTCTGTTCGGAGACCCATGTGTAACCAACGTCCGGCAGTTTTATA
>NZ_JBHWAQ010000156.1:0-1038 GCF_042743475.1 Streptomyces sp. NPDC059534
ACGAGCTGGTGCGTGATTGCGGGTGAGCGTCCGTGCTGGTGGGTGGCATGATCCGGGCTGTGACGATCATGGCCAGTCGGACGGTTCTCGCGCATCGGTTGTTCACGGGTATCTCCCGTCAGCATCTTGCTTGTCTGGTAGCGGAGTTGGCCGGCCCGTGGCAGACCGGTGTCGAGGGCCGCCGCCATGAGGCACGTGGTGGGGCCAGGAGGCGGGCTGCGGGTGCCGGCGCCAGGCATCGGCTGGTATTCGTGGACCGGCTGGTGGTCACGCTGATCCATCTGCGGCACGACCTGCCGCACTCCGTCCTCGCTCTGCTGTTCGGTGTCGACCGTTCCACCGTCACCCGGGCCATCGGGGAGATACGGGCGCTTCTGGCCGAGCGGGGATGCGCCGTTCCCGACCGTCCTGGCCTGCGGCTTCGGACCCTGCCGGATGTGTTCGCCTATGCCCAGGCAGAAGGCGTCGAGCTGCGGCTGGACGCCACCGAGGTCCAGGTCCGCAGGCCCTTGGCCGGCCGGGGCGGACGCCGCGCATTCGTCTCGGGCAAGAAGAAGCAGAACACGATGAAGGCCACAGTCATCGCTGATCGCCAGGGCCGCACGCTCTGGACCGATGCCCTGCGGCCAGGGCGTATGCACGATGCGACCGCCGCACGCAACGAAGGCATCGGTGCCTGTTTCCAGCACTTCCCGGACGTGGAAGTGCTTCTGGACGACGGCTACCTCGGACTCCGTCGTGATCACCCCGGCCAGGCGATCACACCGCCCCGGAAAGGAAACAAGATCAGCCCGCCCGAGGTCCTCGAAGCCCGCCTACGAGCCCGACACCGGCACTCATCGAAGCGCATCACTGTCGAACACGCCCTCGCCGACCACAAACGCTGGAAGCAGCTGACCCGCTGGACTCACCGGCGCGAGAACCTGCCCGACACCTACCGGGCCATCGCCAGCCTCGTTTCCGACCGCAACACCACCGGCTGACACAAACCCCCAGCTCAGACCCCCACGTCTCCAACGCAATCACGCACCAGCTCGT